>DATBNQ010000091.1:0-4483 GCA_036554185.1 Gemmatimonadaceae bacterium | reverse complement strand
GGCTCCACGATGGGCAACGACGCCGAGTTCCATGCGGTGGCGACCGAGCTGCGGGAGCGCCGCCTGTTGCCGCCGATCGATTCGGTCTTCGACATTACGCAGGGGCGCGACGCGTTCGCGCGACTCCAGAGCGGCGCCCAGTTCGGCAAGATAGTCGTGACAGTTTCCAGTCCGACCTGAAGGCGAGCGGCTCGAAAAAACGACGCCGGCACTTTGAACTTTCCCCGCATCGCCCCGAACTCGCGCTTCACGGGCGGCTGGTCGATCGGCCCATGGCAACGACTCCCCGGTCCCGGACACACGGTCCCACCGCAAGCCGGCCGCTTGCCGCCCAGATGCCGATAAACTCCGAATTTGGGTAAACTGTATCGATGGCCGAACCCGCCCAGTTCTCTCCGACCCAGCTTGCCGAGATCAAGGACGCCTTCCTGGGCGAACAATCGGTCACGTGCCCCGTCTGCGGTGGCCGAATGACGGCGCGCCCCATCGGTGGGGGCTCGTTTGGCCTGGGCTACTCTCGAAAGCGCGAGTGGCTCATATGCGGCGGATGCCACCGAAGCGCGATCTTCGACGTCAAACGCGGCACCCGTAACTGACCTCGCACGCGAAACCGCGCGCACCGAAACCCCCGCTTCCCCGAAATGGCATGATGCTGGCACTCCGAAGTCGTTTCATCCTTCACGACGACGGCCGCACGAATGCCAACTGACCACGACAACCTTGCAGGCTTCATCCGCGTTCGTGGCGCCAGCGAGCACAACCTCCAGAACGTGGATCTCGACATCCCGCGCGATGCGCTTGTCGTCTTCACTGGCGTCTCCGGCTCCGGAAAGTCGTCTCTCGCGTTCGGCACTCTGTACGCCGAAGCGCAACGCCGCTATCTGGAATCAGTCGCGCCATACGCACGGCGATTGTTCCATCAGATGGATGTCCCCAAGGTCCACTCGATCGACGGACTTCCTCCTGCAGTAGCGCTGCAACAGCAGCGCGGATCGCCAACCACGCGCTCGTCCGTCGGCAGTGTAACGACGTTGTCAAATCTCCTGCGCATGCTCTACTCGCGCGCGGGGGATTATCCGCGCAACCAGCCGCTGCTGTACGCCGAGTCGTTCTCGCCGAACACGCCGGAGGGTGCGTGTCCCAGGTGCCACGGACTCGGTCGGATCTACGAAGTGACCGAGCGCTCGATGGTGCCGGACGATTCCCTGACGATTCGTGAACGTGCGGTCGCAGCATGGCCCACGGCATGGCAAGGTCAGAATCAACGCGACATCCTCGTCACACTCGGATACGACGTCGATCGTCCATGGCGCGACTTGCCCAAAAAGGAGCGCAACTGGATTCTCTTCACCGATGAGCAGCCGGTCGTGCCAGTGTACGCCGGATTCACGCCGGTAGAAACGCGACGCGCACTCAAGCGCAAGGAAGAGCCCAGTTACATGGGTACTTTTTCGAGTGCGCGCCGGCACGTGCTGCACAGCTTCGCGAACACGCAGAGCGCATTGATGAAGAAGCGCGCGCTGCAATTCATGTTGAGCAGCGAGTGCCCGGTGTGTCGCGGCAAGCGCCTGCGACCGGAATCACTGTCGGTGAAATTCGCCGGCCTCGATATCGCGGATATCTCACGCCTCCCGCTCGCGCGTCTCGCGAAGATCATGCAGCCGTACGCGCGCGGAACGGCACGGGGCGGCGCGAAACTGGAAGCGGCGCACCCCGAAAAGGTGATTGTAATGCAACGAATCACCGAAGATCTCTGTGAACGGCTTGCGGTGCTCCTCGATCTCGGACTCGGCTATCTCTCGCTCGACCGCAGCACACCAACACTATCACCAGGCGAGCTTCAGCGTCTGCGCCTCGCCACACAGGTGCGCTCAAATCTGTTCGGCGTCGCATACGTGCTGGATGAGCCGTCCGCCGGCCTCCACCCTGCCGACACTGAAGCGCTTCTTACAGCCCTCGACCGGCTCATAGCTTCTGGAAATTCCCTGCTGGTCGTGGAGCACGACCTCGACGTGATCCGACGAGCCGACTGGATCGTCGACGTCGGACCCGCGGCGGGTGAGCAGGGTGGAATCATCCTGTACAGTGGTCCGCCCGCGGGATTGCAGGAGATAGAGGCGTCCGAAACGCGACGCCACCTGTTCGGGCGTGACATGTTGCCGCAGCGTACAATCCGTGAGCCGCGCGGCTGGCTGCGTCTGACGGGCGTTACGCGCAACAATCTCGATCGACTCGATGTCGAATTCCCGATCGGCGTTTTTACCACCATCACCGGTGTCTCCGGTTCCGGCAAGTCGAGTCTGGTGAGTCAGGTGCTCGTGGAACTGGTCGCGGAAGCGCTCGGCCATGCGGCTCCGATCGCCGAAGACAACACCGAGCCGCTGGAGGATGTGGCACCGGTGACACTCGGCGGCCGAATCGAAAGCGGAATCGAGAGCATCAAGCGGATGGTGGTCGTGGATCAGAAACCGATCGGGCGGACGCCTCGTTCGAACCTTGCGACCTACACCGGCCTGTTCGATCACGTACGGAAGCTCTTCGCGGATACGAAAGCGGCGCGCGCCCGGCGCTACGACGCGGGGCGCTTTTCGTTCAACGTCGCAAAGGGACGCTGCCCCACCTGCGAAGGAGAGGGATTCGTCTTCGTCGAATTGCTCTTTCTTCCGAGCGTCTACAGCCCGTGCCCAACCTGTCACGGCACGCGGTACAACCCGAAGACGCTCGAGGTCAGATATCGCGGCCGGAACATCGCCGAGGTGCTGGGGATGACGGTGGACGCCGCGCGCGACTTTTTTGCGGACGACGTGCCCGTCCGCCGATCGCTCGACGTTCTGCGCGAGGTGGGTCTTGGCTACATCCGGCTCGGTCAGGCGGCTACCGAGCTTTCCGGCGGCGAGGCACAGCGGATCAAGCTCGCGACCGAACTCCAGAGAATGTCGCGGGGCAACACACTTTACGTCCTGGACGAGCCGACAACCGGGCTGCATCCGTCCGACATCGAGAGGCTCATGGGCCAGCTCGACCGGCTGGTGGAAGCCGGCAACACGGTGATCGTCATCGAACATGACATGCGCGTCGTTTCCGGAAGCGACTGGGTTATCGATATCGGACCCGGAGCCGGAGAGGAGGGCGGGCAGGTGGTCGCGTCGGGGACGCCGGACAGCGTGTCCCGCTCGAGCGCAAGCCGCACCGCTCCGTACCTTGCACGATATCTGGAGTGAAAATCCTCCCCACAGCGAACGGCCGCACATAGATTTCCCGCCATGGATTCGACAAGCTTTGGCGATCGCCTGCAGGATAGCTTCGACCAGCTCTATCATTACGTTCCCGCGCTCTTTGGCGCCCTTGTAATTCTCTTCGCCGGATACCTTCTCGCCAGACTTCTCGAGAAGGGAACAGACAAGCTCCTCCGGCGCGTTCATTTCAACAGCATCCTAGAGCGCGGCGGTGTCCTCCAGGCAGTGGAGCGCTCCGGCTCGCACATGAACCCGACGCGAGTAACCGCGAGCGTCGTCTTCTGGTTCGTCATGTTCTCCGTTCTGATGATCGCCGCCAACGCGCTCGGCCTTTCATCGCTCGGCAACATGTTCGGTGAGCTCGTCAGCTACATCCCGAGCCTCATCGCCGCGATCGTGATAATCATCGTGGGCATCGTGCTCGGCGAGTTCGTCGGCGGACTCATCATGGCGTCCGCAGGTGCGATTCATGGCGGCCCGACGCTGTCGCGCTTCGGAAAGGGCGGTGTCATACTGATCGCTATTTTCATGGCCCTGCAGGAACTTGGCGTCGCCACCGACATCGTCACCACGGCGTTCGCGATTCTGTTTGGCGCAATAGCGCTTTCCGCCTCGCTCGCATTCGGACTTGGGAATCGCGATCTGGCTGGCGAGGTCACACGGACCTGGTACGAGCGATACAAGGCCGAGCGCGAGGCGATCGATCGCGACAATGCGGCCCACGATGCCGCTGATCGGACCGAGGAGTAGCGACAAAAGTCGCTGCCGGTCCACCCCCGAACAAACCCCGTAATCGATTCCACCGTCCCGACCTTCGGGACGATCTCATAAGTTGTTGTGCGACAATGACTTAGAGTATGGTCAAGGGGTTGCCAAGAGCCTCGTCCGCGGCTATATTCCGGGGTTCCCCGACAGATGGACCAAATCATCAGGTGGCGCCCTCCCAGGTGTCCGCCGCAAGTGCGGTATTGACCCGTCATGACAGCTCCAAATAACCGCGAGCGGATACTTCCGCGGCTGATCCACGAAGAGGTGCAGGAGTCGTTCATCAACTACTCGATGAGCGTCATAGTGTCCCGCGCGCTGCCGGATGTACGCGACGGACTGAAGCCTGTTCACCGTCGAGTTCTCTATGCGATGAACGAGTTGGGTCTCGTCCCGGGTCGCCCGTACAAGAAATCGGCGACGGTCGTTGGAGACGTGCTCGGCAAGTATCACCCGCACGGTGACAGTTCAGTGTACGACGC
>DATBNQ010000070.1:0-40485 GCA_036554185.1 Gemmatimonadaceae bacterium | reverse complement strand
GTTGTCGCGAGCGCGGCGAAGACTTGTCGAGGGTTACGAACAGATGCAACGCGCAGATGCTGGGAGGCAGAACAATGGCTGACGACGAAATTACGACCCCTCGACACATCGACGAGGGGACGATGCACGCCTGGCTGGACGGCGCTCTGTCTGCGGAAGAGGCCGGCGGAGTCGAGTCTCATGTAGCGGATTGTGCGGCGTGCAGTGCAGCCGCGGCGGAAGCGCGCGGATTGATCGCCGCTTCGACGCGGATCCTTTCTGCGCTCGATGACATCCCCGGGAAGGTGATTCCTGCGAAGGATTCGGCTGTTGTTGCATCGGTCGGTGCAGCGCGCTCCATTCCGCACCGCGCGCCCTCGATGCGTAGTGTGCGCATCTACGCACCGATCGCAGCCGTTGCGTTATTTGCGGTTGGGGCGCTACTGGTCTTGCGTCGGAATCCAGCACTTGTGCCGGTATCGTCACAGCCACGCGCTCCCGTAGCGGCACCGGTCGCGACACAAACCGGAGATAAAGTAGTTGCTCTGGAAAACAAGCCTGCAGTTGCGCGTGGGGCGGCGAAGAGCGCACCAACCGTTCGTCCGGAGAAAATGCCGCGGGCGGCGGTCTCGGAAACGGGGACTCGCGTTGCAGCGGTTCCACCGGCCCCGTCCGCGCTGGACGCGGCGAGTGCGAATAACGCACCAGCCGCCGTGCGTGTGGAGGCGACTGGATCGGCGGCGAAGTCGATGACGGTCCCATCCACCGTCACAAGTCTTGCTGCGTTGGCGGCCACCGCATCGTCGCGATCCCGCGAGTCGCTCGGCGTCACCGCGCGAGTTGCGGACGCGGCGCCGGAATCGGCGTTCATCGGTGGCGAGTTGCGTCGTACTGATGGGTTCGCGGTATCGCCGCCGACGATGACGGGAGCACGAGTCATTGCCAGTAACGAATTCAACTCGGGCGGCTCGCATGTGCGCCGCACCATTTTCAAACTTGATTCCGGTGCGACGGTTACGCTCACCGAACGCCGCACACTGACCGCACGAGCCGCGGCGGACGCCGCGGCTCGTGCGGAGACTGCCGTGCATCTGACACCGCTGAAGCTACGAGGTCTGTCGCTTCAGGATGTTCAGTCGGTGATGTGGATATCACCGGATGGCACGTCGTTCACGCTGGCAGGTCCGCTGACTGTCCAGGAGCTCGAGGCGCTCAAGGGTCGTATCGTCGCTTCGGGTTACGCTACTCCTCGGCCATGAACGGATAGCGGAAGTCGTGCGGCGGCGAGAATGTTTCCTTTACTGACCGCGCGGAAACCCAGCGCACGAGGTTGAGCTGAGAGCCGGCCTTGTCGTTCGTTCCGGATCCGCGTGCGCCGCCGAACGGCTGTTGTCCGACGACTGCGCCAGTCGGCTTGTCGTTGATGTAGAAATTACCGGCGCTGTCGCGCAGGATGTTCATCGCGGTGCGAACCGCCGCGCGATCCTGGGAGAAAATCGCGCCGGTGAGCGCGTAGGGTGACGTGCTGTCCACGGTTCGGAGCATGGACTCGAAATCGCTGTCGCGATATACGTGCGCGGTAACCACCGGTCCGAATATTTCCTCGCAGAGCAGCTTGAACGACGGATCCCGGGTCTCAACGAGTGTCGGCTCGATGAAATAGCCGGTGTCTCCCTTTGCCACGCCGCCCTGAACGATCGTGGCGTTGGAGCGGCCGTGCTCCACGTAATCGCTGATCTTCTTGAAAGCGCGATTATCGATCACCGCGCTCATGAAATTGCGGAAGTCGGTCGGATCTCCCATGCGGAGCTGCTGCATTATTCCAACCACGCGCTCCTTTACCTGGGGCCAGATGCTCTCGGGTATGTAGACTCTGCTCGCGGCGGAGCATTTCTGTCCCTGAAACTCGAAGCCGCCGCGCGCGATGGCGACCGCGAGTGCATCGACATCCGCCGACGCGTGTGCGACGATGAAATCCTTTCCGCCCGTCTCACCGACGATGCGTGGATACGAACGGAACGACGACATGTTCGCGCCGATCGTCTTCCACATGCTGTTGAAGACATTCGTGCTGCCCGTGAAGTGCACGCCAGCGAGATCCCGGTGCGACAGGAGTGCGTCGGAGATCATCACGGGGTCGCCCGGTACGAAGTTGATGACGCCCGGTGGTAGGCCGGCTTCCTCGAGCAGCTTGAAGATGTACCACGCGCTCAGGATCGCTGTCGCAGCAGGCTTCCAGACGACGGTGTTGCCCATGAGCGCCGGCGCTGTGGGAAGGTTGCCGGCGATCGAGGTGAAGTTGAACGGGGTGACCGCGTACACGAAGCCTTCGAGGCCGCGATAGTCCAACTGGTTCCACATCGAATGGTCGCTGATCGGCTGCTGATCGTACAACTGCTCGGCGTAGTACGGATTGAAGCGCCAGAAGTCGATCAGCTCGCATGCGGAGTCGATCTCTGCCTGGAATGCAGTCTTGGACTGGCCAAGCATCGTCGCTGCATTGAGCGTCTGGCGATGGGTCGTCGTAAGCAGCTCGGCAGCCTTGAGGAACACCGCGGCGCGGTCGCCCCACGACCATGAGCTCCATTCCTTCCGTGCCGCGTTGGAGGCTGCAACGGCCTGTTGGACCATCTCCGGCGTGGCCATGTGCCAGTCTGCCAGAACGTGCGCGTGGTCGTGCGGCATCACCGCCTGTGCCATTTTCCCGCTGCGAAACTCCTTGCCGCCAATGACTACCGGGATCTCGATCCGCTCGGCCGCGATCGCGGCCAGCCGGAGCTTGAGTTCAGCGCGCTCGGGGTTGCCCGGCGCATAAGATTTCACCGGCTCATTGGCCGGTACAGGGACTCGTCTGTTGCCGTTGAATGCTGACATACCTGTAAATTAGCAAGTCATGCATCACCAGCTCGTACGGCACTGTGGGCCGAAGGTCATCATGCGTTTTTCCTTGTTCGGCGCACTCGCCGTACCGATCGCGATGATGCTCGCTTGTTCGTCGAGGGAGGTCACTCTCGGCAGCATGAGCTACCCGGCGACCCCGCCGCTGGCGAGTCGGCAACCGGCGGCGACCGTGCCAAACGGGGCTTGTCCTGGGTCGCTTCGCACTGTGCAATCCGGACCCGATGTCTATGGTGCATGGTGGGAAGTCCGCGACGACAGCAGCTCGCTCCTCATGGTCGGGCGCTCAGTCGACCAGGGGAAAACGTGGATGATCGTGCAGGCAGCGGACACGCTGGACCGCTCGCTTCGTGGCTGCACGCGACCCGCGCCGGCGGTAGCCGCCGACAGCACCACGAACTATGTGGACGTGGCGTACTTCCTCGAGGCGAAGGAGGGGCCGGGCGTTTTCTTCACGCACAGCATGGACGCACGGAAGCTCGGGACGGGCGACGGCGTCTTTCATTCGCCCGTGCCGGTGGTGTATGGCGATCGGCCTGCGAGTGTCTCGGTAGCCGCACAAGGCGACAAGCTGGTAGTCGCGTACGAAGATCCGAACGGAGAGCGTACGATGGTCGGACTCGCGCTTTCGCAGACGATGGGCCACATCTTCGAGCAGAGATTGCTGGTGTCGCAGCCCGATCTCCCCGCGAGGAGTCCGACGGTGGCGATACGGGGTGATTCGGTGATGGTGCAGTGGTGGGAACGCCCCGATTCACTGCAGGCGGGAGGTCGAGTAGCAGTGCGTTCTGCGAGTTGGTAGCGAGCGGCTTGCTGCGCGCCAGCGATGTGATTCGAGCGGTCTTTGATACATCCCCCGGGGGATTTTAATGCGAAAATCGTGTTCTCCGAGGGAAAAACCGGTATTTTCATAGGAGAATTCGCAGTTCCCCTATTGCGCGTTGCTCTACAGGATATAGCTTGCTCCCCGTCCGGAATTTCCGCACTCACAGGAGATTGTATGCCAGCGAAGAAGAAGAGCACGGCCAAGAAGTCGTCAGCGAAGAAGGCAGCGCCAAAGAAGGCAGCCGCCAAGAAGGCCCCCGCCAAGAAGAAGGCTCCAGCCAAGAAGGCCGCGGCTCGCAAGCCAAATGCAGCGTTCATGAAGGCGATGACGCCGTCACCGGAACTCGCCGCAGTGGTCGGCAACAAGCCGATGCCGCGCACCGAGATCACCAAGAAGCTGTGGGTGTATATCAAGAAGCACAATCTGCAGGACCCCAAGGAGCGTCGCATGATCAATGCGGACGACAACCTGAAGGCCGTGTTCAACGGAAAGAAGCAGGTGTCGATGTTCGACATGACCAAGCTCGTCAACAAGCATCTCAAGGACTGATCAGGCGGTAATCGAGTGTCGAAGGAAGTACAGAAGGGGCGCGCCGGTAAAGCGCGCCCCTTCGCGCAACAGTCGCCCGGCAAAGTGATATGGGAGAACGTGAAGGGGTTCGCGGTAGTCATCGCGATCTTCCTCGCGTTCCGTGCATTCATCGCCGAGGCTTATCGAATCCCATCGGGAAGCATGATTCCCACCTTGCTGGTTGGCGATTGGCTATTCGTCAACAAGATGGTGTATGGTCCGCACGTCCCGTTCACCGACATGCGTATCCCCGGTTATCGCGAGCCTGCGAGAGGCGACGTCGTAGTCTTCGAATCGCCGTATCAGGCTGACGAAGCTGCACGCGGCAACGAGGCGACACCGACGCTCGTCAAGCGGCTCATCGGAATCGGCGGTGATACTCTCTACATGCGTCACGCCGTGCTGTTCGTCAACGGCGTCGAATCCGACCGACCGGCTTCCGCGATAGATCCGACGCGCCAGGTACCGGCGCAACCGGATTATCCGGACCAGCTATTCGCGTGGCAGAACCGGTACGCCCTCTCCTCGTCGCGATTCGGGGCCGCTCCCGCGGAACCGTCACACGACAACTGGGGTCCAATCGTGGTTCCACCCAATCACTTTTTCATGATGGGTGACAACCGGTACGACTCGAAGGACAGCCGGTACTGGGGATTCGTTCCACGAGATAACGTGCGCGGAGAGCCGATGTTCGTGTACTACTCGTACAATGCGGATGATTCGGACCGGCCGTTGCCGTTCATCACCGACATCCGCTGGTCGCGGATTGGACATTGGATCAAGTAGGGACGGGAACAGAGTATCATTCCGCTCCACGGAGCGTCTGGCACCGGATCGCCGCATCAGTCGTCGAGATGGCGATTATCGCTGGAGTAGTTGTGCGAGTGCTGCACGTAGTCGCCAACGCTCATGGCGAACAGCTGGATTGGCATTCGTTTGTCGGCACCTTCATAGCAATTCCTGTAATTCTTCTCGCGCTCGCGACGATCCACCTCGCGAGCTATCCGCTTCACCAGTGGGTCTGGCGTGCGCCTGCGTTCGCGCTGCTTGAATCGACGGTCGAGTCGCTGCTCAGCCTGGTGCTCATCTATGCGGGCAGAGAACGATGGGGTACAGGCCGCGCAGTGTTCGGCGACTGGCCGGCGATGGCCGCGACCACCTTTCTCTCGCGGTTCGCCATGGTCTGCATCTTTTCCCTGGTACTCGGCGGTGTAGCGCAGTTCGTGCGGCGCCGCGAAATCCACGCAGAGCGCAAGAAAGGACATCACGGGGATGGCGGCCCACCCGGGGGTGTGGAACGGCGCGCTGGTGACTAGCTTATTTTTAGTAATCACCACTGAGGACCAATCATGTACGATGAACGACTAGTCACTCCCATGCGCGCCGAGCTTACCAGGCTTGGCGTTGAAGAAATGCGCACCGCCGCCGAGGTGGACGCGAAGTTGAAGGATTCCAAGGGGACCACGCTCGTGGTCGTGAACTCGGTTTGCGGCTGCGCGGCGCGTAACGCCCGTCCGGCTGTCGCCAAGGCCATCACCAACGCGAAGAAGCCGGACACGCTCACAACCGTCTTTGCGGGCCAGGACGTCGATGCAGTGCAGCGCGCACGCAGCTACTTCCTCGGCTACCCGCCTTCGTCACCACAGATCGGACTGCTCAAGGACGGCAAGGTTGTCTACATGCTGGAGCGTCACCAGATCGAGGGCCGGTCGGCGGACGATATCGCAACTGATCTCACTCACGCTTTCGATCAGTACTGCGCGTAGAGGATCGTAGGAGTAGCGACGCCCTTCTAGATAATCGTCATTCCCGCGAAAGCGGGAATGACGGATGGGCTAGGACGGAGTAGGGACGGAGTCCGTCCCCACTCCGTCCCCTTATTCGTTCACGAAGCGAATATCCATCTCCGCAGTTCCTTGAACGTCGGTCGCTTGCCGTACATGAGCAATCCGACTCGATAGATCCGTCCGGCCAGCCAGACCGCGCCAAGGCAGCTGGCGGCCAGAATGACAAGACTTCCCACGACCTGAATGACCGGGACGTTCGTGAGCGCCATTCGTATCGGCATGATGATCGGCGATGAGAACGGCAGTAGCGATGTCACGAGCGCGAGCTGACTCGTTGGATTCGAAACGGTCGGTGAAATGAGCAACGCAGTCAGCACTATGAGCATTACGACAGGAGTCGCCGCCTGGCGGGCGTCCTGTTCGCTTCCGACCGTCGCGCCGACCGCTGCGTAGAGCGAGCCGTAGAACAGAATGCCGAGCAGCAGAAACAGCAGGACTGCGATTACCCAGCTCCATGGTGTTGCCACCACGGCTGCGAGCATGTCGGCCGATCCGAAACCACCTGCGGCGCCCGCCGCCTGTGCCTTGGCCACCGCGGGCGCGCCGAACAGCAGTGCACGAGCGGACACCAGCGCGATCGTGCCACCGATCCAAACGATCTGCTGAGTAAGGCCGACCGCGGTGACGCCGATCACCTTTCCCGCGAGCAGTGTTTCCGGTTTGACGCTCGATATCACGATCTCGGACACGCGCGACATCTTTTCCTCGATCACGCCGCTGAGCATGCTCTGTCCGTACAACAGAATCGACATGTAGAGAAAGAACGCGACGAAAGTCGCGACTATGGATTTCGCGGGTGTCGACGTGTCGCGACCGGCGTCATTGATGGATTCGGCGTGCAGCGCCGGCAGTGGCGCCGACATTACGCTGTCGACCGCGCCGGTCGAGAGTCCGCTTGCCTGAAGTCGCAGCCCCACCAGTCCCGCACGTATCGCGGTTGCCATCGCGACGCGGTCACTGCGAGAATCTGCTCTGCGCCCCGCGTAGTCGACGGAGTCTCCGCGGAGCGTCGTGGAGTCGAGAACTACAAATCCGGTTGCGAGTCTATGTGCTACCTCGCTCGTTGCGGAGTCGCGCGCGATCGAGAGGGAATCAGGCTGGACGACCCGAACATCCGCAGTCGAAGCCTCCTCCTGGGTGCTCTGCACCACGGCGATCGATCGCGCAACGAGATTGCCGAGCCCCTTCTGAGTTGCGTCGAGAATCAGCACGCGCGGCGTGACCGACTTTGCATCGCGGCTCATCAGAAGCAGGGGCAAAAAGACGAACCCCGCAAATATCAGCGGCGCGAACAGGGTCGAATAAATGAACCACTTGGTGCGCACTCGCTCGACGTATTCGCGTCGAACGATGGCCCATAACTTCGCGCTGGTCTCAACCATGTCCACGGATTCCCGGCTCGACGCCTGTTGCGCCAACGCGCTGGAGGAAGATGTCGTACAGCGATGGCTGCACCATGACGGTTTTCGCGACGGCTGGTCCGCCGTACTGATCCTTCACATCCGCGAGCGTGCCATCGAGCACTTTCTCACCGTGCGCTATGATGCACACCGCGTCGCACATTGCTTCTGCATTTTCTATGATGTGAGTGCTGAAGATCACCGTCTTGCCGCGACGCTTGAGATCCATCACAGCATCCTTGAGCGCCTGCGCGTTCACGGGGTCCAGTCCGCTGAAGGGCTCGTCGAGAATGACGAGTTCAGGGTCATGCACGAGTGCGCCGATGAACTGCGCCTTCTGCTGCATGCCTCGCGACAGTTCCTCGACCCTCGCCGTCCCCCAGTCGCGCTCGTCGGTCCGCAATGACAGGCGGTCCAGCCACCGGTCTATCCGCTGGTCAGCGTCATGCGCGGAGATCCCCTTCAACGCGGCAAGGAACCGGAGCACGTCCCGCACCTTCATCTTGCGATAGAGCCCGCGTTCCTCGGGGAGGTATCCGATATGATCGCTCAACCCGGGGTCCGTGGCCGGTCGGCCGAGTACGTTTATCGTTCCCGTGTCGGGCTCGATTATGTTGAGGACCATCCGGACAGTCGTCGTCTTTCCGGCCCCGTTGGGGCCGAGCAGGGCGTAAACCGAACCGGTTGGCACGGCGAGCGACAGATCACGCACCGCGACGTGCCCAGTGTACTGCTTGGTTACATGCTGAGCTTCGATTGCGTTTTGGGTCATTAGCCGCAGAATATACGGCCCGGGACCCATGACGCGGTAGATCGATAAACCCTGTCCAACGGATCGATAGAATGACCTGGCCATATCTACATGCTCTGATCAATCACTTTCCGATCGTGCTCGTGGTAATCGGCGCGCTCGCCGTGTTGCTCGCGGCGATGGTCGAGCGCAGGGCGATCTGGATGTACGCTCTCTCCACTCTCACACTCGCGGGATTGACGATCTACCCCGCATGGTGGACAGGCGATCGGGCAAATCACGTGGTGCGAAAGGCGTGGTACGTGGTGCCAGATTCCATTCACACGCACTCAGCGGCCGCTGACATAACTCTGTGGATCGTTGGCGTGACGGGCGCGTTGGCGCTCATCTCGCTCATCACTCTCGCGCGAACGCGCGAAGCGCTATCACCGGCCAAAGGGTTCAGAGTTCTGGTTGGGCTCGGCGCCCTGGTTTCTTTCTGCGCCGTCGGTTACACGGCCTACCTCGGCGGCAAGATCGTGATCGAGTCGCCAATCCTGACCAGCCCCACACCGCCCGTGATTTCGGCGCCGATTCAGGTCCCGAATTCCGCGCCGTCAACGACTGTGCCGCTGGTCCCGGGCACCAATCCACCGTCCACGACTCCGGCCCAGACAGCAACGCCGCAACCGACCCAACCGCAGACACAGTCGCAGATTCCGCCGAAGCCTCAGCCTCAGACATCGGTTCCGAAGCCACAGACTCCATAGATCTCGACCGGTGCGCGCCGCGCGAAACAACATCTCTGTCGCTCACGCGACTGCATGGCTGCTCGGCGCGCTGCTACTTCTGTTTCTCGCCGTTCCGATTATTCTGCTCGTCGGGCTCGGCGCTTCAGGACTTGGTGACGCACTGCGCGATCCAGCTACGATCGGCGCACTGGAAACAACCTTCGTCACCGCAACGACGGCAACGCTCATCGCCGCCGTCTGCGGATCGCCCATCGCGTACGCGCTGTCGCGATCATCGTTTCGCGGGCGATCTCTTGTCGCGGCAATAGTCGATCTTCCATTGCTGATCCCGCACCCCGTCGCCGGTATTGCCATACTGCTCCTTGTGAGCCGCGACACCACATTCGGCAGCGCTCTGCTCGACATGGGATTGCGAGTCGTCGGTACACCCGCAGGTATCGTCGCGGCGATGTTGTTCGTTTCGGCTCCGCTGTACATAAGCGCGGCACGCGAAGCGTTTGCGCGTGTTGACAAACGGTTTGAGTTCGTCGCGCGGACGCTCGGTGATACGTCCTGGACCGCGTTCCGCAGAGTGACGTTCCCCCTCGCGCGCCGCGGGCTCGCCTCGGCGGCGATAGTCACGTGGGCGCGCGCGGTGAGTGAATTCGGGGCTGTCGTCGTTCTTGCGTATAATCCGAAGGTGGTGAGTGTCCTCAGTTACGATCGCTTCACGACGGGTGGATTGCGCGACGCACTTCCGATTGCCGCGACGCTCGTACTTGTCTCCATCGTTCCGCTGATCGCACTGCGCGCATTGCGGTATGATCGAAGCAGTGAGGCGGTGTAATGATTGAATGCGTGCACATCGGAGCTCGAGTGGGAAATTTCGAGATTCGCGACGTTGATTTCGTCGTTCCCACCGCTGCGCACTGCGTCCTGACTGGACCGACCGCATCAGGAAAGACGACCCTACTCGAGATCATTGCCGGAGCCGTCGCACCGACCACCGGCAATGTGCGCATCGCGGGCCTTGACGTTACCGCGAACGCTCCGGAGCTCCGCGGGGTGGGTCTCGTTCCGCAGCACGGATATCTCTTTCCACATCTCAGTACGCAAGAGAATATCAGCTACGGAACGCGCGACGCCGGGACAGTGTCCAGCATCGCGAAGCGATTCGGTATCGAG
Organism: Gemmatimonadaceae bacterium; assembly: GCA_036554185.1. Classification (GTDB taxonomy): domain Bacteria; phylum Gemmatimonadota; class Gemmatimonadetes; order Gemmatimonadales; family Gemmatimonadaceae; genus Fen-1247. The sequence continues at coordinate 30,319 of DATBNQ010000070.1, read as the reverse complement.
CATCTGATGGACCGCCGAGTTGCTGCACTCAGTGGCGGCGAACGCCAGATCGTAGCGTTGTGTCGAGCGCTCGCGCCGCAACCTCGAGCGCTGTTGCTCGACGAGCCGTTCTCCGCGCTGGACGGACAACGCCGGTCTGTGGTGCTGCGCGAATTTGCGGAATTGCAGGCGGACTGGGGAATTACCGTACTGCACGTGACGCACGACGAAACCGACGCCGCGTTGGGAACGCTTCGACTGGCAATGGCCGACGGCCTGGTCTCCTCGGCCGGTTTGGCGCGAACCTAGCGGAGCCTGATGTCGCGGGCTACCTCGGTCCGGTGCTCGGGGTCCGTACCCATTGCAACGCTTACACGGTAGTTGCCGCGTGGCAATTGCGACAGATCGAGACTCACTGAATGCGCCGCAACACCGGTCGCGTCACGCACGTCGTGCCAGCGAACCGCGAGCGGCGAGTCTTTCGACGTGAGGTGCAGAGCCTGACCGAGCCATCGCATCACTCCCCCATCAGTGCGCACGACCGTGACAACGACCGACGCTGAGTCATCGGCCGGAGTCTCGCGTGTGACCGTAGTGTCAGGAGACGAATCGGGCATCGTGGGTGCTGGTGTCGCTGGTGTGTCGTCGCCGTACACTTCCCAGTACAATCCCAACCGATGAGCGCCGCGCAGTTCGTTGTTCGTCAGGGCGTGTCGCAGCACATCATCCAGCGTCTCGGCGGGCGCACCCGAATCCGCCGAAAAGAGGAGCAGGGTGGAGACGTCAGGAGCGCCGCGCGCGTGAGGAGGAGGTTCGAGCCATTCGCGCGCCCGCGCATCGATCCGGCTCGTGGGGTTGAATGTCTCCATTGCGACCATCATCCCCTTCCATGCGGTTCGTACGCGCCTGACGCGCTCCTCGGTGGTATCGGCCGCGCCGGAGTCGCGGGCGACTCCGGAAACACCGAGAAACGCCCTGTCGGCCGCCGAGTCAGCCACAGGATTTGCGTAGACCGCGACGACCAGGGCAGAGTCTCCACGCTTGAGCATCGCAAACTGAACGTCGAGCTGTGTCAGCGTGTCCATGTAGGGTGGAGCGTATCGCTCTCTGGCGATTGGTGCGTACGCGTCCCAGTGTACGCTGTCACCGTCAATGTCGGCCGCAAAGTGAAAGCTCGGCGACTTGCTGTGCCCGACCGGCATCGGAATCGACTGGAACGATTGCATCCGGCCCTTGGTGTACCAGCCTGGCGGGCCATACCGGATGAGCATCTCGCGCATGTCTGCGCCCCAGTTCATGTCATAGGCATTTTCGGTATTCTCGCAGAGATCGGCCAGTACCACGCGCGAGAAATGTTCAGTGCGCCGATCGTTGCCGTTGACGACGAACGACGGTCGCGCAAGCTGCCAGAACATTCGCTCCACCGAGTCGCGCTGACCGCAAGGGATGCGCTCGTAGCGAACTCGTTCATCATCATTCAGGAGCAGCGAGATGTCGTTCCAGCGACAGCGTCCGGCCGCAGGCATGTCTGCAAGAGCGCTATCGAATGCGGCAGCCGCACCGGCATAATCTTCTGCTTCATGAAGCACGTAGCCTTCAAGTGCCTTGCAGTACCAGCGTACGGATGCACAGGTTCGGACCACTGCGCGGGCCGCCGAATCCTCGCCGCTCTCAACCATGTACCGAACAAGCTGACCCGATATCCAGCTGTCGCGGGGCGACAGCGCATTCAGACGGGTCAACCTGGCTATGAGCTCGAGTCGCGCCTGGGTGATCGATCGAGGTTCTGCCACGGGCTTGTCGTCGCTGCCCGCCTGCCAGTAACACATGCGCCCAATCTCGACCTCGCAGTGCTGCGGGTCGTCCTGGTCGTCGACGATGGGAATGTTGTGGCGCCGCGTGCGTTCGAAGGCACTCTGGGCGTGTCGCGCCGCGTTCAGTACGCTGAGCGAGTCTCCGCGCTGTGCTTCAGCGCGCGCGGTTGCAGGTACGAGCAGCAAGTAAAACCCGAACAGCAGGCGAACGCGCATCGTTCCATCCTATAGCCGGTCGAGCTTCTCCCGTCCAGTCATCGCGGCCCATGGGAGAAGTTCGTACTGCGCCATCCCAGTTTTTACATAAGGATCGTTGTCACGCACGGCATCCAGCGACTCCTGAACCGAGTCGTCGGGTACACGAAGCAGCAGTGCCCCGCCACTCCGCGGATCCAGTGGACCGGATGCAAGCAGCGTTCCCGCATCGTACAAAGTGCCGAGATATGCGCGGTGCGCGTCAACGACCTGGAGAACTTCGTCGAGCGGTCGGCGATAGCGTATGATGGCGATCGCGTACATCAGCGCTCCGTCTCGGGATCCGCAGTATCGCTCCGCGCCGCGACCTCAGCCAGTCCGCGCTCGAGAGCGTTCCACGCGAGTAACGCGCACTTGACGCGCGCAGGAAAACGCGCGACTCCAGCGAGCGCCCTGGCCTTGTCGAGTACCGCGTCGGACGCCGCATCCGTGTCACCCATGATCATTGCGCGAAACCTCTCGCCGATAACTCCGACCTCATCTGCGCGCTTTCCCTTCACCATCTCGGTCATCATGCTCGTGGATGCCTGAGATATCGAACAGCCGCGGCCGGTGAATCGCAGATCGGAGATCTCGTCGCCATTCATCTCGAGCTCGAGTGTTATCTCGTCACCGCAAAGCGGATTGCGCATCGGGACCGACACGCTCGCGTGGTCGAGCGTTCCCTTGTTACGAGGACGGCGATAGTGATCCAGGATTATGTCCTGGTACAGCGCGGTGAGGGATGCGTCTGCCATGGAAACTGAAATATACCCCGTACGCAGGACTGCTCCGGGCGTTCAGGGCCCCGGATCCCGGCGAGTGCGGAAATTCGGTGTATCTTCTCACGCGCACGGCGCTTCCATCGTCGTGCCGCGACACGTTCACGTGCCCATAACGGAAACACTCGACCTGCGGCAAACGCCAATGAATCGTCCCAACACGTGTCCGAGGCAACCGCTCGTCGCGCTCGCCCTGTCGTTGACAGGCGCTCTGGTTTTCATCGCGATAACGGCGTCGCGAGCCAACGCAGCTCAGATTCCGGTCCCCGCGCAACCTCCGGCGCGCTCCGATACGGGGCGCACCGCAACAGTGACTGGCACCGTCTACGACAGCGTCGCGCACATGCCGCTCGGCGACGCACAGGTGCAATTCGTCGACGCGGAAACTCGTACGAAACAGTACACGGTGAACGCCGATTCTCTCGGGCGATTCCGCATCGGCGCGATACCACCGGGAAAGTACATCGCGGGATTCTTTCATTCCTCGGTCGATGTCCTGGGTATCGAGTCACCGCTGCGGGCAGTGACGATCGCCGACGGAGCAGCCAATGTCGTCGCGTTGGGAATTCCTGGACCATCCCGGGTGATGGCAACGCTCTGCGGCGCGCGAGCAGTCCGGGACTCCACGAGCGCAATGGCGGGCATGGTGCGCGACGCCGAAACGGGTGCGACCATCGCGGGCGCCAACGTCGTCGTGACCTGGCTCGAAGTCCTGCTCAAGAACGGACAACTGATTTCCCAGGAACGCCGCGTCCCTGTCCGCACGGATGCCGATGGCGGCTATCGGATGTGCGGACTTCCCGGCGGTGACACACTTTTCGCGAACGCCGAGATTGCAGGGAGGCAGACCGGTATCATAACGATCGCCACCGCACCCGCGCGAATGTTGCGACGGGATTTCACAGTCGGTGACTCCGCGTCGGCGATCTCCGTGGCTCTCGATTCGACCGACGGAGCGGCCGTTCGCAACGAGACAACCGTGATGCGCGGAGCGTCAAGCCTCGCTGGAGTCGTGCACGGGCTCGACGGAAAGCCACTGCAGGGGGCAAGAATAATCGTTCGCGGGACCGGTCTGGAGGCTCTTACAGGCAGCGAGGGCCGCTTCGCGATCGGGGGGTTACCCGCCGGCACGTTCAGCGTCGACGCACAGTCCATAGGGTTGGAGCCGCGCATCGTTGCGGTCGATCTTTCAACCGGAACACCTGCGTTCATAGACGTGTTGTTGAACAAGCCAGTTCAGGAATTGTCGCGCGTCGTGATCGTGGGCAGGGCGCCGAAGAACCGCCCCGAGGTTGAAGAGTTTCTGCAACGGAAGAAAAGCGGAATGGGTCATTACATCACGGCCGGCGACATTGCGCTGCAGCACGCATTCGCTGTTAGCGATGCCCTCGGAACCACACCGGGCGTTACTGTAAGACCGAGTGGAAGATTTGGGCACTCGATCTTCATGCGCGATGGTTGCCCGGCGACAATCTATCTCGATGGAATCCGGATGTCCGAAAACTGGGAGACCGTTGATGACATCCCTCCCAACCAGGTCGCCGGAATCGAGATCTATCCCGGGCCGCTCGAAGCACCACCGCAGTACCCGTCGACAAGATGCGGTGTAATCCTCGTCTGGAGAAAACGCTGACGCAACGACATGTGGTTTACGCAAGGAAGCGTGTGCGCGCATTGACGCTATACGTGATCTTCCCGCTGTTGGCGTCCGGCGCGATGGCGCGGTCGGCGCTGTCGCAGACCTCCGGAGCGTCACCGAATGCGGTGCGAGCTGACACCGGCTCGCTGACCAGCGTGACGGGAACGGTCTACGACAGTGTCGCACACGAAGCGCTCGCTGGTGCGCAGGTGCAGTTCGTAAGCGCGGCGAACCACGCAAAAGAGTACACCGTGCGCGCCGATTCACTCGGAAAATTCCATATCGATGCAATTCGAGCCGGCCAGTACATCGCCGGCTTCTTTCATCCATCCGTGGACGCTCTCGGGATCGAGCCGCCACTTCGCGTCGTCACCGTGACCGCCGGCGGACCGAACGTGGTTGATCTGGTGATCCCGGGTCCCGCGCGCATCATGACTGCACTATGCGGTGCACAGGCTCCCGGCGATTCACTGGGTGCGATGGCGGGCGTCGTAACCGACGCAGAGTCCGGTCTCCCGATCGCCGGCGCGAAGGTTGTGGTCACCTGGCTCGAGATAGTCATCGATCAGCGCGGGCTCATGTCCGAGCATCGGCGCGTTCCCGTGCAGACGGGTACGGATGGGGGATACCATGTATGCGGACTGCCTGGCGCCGACACGGTACTCGCCAGCGCGGAAGCAACCGGACGGCAGTCCGGCATCGTGAGTGTCGCAATCCCGATCGGTGGAATCTTGCGGCGCGATTTCACGCTCGGTGACTCGGCGTCCGCGATTGCGATGGCTCCCGACTCGACCGTGAGCGCCGAGGCTCGGCGCCAAACCACCGTGTTGCGTGGAGCCGCCCGGCTGTCCGGCACGGTGCGCGGACCGGACGGGAAGCCGATGCAGGGTGCAAGGATACTCGTCTGGGGTACCGGCCTCGAGGCCACAACCAACAGCAATGGCCGATTCGCGTTGAACGGGCTGCCTTCGGGAACCTTCAGCGTCGAGGCTAGGTCGCTGGGCTTCGAGCCCAGTCTCAGAGCTGTGGACCTGTCCATCAGGCAGCCGGCATCGCTCAACATCTCCCTCAACGAACGCGTCCACGAACTGTCGCGAGTCGTGGTGATGGGAAAACCGTCACGTACGCCACCCGATCTCGAAGGCTTTGTTCGCCGCGCCCAGAACGGAATGGGCCATTACATAATGGCGAGCGACAACGCCCTCAAGAATGCTTATGCGATCTCAGACGCATTGCGGACGACGCCGGGTGTGCAGGTCCTGCCGAGCGGAAGCTTTGGCCACGTAATCCTTCTGCGTGGTGGCTGTGTCCCATCGGTGTACGTGGATGGAGTCCAGATGGGGGATGGGTACGAGACCGTCGACGACATCCCGCCACAACAGGTCGCAGGGATCGAGGTTTACGCCGGTATCAGCGAAGCGCCGGTACAGTACCAAACCAATGGGTGCGGCGTCGTGCTGGTCTGGACCAAACGTTGAGTGAAGGGGGAAGCGTGTCACGAACTGTTCTGCGCCCGTACGCCCGCGCCGGTATCGCGGTACTGGCCGCAACCATCCTATCATCCACCGCGCAGGCGCAGTTCGCTCATGGCAATTCGCCGCGCATGGAGGCCGGTGGCGGCTTCGAATACGCGCAACCAATCGGCGATTTTCGACTGAACGTGAGCCACGGATTCGGTGGCGCCGGTCATTTCATCTTCGGCATCGATCCGGATGCGGTAATCGGCGTTCGCATCGACGCCGGATTCATCAACTACGGCAACGACACGCAATACGTACCGTTCAGCTCGAGTGTGCGCCGCATCATCGTCCAGGAGAAGACAAGCAACAATATTTTTGTTGGAAGCATCGGCCCGCAGCTGACGCTTCCCATTGGCCGCGTGCGACCGTATGTCAATGCGGGCATCGGACTGGCTTACTTCTACACGCAAACCGCTCTCAATACCGCTGATGCGTCGTATCAGATCGCGCAAACCACGAACTACAGCGACAATTCGCTGCTGTATACCGGAGGCGCGGGATTCAACATACCGCTGAGCTTTGCCGGTGAGAATGTGACGGTGGACCTTGGAGCACGATACAACTCCGTCAACAGTGCCAGATATCTTACGAAGGGCGACATTGCCGACGATCCCAATAGTCAGTACGGGATAATCATCACCCCTCGGCAGTCAGCTGCAAACTTCGTCGCGTATCATCTGGGAGTCTCCGTTCGGTTCTGAGCAGTGGAGCTCAGGTCGCACCACCGGTGGTCGCCGATCCGACTGCATCGATCCAGATTGCAAATTTCTGCATCTGTCGTCCAATCAGGTCGCGGGTTGATTGATCCGTGAGATTCCCAAGCGCGTCGAACCGATCCGCGCACCGCGGAATCAACACTTCCGGTTGAAGCAGTGCGAAGGTATCGGTGAACAGGAACGACTGGCGCAACGCCAACTGCGCGCGAATGGTTCCGCTGATTCCGGTACTGGCCCCCATTATCGCAGCCGGCTTCCGGTTCAGCGGCGACTTGCCTGCGGGCCGCGAAGCCCAGTCAAACGCGTTCTTGAGGCCGCCAGGAACGCTGTAGTTGTACTCCGGCGTCGCGATTATGAGACCCGCGGCCTGTCCGATGGCGAGCTTGAGTGCCGCGACCGGCTCCGGGAGCGTTTCGTCCGTGTCCAGGTCGGCATTGTACGTCGGGATCTCTGCGAGCCGATCAAAAATCTGGATGTCCAGCCCTGCATCCCGACCGAGCTCTACTGCGGCGTTCATCAGTCCGCGATTGAATGAAGCCCGTCGCAGACTTCCGACGATTCCACAGATCTTCTTCATGCGATGCCCTCGGCGAATATTGTGCTTGCCTGCTGCACTCCTGCAACCAGTGCATCCACGTCGCTCTCGTCGTTGTAAATGTAGAATGACGCGCGTGCGGTGGCCGGCACGCCGAGTCGCCGCATGAGCGGCTGTGCGCAATGATGGCCCGATCGGATGCACACCCCGGTGCTGTCGAGGATCGTTGCAAGGTCGTGAGCGTGCACGTCGGCCACGTTGAAGGACAGAACTCCGCTGCGTTGTGAGGGCGGTGGCCCGTACACTGTCACACAGCCAAGCTCCTCCAACCGGGTCTGCGCGAGCGCGACCAGCCGCTGTTCGTGCGCGTGGATCTGATCCATTCCGATCGCATCCAGGTAATCGACGGCGGCCGCAAGCCCTACCGCGCCCGCTGAATTGGGCGTGCCGGCCTCGAACTTGTGCGGCAATGGCGCCCACGTGGTCGAGTCGTCGTTGACGAACTCGATCATGTCACCGCCGAACTGATAGGGCGGAATCCGCTCGAGCAGAGCTCGGCGCGCCACGAGGCCGCCCAGGCCCATCGGGCCGCCCATCTTGTGGCCACTGAAGGCATAGGCATCCACGCCCATCCCGTCGAATCCAACCCGGATATGCGGCGCACCCTGCGCGCCGTCGCAAACGACGATCGCACTGCAGCGCTCGCGGACCAGCTTCACGATCTCGTCGACCGGATTTACCGTCCCGAGCGCATTGGAGACGTGGGCGAAGGCGACGACCCGCGTCCGGTCACCCAGCATTCCGGCCAGCATCTCGAGGTCAATGTGGCCATCCGCGGTGAGCTCGCAGATCCTGAACCGCGCTCCCACCGCCAGCGACGCCTGCTGCCAGGTCACGAAGTTGGAGTGGTGTTCCATCGCGGTGACGACAATCTCGTCATTCGAACGGATGTTCGAACGGGTCAGCGAGGTCGCCAGCAGGTTGAGGGCTTCGGTCGTTCCCCGAGTGAAAATGAGCGTCTCTGCGTCGGCAGCGCCCAGAAATTTTGCGATACGGAGCCGGGCGGAATGATACCGCTCCGTAGCAGATACGGAGAGCGAGTAGGCCCCCCGATGAGGGTTGGCGTAGCTCGTCTCGTAGTAATCCCGGATCGCGTCGAGCACGACCCTCGGCTTCTGTGCCGAGGCCGCTGAATCGAGATAGTGGAGCGCCGGGTTGGCGGCGAGCAGGGGAAAGTCGGAGCGGTATGCCATGGGTTGTCTACAAAAAGCCGACAAAATCACTTACCTTTACTTCAATCTACGCGAAAGTGTAGTAACGCCAAGGAGTTAGACGCAGTAATGAGCACCGCAATCGAGTCTCTCGTCAACCGTGAGTACCAGTACGGCTTCGTAAGCGACATCGAATCCGATACGGTTGCACCGGGTTTGAGCGAGGAAGTCGTCCGGATCATATCGGCGAAAAAGAACGAGCCCGAGTGGCTTCTGGACTGGCGGCTGAAGGCTTATCGCCGCTGGCTCACGATGAAGGAGCCGCACTGGCCGAACGTCAAGTATCCGCCGATCGACTATCAGGCTGCGCGCTACTGGTCGGCTCCGACCAGCGTCAAACCGCTGCAGTCGCTCGATGAAGTCGACCCGGAATTGGTCCGGACGTACGAGAAGCTGGGAATCTCGCTCAACGAGCAGAAGTTTCTCTCCGGTGTCGCAGTGGACGCGATCTTCGACTCCGTTTCGGTCGGGACGACGATGAAGGAGGAGCTTGCGAAGCACGGCGTGATCTTCTGTTCGTTCGGGGATGCCGTCAAGGAGCATCCCGAAATCGTGCGGAAGTATCTGGGATCCGTTGTTCCGTACAGCGACAATTTCTTCGCAGCGTTGAACAGCGCGGTATTCAGCGATGGCTCCTTCTGTTATGTGCCCAAGGGCGTGAAGTGTCCGATGGAGCTTTCCACGTATTTCCGCATCAATGCGGCGGACACTGGTCAGTTCGAGCGCACGCTGATCATCGCGGACGAGGGCGCGTCTGTGAGTTACCTCGAGGGGTGCACCGCGCCAAAGCGATCCACGAATCAGCTTCACGCTGCCGTCGTCGAGCTCGTGGCGCTCGACAACGCTTCGGTCAAGTACAGCACCGTGCAGAACTGGTACGCGGGGGACGAGGAAGGGAAGGGCGGTATCTACAACTTCGTCACCAAGCGCGGCAAGGCCGCCGGCGTCAATTCGAAGATTTCGTGGACGCAGGTTGAAACCGGATCGGCAATCACCTGGAAATATCCAAGCGTGTTGCTGGTCGGTGACAATTCGGTCGGCGAGTTCTATTCCGTTGCGGTAGTGAACAACTATCAGCAGGCGGATACGGGCACGAAGATGATTCACATCGGCAAGAACACCAAGTCCACCATCGTCTCCAAGGGCATCTCCGCTGGTCACGGCAACAACAGCTACCGTGGACGCGTGAAGGTGATGCCGCGTGCCGAGAACGCGCGCAACTACACGCAGTGCGACTCGATGCTCATTGGAAACCGGTGTGGAGCGCACACATTTCCATACATCGAAGTCGAGAATCGCACCGCGACCGTTGAGCACGAGGCCAGCACTTCGAAGATCGGCGAGGATCAGATCTTCTATTGCAAACAGCGTGGCATCAGCGCGGAACAGGCGGTGTCCATGATCGTCAGCGGATTCTGTCGCGAAGTCTTCCAGGAACTGCCAATGGAGTTCGCGCTCGAAGCGCAGCAGCTGCTCGGCATCACGCTCGAAGGGAGTGTCGGGTGATGCTGGTGGCCAATTCACGCTGCGCCAAACTTCTTCAATTCAGACACAGGTAAATGCTCGATATAACATCGCTCCGTGCCGGAATCGCCGAGCGGGAGATTCTCAAGGGAATAGATCTCAACGTCAAGGCCGGCGAAGTGCATGCCGTGATGGGTCCGAATGGCTCCGGCAAGTCGACGCTCGCGCAGGTGCTCGCGGGCAACCCGGCGTACGAAGTGCTTGGCGGGTCGGCCATGTATCTCGGCGAGGAGTTGCTCGAACTGGAGCCGGAGATTCGCGCACAGAAGGGAATATTCCTGGCATTCCAGTATCCGGTGGAAATTCCCGGCGTTACCAACGCGTACTTCCTGCGCTCGGCTTACAACGAGATCCGCAAGGCGCGCGGCGAGGAGGAAGTCGATCCACTCGAGTTCCTGGACATCGTCGAGGATCGCATGAAGCTCGTCGAGATGGATTCGTCGATGCTGAACCGGTCGGTGAACGCCGGATTCTCGGGCGGTGAGAAGAAGCGCAACGAGATTCTGCAGATGGCGGTGCTGCAACCGAAGCTCGCGATTCTCGATGAGACCGATTCGGGACTTGACATCGACGCGCTGCGAATCGTGGCTGGCGGTGTGAATGCGTTGCGGCGTCCCGACAACGCGACGATCGTCGTGACTCACTATCAGCGACTGCTCAATTACATCGTGCCGGATTTCGTGCACGTTCTCGCCAATGGCCGGATCGTACGTTCTGGCGGCAAGGAGCTCGCGCTCGAGCTGGAAGAGCGTGGTTACGACTGGCTCCTCGACGCGGCATGACTGACGCCGTCCTGACACAGTCTCCGGAGTCTCCGGGCGTGGACGATGTTGCGGTAACGGTTCCGCACTCCACCCGTGACGCGCGCGCTGCGGAATACGTCGCGAGATTCGAAAGCATCGAGCGCGCTGCCGAGCCGCTCTGGCTCGGGGCGCAACGCCGCGCGGCGATCGAGACCTTCGCGCAACTTGGGTTTCCCACGAGCAGGAACGAGGACTGGCACTTCACCAGCGTGTCTCCCCTCCTCGATCGCGCGTACGCACCGCGTGACGCCGGGACGTCCGGACTCAGCGCGCATGATATCGCGCCTTACATGTTCGCGGGCGACTGGCAGACGCTGGTTTTTCTGAACGGTCATTACATGTCGCATCTGTCCCGGATCACGTCCGGCGCGGGTGTATTCGTGGGACCGGTTTCGGCGGCGCTGAAGGACGATCTGTATGCACGCCTCGTGGAACGCCACCTCGGCGGCCTCGCCGACACGCGAACCCACGCGTTCTCTGCGCTCAACGCGGCGTTCGCTGGCGATGGCGCGTTCGTGCATGTGCCGCCGGAGACCGTGGCGCCGCACAATGTGCATTTGCTCTTCGTCACGGACGATTCCGCAGCTGGCGCCCTGGTTTCACCACGCAACTTGATCGTTCTCGGACATCACGCCGAGGCCACGGTGATGGAGAGCTACGTGTCGATCGGGAATGCGAACTACTTCACGAATTCCGTTACCGAAGTGTACGTCGCCGATTGTGCGCGCTTGCGGCACTACAAGATTCAACGTGAGAGCGCGAGCGCTTACCACGTTGGATCGTGGTACGCAAATCAGGGCCGGTCGTGTGCATATGAGGCATTCTCGTTCGCGATTGGCGCAGATCTGTCCCGAACGAACATCGCGACACTGCTGGATGGTGAAGGATCGCACGTTTCACTGGATGGATTGTACCTGGTCAACGGTGACCAGACAGTGGATCACCAGACCAGCGTGATCCATGCGAAGGAGAACTGCACGAGCCACGAGCTTTACAAGGGCGTGCTGGACGGTGACTCGCACGCCGTATTCAACGGCAAGGTATACGTACATCCTGAAGCGCAGAAAACCGACGGAAAGCAGAGCAACAACAATCTGCTGCTTTCGGAGGGCGCTCACGTTGATACAAAACCGCAGTTGGAGATCTATGCCGACGACGTCAAGTGCACCCACGGCGCGACGATCGGCCCGGTGGATTCGACCGCGCTCTTCTATTTGAAGAGCCGCGGTATCGGCCCGGAGATAGCCCTGCGCCTGTTGACGTACGCGTTCGCTGCGGAAGTGCTCGAAGAGCTCACGATTCCTGAAGTGCGCGACGAACTCGAACGCCTCGCGTTCGAGCGGTTTGCCGTGGGTGCGTAGAACCCTATTGTGCACGACGGTCCCCGTCTGCACTTTAGGGTAAATACTCGGCACCTACCATCAACCACATCCGCATGCGCCATACAAAATGGCTTCTCCGTGCCTGGATCGCGTTGTCGCTCGGGGTCGCGCTTCCTGCGGCGAACCTGACTGCACAGACCCAGTTCACGATCCCGAAGCTTCCCGTCGAGCGGTACGTAATGCCGAACGGGCTCACCGTCATTCTTTCACCGGATCACTCCGCGCACGTAACGGCGGTCGACATCTGGTACCACGTCGGATCCAAGAACGAGTTGCCGGGCCGGACCGGTTTCGCGCATCTCTTCGAGCACGTGATGTTCCAGGGTTCGCAGCACATACCGTACGGCGTTCACTTCAAGACGGTGGAGAACGCCGGCGGAAACCTGAACGGTTCGACCTGGAACGACCGGACCAACTACTTCGAGACGCTGCCGAGCAACGAGCTGGCAACGGCCCTGTGGCTGGAGTCGGATCGGATGGGCTATCTGCTTCCGGCGCTCGATCAGGCCAAGCTCGACGCGCAGCGCGAAGTCGTGAAGAACGAGCGACGCGAGCGTGTCGATAACGTTCCGTTCGGTTCCGAGGACGAAGTCATCGGCGCGGCGATGTACCCGCCGTCGAATCCGTACTCGTGGCCGGTCATCGGATCGATGAAGGACCTGTCAGCCGCGTCGCTCGAAGATGTGCGCGCCTTTTTTCAGCGTTACTACGCACCGACCAACGCGACGCTTGTGATCACCGGCGACATCGATCCGGCCGCGACGAAGAAGATGGTCGAACAGTACTTCGGCCCGATTCCGCGAGGACCGGAAATAACGCGGCCCGTTGTGGCGAAGGTCACCCTGCCAGCGGAGAAGCGGCTTGTCTTGGAGGATCCGCGGGCCAAGGTGCCACAGATAACGATATCATGGCCCACCGTTGGCGACGTCGACGCCGACAATGCGCCGTTGACCGCAGTCGGACGCATCCTCACGCAGGATCGTACGAGCCGGCTCACCAAGCTGCTCGTGTACGACCGCCAGCTCGCATCGCGCGTATCCGCAGCACAGAACGACGAAGATTCGGAAAACGCCGGCAGATTCACGATAAGTGTCACTCCGCGCCCGAATACCTCGCTAACGGAAATTGAAAATCTGGTCGACAGCACGCTTGCATCGCTTGTTTCATCACCGCCCGATGCAAAGGAAGTTGATCGGTTCAAGAACTTCGAGCGCGTTTCAGCGGTCGTTGGAATCCAGAGTGCGCTCGGCAAGGCCGAAGTGTTGGCGGAGGGGCAGACGTTTTTCAATGACCCGCTGCACTATGTGAAGGAAACGGAGGAGGCGCTTGCCGTAACGCCCGCCGATGTCGCACGCGTGATAAAGGAATACCTGACGCCCGGACGGATCGTTCTCAGCATGGTTCCGACCGGCAAGCTCGACGAGATTTCGAAGCCTTCGCTGCCGTACACAAACGTCACGCCCGCACCAGAAGCGGCGCCTGCCAAGGCGGGGAATTAACATGCGTCCACGCATACTTGTCGTCGCGCTGTCGCTCATATCGCTCGCGTCCTTCGAACCGGTTGGACTGAGCGCACAGTCGACGATCGATCGCAGCAAACCACCCGTCGTACCTGCTGCACAGCCTCTCACATTTCCGAGGGCGCAGTCGCGCAAGCTGCCCAACGGGATTCCCGTCGTGGTGCTCGAGGATCACACCTCACCCGTGGTCAGTGTCGTCGCAATCGTGTACGTCCCGACGCGGCTCGAGCCAGCGGGAAAGACTGGCCTCTCATCGGTGCTGACGTCGATGTTGAGCGAGGGCACGACATCCATGACCGCCGATCAACTTGCAAATGCTTTCGCGGATCTGGGCAACCGCGTCAGTCCCACCGGCTTCTACACGATCACCGCCAACGTCGACCGTTCCATCGCGTTGATGGCAGACCAACTCATGCACCCGTCCTTTCCGGATGAAGCGCTTACTCGCGTCAAGGCAAACCAGGTCGTGGCGCTCACTCGGGCCAAGGAGAGTCCTTACTACCTCGCGAGCCGCGCGTTTGCGAACGTGGTTTACGGCAAGGGTAATGCCTACGCACGTGCCGCAACGGAACCCGAGATCAAATCCATCACGCGTGCGGATGTTTCGTCGTATTACGAGAAGTACTACCGTCCTCCCAATGTCACGTTCGTGGTCGGTGGCGACATCACCGCGGACCAGGCAGTCGCCAAACTGTCGCGAGCGTTTGGCTCGTGGAGCGCCGGAACCAAAGCGGATATGGACATCGCTCCGCCAAAGGGTGTCTCCAGGGAGACGGTCTACATTGTTGACCGACCCTCATCACCGCAGAGCGTTTTCTACGTCGGCACGCTCGGTCCACCGCGAAACGCTGCGGACTATTTTGCCACGGATCTCGCCAACATCACCTTCGGCGGCGCATTCACCAGTCGCGTCAACCTGAATTTGCGAGAGGACAAGCACTATACGTACGGCGCAAACTCGTTCTTCAGCTATCGGCGTGTTCCGCAGCCGAGCACTTTCATTGTGGCGACCGCCGTGTCGACGCCGAAGACGGACAGCTCGCTGGTGCAGATCGCGAAGGAATTTGCTGACATCCGCGGCGCACGACCGATTACGCCAGCAGAGCTCGCATTTGCGAAGGGGAGTGCAACCAAGGGATTTCCGCTCGAGTTCGAAACGATATCGTCGAGAGCCGGCGCGATCGGCGGACTCATTTCGGACGGATTGCCGCTGGATTATTACAACAGCGTCGTGCAGAAGTACCGCGCTGTCACGCTAGCCGAAGCTCAGAAAGCGGCCGTGCAGCACATGGACCCGTCTCGCATGGCGATTGTCATCGTCGGTGATCGCAAGGTGATCGAGCCCGGGATCAGAGCCGCGAATGTGGCCCCGGTGGTGGTGATCGACGATGAGGGAAATCCAGTTCCGTAGTACTTCGTTCCCAGGACCTTCAAAAAACGGGGATCGCATCCAATCGGATGTGGTCCCCGTCTGTCATCGCAGGCTGTACGCCCAGTAGGCCGCGCCGCCAATCACAGCGGCGACCGCTATCACTATGAGCGGGATCATTCCTGCAAGCCCACCGGACGGCTGCTGTATTTCCGGCGCGTTTGGCTGACCGGGAAAAGTCAGAGTCGGGCGCCGGTCATCGACACTCGTCGGCCGCAGCATCGGGGTCGCGATCTTCATCGCTACCGGAAGCCGCTCCTTCGTAAAGATGAATTTCATGCTTCCAACCATGAAAGTCGACTGCTCCTGGAGCGGTTGCGGAGCCACGACGGGAAGACCATTCATCACGGTGGTGGTCGAACCAACAGGATACAGCACGAAGCTCTCGCCTTCCTGTCTTACCTCGGCGTGATGCCGCGAGACGGCAACTTCGTTCACGATGACATCGCACGTCGTTTCCCGGCCAATCGAGAGCGGCCGATCGGCCGGCACGGCATACGCCTTGTGCTCGAAGGCGTGTATCAGGTAGGGAGTTCCCGGCGTTTTGGCGTCCGTCATTGTCAAGTCTGACGATTCTGCTTCTGCAAAGGGCACACCGGCCGATCCCGGTGCGGGCGTTCGAAACCGGCTCGGCAGGCCGGAACCTTCGGTCCGGCGGGTGGCTCAGGACGCGTATGGATTGTCGGAGAGGTGCTCCTCCACCACGTACCAGTGGCCCCCGCGCGATACGAACACCGCAGTCCAGGCCCCTCCGATGACGTGCGGCAGTCCATTAGGCTGCTTGTGAGGAATTCGATACGTAGCGGTCATCACGGCGATAGTCGGGGCCAGGACGTCTATGTGCATGGCGGTCCATTCGACCCGGGCGTCGCGCATGTTGCTGCCCACATTTGTCCAGAAAGCTTCGATCCCCGCTCGGAGCGAATCCCGTGAAGTCGTGATCCGGCCTCCGCTGGCCGAAACAATCGGACCCGTTGGGGCATAAAGCGCCATCAAGTTGCCGGGAACGTCGGGCCGGCTGAAATCGTACGCCGCCACGACCTCCGCACGGATCGCTCGTTCGGCAGCGACTCGCTGGAGGGGACTGACGCCCGGCGTGCTTCTTGAGCAGCCGAGCGCGGCGATGGCTGCGAGTAGGACCATCGAACGGGTCATGGTGGTGGAACCTTGGTAGGTGCTCGGGGTTGGCTATGAGGGTTGAAATATGATCGACGCGCGTCCGATGGGAGGACATATGCGTTACAGATCGCTGGTGGGCTCGGCGGCGATACTACTTGGCATCGCGGCGTGCAAGGGAAGTGACGCTGGCATGAACGCCGATCTGGCGAAGGATCTTGCGTCAGCAAAGACATCGGACGCACTCGCGCTCGCGCCGCACGCCGGCACTCAGTCCGTCGTATCGGCTGTGGAGCTGTCACCGGGGGCGCGGATGCGCTTGCAGTCTTCCGCGAGATCGTCACGACCCGTGGCGCATCGGACACCGCACAAGGACAGGATAAAGCCCGCAGTCTCGGAAGTATCCGCTGCGACACCGGCGCCAGCACCCGTCGAGGTAGCCTCCTCGACGGCTCCGGCGCCCGCGACGACTACTGTCGATCCCGAAGCGACGTCAGCCCCACCCTCGCCGCGGCCACAGCCCGTTGACGCGCCATATCCCGGTCGCGATCCGGGCTCCGCGCGCGGTGGCGAAAATGGTGGTGGCGGTCCGAGCGTCGGGGGAATTATCGTCGCCATTGGCGGCGCGATCCTGCGCGGCGGCGTCGTTGATGGAGATCGCTGCGACCCGCGTGGACGCGGAAGCCGTGGCGGCGGTATCTTGATCAACCGGCGCGGACCCATTTTCCGCGGCAACTATTAGTCAACACTAAAACTCAATGCGATCATTCCGCCCCGCGGCGATCTGTGCATTAACAGCGATAACACTTCTCGCAGTCGCCGCGTGCAGCAAGGCTGACAAGACCGGCCAGGACGCGCTCGCCCAGGACTCATCGCTTACGCGCGATCTCCAGCTTGCGAACACCGACACCGCGGCCCAGCCGCAGCTGAAGGACGTTCCTACGACGCCACCTCCAGCGCCTCCCAAGCCGGAGGTTGTGGCGCCGCGTCGCGTCGCTTCGGCCCCGCCCCCGCGTACACGGACGCCGGCTCCTGCTCCGCGCCAGCCTGCGCCGGTTGCTCAGGCACCTGCGCCCGTTACGACGACGCCATCGGGGAATACCGTCGTCAAGGCACCGTCCAACGGAGCGAGTAGCGAAGGAGCTGTCGGTGTCGTCGCCGCGGGTACCAATCTCTCGCTCAGCGCGGGTCAACGCGTCTGCACGAACACCAACAGTGTGGGCGATCGCATCACCGCTACGCTTGCTGAAGCCGTCACTGCATCCAACGGTGTGATGGTTCCCGCTGGTGCGACCGCGGTGCTCGAAATCAGCTCGCTCGGTCGCAGCAATCAGGCGGGCGAGAACATGAATATCGGGCTCGTCGTGCGCTCGATCACCTACGGCGGCAAGACGTATCCGGTGAACGGCGAGATTGTCAGCGCCGACGTCGAGAAGGTCAAGGCCGCGGATAACAACGACGCCACCAAGGTTGCTGGCGGCGCGGTGGTCGGTGCGATACTCGGCAGGATCCTCAGCGGCAGATCCAAGACGAAGGGGACGATAATCGGTGCAGCCGGTGGCGCGGCAGCGGGTGCGGTGCTCGCGCATCAGACGGAGAAGTACGACGCCTGCCTGCCAAGCGGAGGAAAGGTCGTCGTGCGGCTCGATTCGCCGATGTCGGTGCAGGCTGGAAGCGCGTCGAACGGCGTCATATAACACATAGCATCCCGAACCGGCCCTGACGACATCGCGCTCGTCAGGGCCGTTGTCGTATCTTAGATTCGACTAACGGATGCCGACGGATGTTCTTCGAATCGGTGCAACAACGAGAGCGGAATGTCATGTGCGCCAGTCGCGACGTCGATGCGCGGCAAGAGCTGCATCATCACCGGTGCCAATACTGGAATAGGAAAAGCCGCAGCGCAAGCACTAGCCGCACTCGGTGCGCACGTGGTGATGGTGTGTCGCAATCGTGACCGGGGCGAACTGGCCAGAGCTGACGTCGTGCGCGCCGCGCAGGCGAGCGGTGCCGGTGGCGGAGCAGAGTTACGAGTGGCTGATCTGTCCGCGCAGGCCGAAGTCCGGTCGGTGGCAAAGGCGATAATTGCCGCACATCCTCGCATCGACGTCCTCGTAAACAATGCCGGTGTAGCGCTCAGACGGCGCGAGCTGACGATAGACGGCATCGAGCGCACATTTGCGGTTAACTACCTCGCCTACTTCATGCTGGCGAATCTGTTGCTTCCAGCGTTGCAGGCTGCCACGCCGTCGCGCATCATCAATGTTGCGTCTGGAGCGCATGCGGGCGGAAAGCTCGATTTTCAAAACCTCCAGGGCGAGCGCTCGTACAGGATGTATTCGATGTACGCAGCGAGCAAGCTGGAGGACGTGATGTTCACGTATGCGCTGGCACGCAGGCTTCTCGGAACAGGAATCACGGCGAATACTCTGCATCCGGGCGTCGTCGCGACGGAGATCTGGCGCCACGTCCCGATCCTTGATCTTCTCAGTCGCTGGTTCATGATGTCGCCCGAGAAAGGTGCGCGCACCACTGTATACCTCGCAGCCTCGGCAGACGTGGCAACCGTGACTGGCAAGTATTTCGACAAGTGCGAACCGAAGGAAACCACACCGCTCAGTCGCGATCAAGCACTGCAGGAAAAACTCTGGAGCGCGAGCGCCGCGCTTACGGGTGTGGCGCGGGAGATCTGAGCATGAAGGATGTTTTTGGTTGCGCGGCGAGAACCAACGCGCTGGTCATCGCGATAATTGCGATGACCGGATGCGCCGCGAGCATCCGTCCGCTACAGCCAATCTCGGAGGCGATCCCCAGATCGACGCCGGATGAGAATTCGGGCGGAACCGCGAGCGTGCCGATGGATGCGACCGACATTGCCTATTTCGATGCAAACCCACTGATGGTACCCGTCGAGGGCGTCGCACCAGGCGGCGTTTCGGACAGCTTCAACGAGCCCAGATCCGGCGGTCGAACGCATCGCGCCAACGACATACTGGCGCCAATGGGCACGCGCGTACTGGCAGCCGAGTCGGGGACGATCATGCGACTCAGCCACAACGCACTCGGCGGCACCACGATCTACATGACCGATGATTCGGGCCGGTTCATCTTCTATTATGCGCATCTCGAGAAGTACGCAAACGGCCTCGCCCCGAAGGAACACGTCATGCAGGGAGATCTTCTCGGTTATGTTGGAATGACTGGAAACGCCCCGGTACCGCATCTTCACTTTCAGGCTATGCGGCGTGATCCGGAAAGGCGCGATTACTGGAACAGCCCGGCCATCGACGTTCGAACATACTTTACACTTACCGGGAGGGTGCGCGATGGCGATGAGCAGTAAGGAACGAGCAAACCTGCGTACCGAAGCGCAGAAACTGAGTGCGCTGGTTCACGTCGGCCACGCCGGAGTAACCGACGCCATCGTGAAGACGATGGACGAGGTGCTCAGCACGCACGAATTGGTGAAGGTAGACATCAGCCGAAACCTGACCGCTCCCATCAAGGAGCTTGCAAATGCTCTTGCAGAGGCGACCGGCGCAGAAGTCGTGCAGGTCATTGGCCGAAAGGCGACCCTGTTTCGGGATAATCCGGAACTCGAATGGAAGGGAAACATCCCGCCCTGGCGCTGAGTCGATTTTTCCGTCATTCCCGCGAAAGCGGGAAACTGTTTTCAGCGGAGTTCGTTCGGGTCGGAGCGCCACCCGGGAGCGACTTGTGACCGCAGCCGGATTGGCCATGTTGAAATCTGCCCTCCCGGGTCTATCTTTCGTAGGAGTGCCATCCACTGGCCGAACCAAGCGAGAGAAATGCCCTACGTAATTACTGAAGCCTGCATCGGTGTGAAGGACCGTGCTTGCGTCGATGTCTGTCCGGTGGACTGCATCTACGAGGGCCCGGATCAGCTCTTTATCCACCCCGACGAGTGCATAGATTGTGGCGCCTGTGAGCCGGAATGTCCCGTGACAGCGATCTTCCCGGAAGAAGACGTGCCCCAGAACCTGCGGAGCTACATCGCGCTCAACGCCGACGTCTTCAAAGGGCCCAACCCACCGGGCAAGCCTCAGCGCTAGATCCCGTCGCGTGAATCCTCCTGTTGGTGCTTCGGCCATCCAACAGGTGATGTTGCTCTGTGAGAATCGTCATTCGGCGAGTTTCGTCATCCCGCCGAAGGCTGGGAACCATGGACGAGGATACTAGAGCGCACCGTTGCTTTGCTGACCTCATCGGATTCGGTTAAGAACCGTATTGGCGCGGTTGTAGTGGCACCCCGCACGCGACACCCCGCACGTCTACTAATGAGCCGACGCTTTCAACGGTCGCAGCCAGAGCCGATCATCCACTTTATCCATGGCCCCGCACGATCCGGTGACTCTTGCGCAGGTGGGAGGCGCTACGTGATCCTCGTCCATGGATCCCGGCCTTCGGCGGGATGACAGTACTCGACAAATCTGCGGCGCATGACGATTCTCATACGACTATCTCGACCACTTAATGGCCGAAGCAATAGCGAATCAGGGCAGCGGCTTTCCGCCGATTCCGTAGCGGCTCTTGATCACAAAGGCGATGATGAGCACCGCGTACTGCATGAAAGTGCTCACTTCGCTCCGCCACGCCTGCGGCCAGTCGAGGTCTCCGCGGTCGCGTACTGACGGAGGACGCGGAATCCAGCGCGGAGTGCGCGACTTGTACTCGAGATACTCCCCGTCGAAGGTGCTCTCCAGAACGCCTTCCTCGAATCGTACAATCAGCGAGTACTCGATACCGAACAGAATTATCGCGATCGGAAGGAACCAGAACACACCCGAGATCACGGCAAATCCCATCCAGATGAAGAAGTTGCCGTTATAGAGTGGATTTCGGCTCCAGGCGAAGGGCCCGTACGTAACAAGCCGGTTGACATTGCGCGACCTTCTCCGCGTAGACGTGCCGGCGGCCGCCACTCCCCATAAGCGCCACGCCTCTCCAACCACGACGAGCGCGAGGCCGATCACCCAGAGCTCCGGCGACATCGCGCCAGGCGCGACCAGGGGGACGCCAAGAAACAGAATCGGCAGCCAGCCACGGTGGCGAAATAGAACGGCGCCAGCCCGGGCGGCCGGCGTCTGCTCCGCCGCAGAAAGCGGCACCGCGGGCTGCTTGATGGCAGCCGGAGAATTCTGTTCCTCAGTCATGGGCTCAATCTGCACGATGACAGCGAGATGCTCAACAGTGACGCAGAATCCCTCTCCGACCGCGGAAGTCCGGGCACCGCTCCACGTCCCGACGCGACATCGGGGCCCCCATGACCCGATCACTCCAGTCACGCGCGAAAAAAGAGGGAGGCCAGTGCACCTGACCTCCCTGTCGCTTCTCTGAAGCGTCGATTACGCTCTTCTCCTCTTCCCTAACTGGAAGACGTCCGCGTTGATTTCCGACCGGATTTCCGGGCCGGTGACTTGCGCGTCGTCTTCCGGCCCGCCGACTTTTTCGTGGAACTCTTCCTGCTGCTCGTGCGTGCTGCCGACTTCCGCGACGACGTCTTTCGAGACGTTTTTCGGGATGCGCGCTTACGTGGCACCTTTTCCCCCTTCTCCCTCGCCTCGCTTATTCCGATCGCGAGTGCCTGCTTGCGACTAGTGACCTTGCGGCCGCCACGCGTTTTCAGCGTACCGTGCTTGCGTCGTCGCATCGCACTGCCAACCGTCGCGCTTGCCTTCCTGCTGTACTTTCTGCCGGATGTCTTCCGGCTCGACTTGCGTGCCGCCATTCAAACCCTCCCGGAAAGGTTGATCTGTAAACACGAGCCTGGGTTGCAAGAGGCGCGCCCTTACAGCAACCGTGAATCGAATGTATCCCAGAACAGCGTCGACCCTTCGACGCTGCGTGCAAGTTCCCGCGCGACGAAGAACGCTTTCGCGGAATACGTGTCGTCCAGGCGAATGCCGGTGGCGTCGCTGAGTGCGAGCGCCGCGGATGTTGCCGCTGGCACGGCACGACCATACGCACCACCGTATGCGTCGCGGACAATGCCCAGCAGGTGCGCCGGCACGCTTGGCACGCTTTCGCCAGTCAGTCGCGCAATCAATCTCGAGGTGCGTGAAATGAGTCGCCGCACGTGCAACCGGTTTGCGACGATCGCCGGAGTCACCTGCACCGCGATGGTCGAAGTCTCGAGGCCCGCTATCGCAAATCCCAGCGCCAGTCCCGCAACCGTTCCACCGCTGCCAAGCGGAACGACGACACGCGCAGGAGCTGGTAGCTCGCCTGCGCCAATCTGCGCCACGAGCTCGAGCGCTGCGTTTACATGAGCGAGTATTCCATGAGGCGTCGATCCGCCGAGCGGAATGTAGCTGCATCGCTGAGTCAGCCGCGTTAATTGCGCGCGCACCAGCGCTACTGTCGCGCTTCCATACACACGCGATACAACGCACTCGCGTGTGATCAGCTCCGCCACGCGAAGCGCCGCCGGATTCATCTCGTGACGCCACCGCACTCCGATCACGCGAGCGCCAAGCCGGCGCGCGTGCACCGCGGTCGCAAGTACGTGCGTCGATCCCTCGCCTCCGGCCGTGACGATTGTGTCACCAGGATTCACGCCGGCCAACAGGAATTCGAGCGAACGGGCCTTGTTTCCGCCACAGAATTCGGCGTTGAGACCATCCAGCTTGATCCAGATTTCCGTGCCGTCCACAGTGACGCGACGCACGGGAGACGGCAACACGCAGAGCGATACGCGCGGCACGGCGCGGAGCGCCGGATATGTGTCATACAGCGCGATGTGCTGCGACATCAACAACTCACGCGCTCGTGCTACAGTCGCGCACGACTGGTCACCTCGCGGCGTCGGGATTCGGCGGCGGTTCGCTGACGTATGGAAGTGGCGTCGGATCACCAACCACATCCTCGACGTACAGCATCTTCACGAGGATCATCGCGAGCACGAGCAGAGGGACGGCAACGAACAATCCAACGATCCCGAACGCCAGAGCCATCGCTGCCTGTGTGAGCACGGTGAGGACAGGTGGCAGATCCACGCCCTCCTTCATGAGAAGGGGGATCAAAAGGTGAGTCTCGAGAAAATGAATCGCATAGAATGCTATCAGCACCGCTCCGGCCTTCTGCGGTGAATCCACAAAGCCCATCGCGATGGCAGGGATCGCGCTGATGATCGGTCCAGCCATGGGGACGAATTGCAGCAATCCCGACAGAATCCCGAGCGGCAGCGCAGCCCGGACGTGCAGCGCCGAAAGCACGGCCGTCGCGACCACCCCCATCACCACCATCGCGATAAGCTGAGTCACGAGCCAACGGCGAAGCGCCACGGTGATGGCTTCCAGTACCTGCTCGCCGCGCACCCGCACCCGATGCGGCATCAGCGTGATGATGCCGTCGCGATACAGTCTGGGATCGGCACCGATGTAGACGGCCAGGAAAAAGATGATCACTATCCCGGCAGCGACTTCTATGGTCGAGTGAATTACGGGGAAGATGAAGCCACCCGCACCCGTACTGCGCGCAAGGATCTGCTCCTTGAGCGCCTTGATGTGAACCAGAGAATCTGGCAGAAGTGAGCTATTTGGCGCCATACTGTCCGGCTGCTGGCGCCGAATTGTCGTGTCTGCCACGGAGTCCGGCTCGGCAGTGAGCAGGGTTCCCACCAACCCGCCCTGACGCTGCCCGATCCACGTGTCCAGCTTCACGAATGCCTCGGGGAGTCGCTGCTTGAGCTCCCGGTACTGGGCCCGAACTGTGGGTCCGGTCCACGCGCCGAACCCCACGAGCACCGCGACAGACCCTGCAACGATGAGCGCGGCGCCAACTCCCTGACCGACCCCGAAACGCCGAAGTCTTGCCGCGCCCGCTGAGACGGCCAATCCAAGCAGCACACCGAAGTAGGCTACAAAAATCAGATTGTGCGCGCGGAAGATGACGTACGCTCCCAGGCAGACCAGTAGTACGACCATCGTGGCGCGAGCTACGTCGCGAGTGCGCCATCCTGCATGCCGTGGGGAGCTCATTGTGGTCATGATAGATTGAGGTATGGCAGATCCGTACCAGCCCATTTACCTGGACACCGCCGAGCGAGCCGCGCTGTTCATCGATTCGATTACTGGCGTCCGCGAGCTCGCGATCGATACTGAAGGCGCGAGTTTCCACCGTTTCGTGGACCGGATTTACCTGCTTCAGTTATCCACGCAACATCATAGCGCCATCATCGATCCGCTGCACGCCGGAACACTGCCCAAGCTTGGCGCGTTGATGGAAGATCGGGAAGTGGAGGTGATATTCCACGACGCCGATTACGATCTGCGCCTTCTCCGGCAGGACTACGGCTGGCACGCGACGCACATCTTTGACACCAGAATAGCCGCGCAGTTGCTCGGAATCCCCGCTTTCGGTCTGGCGGCGCTCCTCGACAAGTTCTTCAACGTCAAGCTGGATAAGCAACATCAGCGTGCGGACTGGTCGATGCGGCCCCTGACTCCTGGCATGCTCGACTATGCGGCGCAGGACACACGCTACCTGCTCGACCTGCGCGACGAGCTGCGGACGGGTCTGGAGTCCGTGGGTCGAATGTCCTGGGCGCAGGAGGAATTCGAGCGGCTCGAATCGGTGCAGTTCGCCCCGGACGATCCGGCGACTTCATTCATGCGCACCAAAGGGGCTCGCGACCTCAAGCGCCGCGAGTTGGCTGTGCTTCGCGAGCTCGTCGCGTGGCGCGATGCGCGCGCCGCCGCGCTCGATCGCGCGACGTTCCGCGTAATGGGCAACGAGGCGGTGTTCGAGATCGCGCGGTCTCACCCCACCACCCGTGAAGCACTCGGGGCAATCAAGGGCGTTCCGCGCGGTATTCTGGAGCGACACGCCTCGGATCTTCTCGACGCCGTTAGGCGCGGGCTCGATGTTCCCGAGGCCGATCTTCCGCGCTTTCCCCGTGCCGCGCGCTGGGATCGCGACCCTGATTTCGACGCCAACGTGACCCGGCTCAAGGCGGCGCGCGACGCGGCGGCCCAGCGGCTCAAGCTCGATCCGGGGGTGCTCTGCGCCCGCGATCGGATGGAAGCTGTCGCGCGCAAAAAGCCCAAAAGCGTCGAGGAGCTGCAGGAGATCCCGGAGCTCCGCCGCTGGCAGGCCGAGGTGCTGGGCGCGGACTTCGTGGCTGCCCTCCGGAACTGAGAGCGAGCCCAGCTCCGCCGTTCCGACGGACTGGCTGATCAGGTCGACAAACCCGGTTCAAACCTTCTCCGAGGTCGGTCCGTCATACTGCCAGGACCGATGCAAACAGCCATTGCTACCTCGCCCGAGACCATGAGTCCGACCACCGCCGAGCCGGACACCCAGCTCGCGGCGAATGGCGACAGACACGCATTCGAGCGGCTGTATCGGGCCAACGTGAATCACGTGTACGCTGTGTGTGTGCGAATGTGTGGCGATCGCTCGCGCGCCGAGGAGCTCGCACAGGATGCGTTCGTGCGAGCATGGGAGCGGCTTCCCCAATTCCGCGGCGACTCGGCGTTCTCCACCTGGCTGCACCGTTTGACCGTGAACGTGGTGCTCGAGTCTCAGCGCACGGAGCGACGCAATCGTGCGCGCACCGAGACCGACGATGTACTCGATGCTGAGCCACGGGTGACGAGGCGCGAGCATCATGCGGAGAAGATGGATCTGGAGGTTGCAATTGCTGCATTACCACCTGGTGCACGCGCGGTATTCGCCCTGCACGACGTTGAAGGATACAAACACGAGGAAATCGCGGAGATGCTTGACATTACTTCGGGCGGAAGCAAGGCCCAGCTCCACCGCGCTCGACGACTCCTGAGGGAGGCCCTGTCATGATGAACGAAGATCCGCTTATGACCGATGAGCAGGCTGGAGACGCAGTGGCAAAGTATCTCGAGGATAATCCGGAGCTGTTGCAGGGGATCGAGCCCGGGCAGGACCTGTGGCCGGCGATCGAGAGCCGCATCGCAGCGCGCGTCATCCCGATGTCGATGCCGACGGTGCGGCGAGCACGGAGAACGACGGGATGGATTCCAATGCTCATCGCGGCGTCGGCATTGATCGCCGGCACCGCAGGCATAACGTACGTCGTTACTACCCGCGCGAACACCGCACGCACAGCGGCCGCAGTGGCGACCACTGGTACTACTGGTACTACTGGTACCACTGGTACCGCTGCTGCCAGCGAGAATACGACGGAGCAGCTGCCGAGTCCGGACACGCAGTCGAGTGAGACAGTCGCTGCGACCAGCGGTGTGAATGTCGTGAAGCGCGGAGCTTTGACGCCGAAGACGGCGCAACCAACGATGCAGCTCGCGTCGCACGCCAATCGTGGCGCAGGTGACGAAGTGCGGAAGACATACGACACCGAGATTGCGTCGCTGCATTCGGCACTCGAATCACGCCGCAGTCAGTTGAATCCGGCGACGGTGGCAATCATCGAGCAGAACCTTGCCGTGATTGACGAAGCGATTCGCCAGTCAGAGACAGCACTTGCGCGAGATCCGAACAGCAGGCTGCTGAATGAACAGTTGGACCGCACGCTCGCGAAGAAGACAGGGTTGCTTCGCGCGGCGGTATTACTTCCCGCCGCGTGAGGGCGCTGGAGATCATGAAGACGATACCAATGAGGATACGAATGCGAAATTTCGCGATGCCCTTGATCCTTGCGGCGTTGGCGGCTGGAGTAGCTCCGGCTGCCGCGCAGGTGACGCCCCCGTCGCCCCCGTCGCCGCCGACAGCCAGACCTCCGAGGCCGCCAAGACCGCCGCGCGCGGCGCGATCATGGTCCGGCGGTGATGGGGTCGCCAGGATCGATACCGTTGTTCCGTTCGGGGCGAACGGACTCGTGGAATTGTCGCTCGTTTCGGGGACAATGAAGCTCTCGACGTGGAACAGGGATCAGGTGAGGGTCGTCGCAACGACGTCCGGTCCGCCCTCGCTCCAGTTCGACGCTACGAGCTCGCATGTGAGCCTGGAACAGGTAAGGAACGGGTACAACAACGATCGCAACGACATCGGCGATGCCACTTATGATGTGACCGTTCCGGTAAGCGCGCGCGCTTCGCTGTCTGCCGTATCGGGCGACATTACCGCGTCAGGGGTGCACGGGCGCGTCGAAGTCAGCAACGTCAGCGGGACGGTCAATGTACGCGACGTCGGCTCGGCACTGAGCGTCGAGGGAGTGTCAGGTGGTATTACCATCGCCAATGTTGGCGGCGATGCGCATGTGGAAAACGTCAGCGGTCGGATTTCACTCGCGGGTGTAGGTGGATCAGCGAATATCGAGACGGTCAGCGGTGGAATCACGGTAAACGGAGTCCGGGGTGGCGATATCCACGCCACGACCGTAAGCGGCGACATCGACTTTGCCGGCTCACTGAACGCTCCAGCGAGATACGCGTTCGAGACGCACTCAGGGCGTACCAATCTGAGGCTCGCGAGCAACGCCAATGGTACGGTCAGTGTCCAAACATTCAGTGGCTCGGTGTCGAACGATTACCCGGGTGCGGTCAGGCGTCGCAATTCCGATTCGGACGATGATACCTCCAGCTTCGACTATGTAATCGGGCGGGGCGAGGGGCGGTTGCGTGTGGAAACGTTCAGTGGCAGCGTACATATCCTACAGGGGAATCCATGATCAGGTCTTTGAGATACATCGTCGGCGCAGCATGCGTCGTTTTCATCGGAGCGACACCACTGCTTGCGCAGCAGGATCTCGGACGGAACGGAACCTCGTGGAAGTGGGACGGTGCGCTGCCGAGCGGTGGGTCACTTCGGATGTACAACATCAACGGTGCAATGCACTTCACGCCGAGTTCTGATGGAAGTGTCCACGTGCAGGCGGAGAAGCACGTTCACTCGGGCGGTGATCCCGCAACGGTGCACTACGCAGTAGTGCGCGACGGCAACAACCTCGTTATCTGCGCGATGTGGAACGACGATGCCACCTGCGACGCTGACGGGATGCACAGCCACGATCAGGGCGATCGCGGTGGCGACAGGCGCAGAAACGTCGCGGCCGAATTCTCGGTCCAGGTTCCGGCCGGTGTTCACTTGGGCGCCAGTACCGTAAATGGCGACGTCTCGGTCGAGCGTCTCGCATCTGATGTCAAGACGAACACTGTGAATGGAGCAGTGCGCGTCACGCAGGTTTCCGGAGAGGTCAGGGCTCGGACCGTGAACGGCGACGTCAGTGTCGAGACACGCAGCGGCACCGTCTCCGGAGAAACGGTCAATGGTTCCGTCGACGCAACGATGGGCAGCGGAGGAACGGGCGACATGCGATTCCGTACGGTGAACGGTAGCATCACCATCAATGGTCCGACGCCGCTCAACGCGGACGTGTCACTGAGCACACTCAACGGCTCCATCGATTCGAAGTACACTCTCAACTTCGACAGACGCCGTAGACATGCGGATGGCACCGTCGGAAGTGGCGGGCGCCAACTTTCGGCGAGTACAGTCAATGGTTCGATAACGCTGCGCTGACAGTTGAACCGGGAAGTGATGGCGGCGGAACGCGATCCTGCGTTCCGCCGCTTTTGCTTTGACCGGACCTCCGCCGCTGGCGGGGCCGGCGAGATCGCCGCCTCACCGGATTCATCCTGCGTATCTTTACTTGTGTCCGGAGTCTGGTCCTCGGCACCACTGCGAAACCACCAGCGCCTGCAACTGGAGAAGCAACATGGCTGACGTGCGCCTTCGACCCGCCGTCGTGGCGGATATTCCGACGATTCTCGATCTGATCCGCGAACTGGCGGAGTTCGAGCGTGCGCCGGAGTTCGCAACAGCCACTCCCGACCTGATGTACGATGCCCTGTTCGGGCCCCGGGCGGTGGCGCATGCGATAATGGCCGAGGATGCCGCCGAGACGTTGGGGTTCGCGTTGTATTTCTTCAACTTTTCGACGTGGACCGGGCGCCGCGGGCTCTACCTCGAGGATTTTTACGTACGGCCGTCGGCGCGCGGTCGCGGCACGGGACGTATGCTGTTCGCGCGACTCGCGCGTATCGCCCAGGACACCGGCTGCAGCCGAATGGAGCTATCGGTGCTCGACTGGAACGAGAATGCGATTCGCTTTTATGATCGTCAGGGTGGAACACCACTCGATGACTGGAAGCACTATCGCTTTGGTGTCGAGGCGATTGCACGAATCGCCGCCCAGGGCGACGACCGGGACGCAAAATGACGGATTTCAGCAGTAGTCCCGATGATCTCGGCGCGCGCCAGGCATTCGTTGTGGAGGTCGCGGATCGAATCGCCCACGTGACGATGAAGGGTCCGGGTAAGGGAAACGCTCTCGGTCCAGATTTCTGGCGTGAGGCGCCGGCGGTTTTTGACGAGATCGACGCCGATGCCGAAGTTCGCGCGGTCGTGCTGAGCGGTGCCGGCGGTAACTTCACCTTCGGACTCGATCTCATAGCCATGACGAGCGAACTGCGCTATGCGCTCGGTGCACCCGCGATGGCTGCCGAGCGCACGCGGTTCCTGGATCAGCTCACGATGATGCAACGCGCGATTATTTCGCTCATGTCGTGTCGAAAGCCTGTCGTCGCGAGCATATCCGGATGGTGCGTTGGCGCCGGTATCGATATAATCTGCGCCGCCGACGTGCGCGTCTGTTCCAGCGAAGCGATGTTTTCAGCGCGAGCCGTGCGGATCGGTATCGTCGAGGACATGGGAAGCCTGCAGCGACTTCCGGCCATCGTAGGCGAGGGTGCGGCGCGCGAACTGTGTCTCACCGGAGAGGATTTCGGTGCCGCGAAAGCCGCCGCTCTCGGTCTCGTCAACCATGTCGATGACACGCCGGAAGCGGCACTTGTGCATGCGAACTTAATCGCCCAACGGATCGCCGCGAATCCTCCACTCACCGTGCAGGGGGTCAAACGTGTCATGAACGAGCGCGCACACGCGGCGATGCGCGAAAGTCTTCACTACACGGCGCTCTGGAACGCGGCGTTCATGCAGTCACGTGACTTCGCGGAAGCGATGAGTGCATTCGCCGAAAAACGCGAGCCCAGATTCGAGGGACGTTGAGATGACGACATTTGCGTCACGAATCTTCGAGGG
>DATBNQ010000057.1:0-3340 GCA_036554185.1 Gemmatimonadaceae bacterium | reverse complement strand
GCGGTTACTGCTTGCAGGACCCGTGCGGATCCATGTGCGGCCCGTCGACCACCGGACGGTGATCCATATCCGCGACGTGTACGGCGAGATCCTCGATGTAGTTGTCGATGCGCGCCATGTGGTCGTAGTCGATGTATTCCGGCTCGTCCGTTACCTGGTGATAGTCGGAGTGCAGGCCGGTCGTGAAGAAGATGATCGGAATGTTGTAGCGGGCGTATTCGTAGTGATCGCTCCGGCAGTAGATGTTGTCCGGATGACCGTTTGCGTCCATCGCGTAATCGAATACGAGGCCGTGATTGTCCTGCTTGTTGACTGTCTCAGCGAGATTGCCGAGTTCCGTCGAGAGACGACGCGAGCCGACGAGCTGGAGATAATTCGGGTTGCCGCGCAGGACCCTTCCGTCAATAGCATGTCCAGTGATGTCGTAGGCGTCTCCGCGTCCGACCATGTCCATGTTGAGCTGCGCAACTATGGAATCGCGCGGTACAGTTGGATGGTCGGTGAAGTACGTCGACCCGAGTAGTCCCTTCTCCTCGCCAACGTGCCAGACGAAAATCACTGAGCGCTTTGGCTTGACCTTGAGCGAGGCGATCTTCTGCGCGATTTCAAGAACGCTGACAGAGCCTGAGCCATCGTCGTCTGCGCCGTTGTCGATCGAATCCGGGCGCTGCGTACCCGGGTGAGTTGCGCGGAAATCGGCGAGGACCTTGTTCACTTCCGCCTGCTGCGCTGGGGTTGCCTGGAGCTGGCCATCCTCCGCGCCGCCCGGGCGTACGATGTGGTTGAAAAAGCGGAGCGAATCGTGATCGACCGGACGGTGAGTGAATCCGATGTGATCATTGTGTCCACCCATTGCAACGTATTCACCGCTCAGCTTGGGATCGCTGCCACGCACGATGCCGACGACGTTGCGTGCGGGATAGGGAGTTGGCTCGACAGAGAGCTTGAGGTCGAGATTGGCGGGATTGGGATCGACAAGTCCGACAGTGAGCGGCGGTGCACCTTCCGTCAGCTTGGCGACTGCGGCCGCGGAAAACAGAATCGTCGGCGGAGCAATCGATGCGGGTTCGTTTGACGGGTCGTCGACGAACGTCTGCGGCCGCGTGAAGAACGGCATGAACTGATCGAGTCCGGCAATGCCAACCGCGACGGCGCCTTCCGCGGCGCGACCAGCACCCCGTACGGCGCGCGGGTTTGCACCTGACGGGAGGGTAAAGACGACGATCTTGCCGGCGCCCGCGCCCGGCGCGATCATCTGCGTCGTATCGCCGAGAACCCCGCCGTAGATGAGTTGAACGCCCGAGACGTTTACCGATTTGGAGCCTGTGGCGACCCAGTCGCTGCCGTACGCGAGAGTTATGTCGCCGACGGTGAAAGTCGAAGTCGAATCGATCTTTCGGACCTTGAACGGGATCGTCTGGAAGTAGGTCCCATTATCGCCGGCGGGGATGAGCCCGATCTTCTTGGCTTCCGCAGCGATGTAATCGGTGCCCTTCGCGTTACCGATGGTCCCAGCCTCGCGACCCTGCATCGAGTCATCGGCGAAAATGTAGAGGCGCGTCATCAGATCCTGCGCGGTGATGGCGGCCGTTGTCGGCTGCGCAGGATGCTTGAGCGGAAGCCTGGTTGGCGGATAGGGAACGATAGTCGCTGGTGGCTGCGCTGCCGGGGCCTGCGCTCCAAGGAGAACGGGCGCCAGCGCGGAGAGCGCGATGAGGGCTAGGCGTTTCATGACTGGTGGATGGAAGTAAGGGAAGGGCCGGGGAAGGATGGAATCCACCCCGATTCTTGCCGACGTGAGATATATAGGTACGGAATGGAACCCGCGAGGGTTGCCTCGGCGGTCGTCGGGGTTGTTGGGCCCTGGGGGGCTAAGTAAGTTTGGTGGATCTACCGGCGGAGACGCCGGTCCGATGCCCCTTGGTGTAACTGGCAACACGTCCGCCTCTGGAGCGGAAGAGTCCTGGTTCGACCCCAGGAGGGGCAATTGAGAATGGCTCGTGCTTCGGTGAGGCACGGGCCATTCTCGCTTGATCCCGGTGCGCATTGCCGTTTATCCTCGATAGGGCTACTCTTGCCCGAGCGAAATCCAGGCGCGTAGACGTGTCAACTCGGGGGCTGGGCCATGCGTTACCTGTTAGCTGCGCTTGTTCTGGCACTTTCGGCCTGTGGGAGTTCGAGTGAATCGATGGCGCCTGCGCCGACACCGGAGCCTGGTCGGCTCGTGTTCAAGCTCGATCCCGCGACCTGCACCATGTACGCCGGTTCGCCCGTCAATGTGGCATTGTTTGTTAGCAGCGTTCCGGTTGACACCTTGAACATGTCGCCTGGGGATACCGCATCGTTCAGCGAAGCGGCCGGCGAGCATCTGGTGTCAGCCCGCGAAACCGTAGCGCGCGGCATGGTCTGGCCCAACGCCCTGGTGACCGTACCAGCAGGCGGGGTTTACACATGGCTGATGAGCTGCTAATCCGGCCACGCCGGCCATTTCAATTCCGACGCTAGTCCAGCTCATCGGCTGGTTCTCTGCCGATACTCTCTTTCAGGCCTTAGCCGGAGGGTACGCGCAATGGTTCAACCCAATGTTCGCGCTTCACTCACGCGGGACGATGCTCAGCTCGCGCTTCATGTAATTGCCTCGGGTCGCATCGCGGATCTGGAGGAGGGGGAGCATCGGCTCGCTACCGAAGGGGTCGATGCGTTGCTGGACGATCCGCGACTCCTGATCGGCCTCCTGAGGACTGACCGCGGCATGATGGCCTCGTACGCCCTCGTCGCGTATGTCGTGATGCGCCACGCGCTGACGAGTGTCGGCGAGCGCGACCGAAGCCTCGCGGATTTCCTGGCGTCACTGTTCATGGAGTTCGGCGTGCGCGACCGCGCGCAGCGCATCAGCCGGTTTGACGAAGACACCCACGACACACTCGGCGGCATCCTCGCTGCGGCCGATAGCTCGGATCCAAAGCGGAGCTTTCTTGCGCGCGCGCACCTCGGGAATTATGCGCTCTGGTTCAGCGGCGTGTTTCCGGATCACATCGAGGAAAGACGCTGGCGGAAGGGCGGTCCGGATCTCGAGTACTACGAATTGATGGGAAAGAAGGGTTACGCGCTCGCGGCACACCACAAGCTGGCGCACGACACGGGTGTCGACGAGTTCTACGCGCTCGCGGCGGACCGCTTCCGCGTAATGCGTATCGCCCTCACCTCCGTGAGCGATGCGCTCCTCTTTCCACACTCCAATTCACCGACGAGCATCATCCGCCGCGTCGAGGACGACTTCCGACTGATGTCGTAGTAACACCATTCACGTTGCCGGCGTCACGCGCACCATTACGACTCC
>DATBNQ010000064.1:0-5659 GCA_036554185.1 Gemmatimonadaceae bacterium | reverse complement strand
GATCCTGGGGCAGTAGCCAATGCAGCCCGTCGCCAGACTCTTCATACTGCTGGGCAGCGTCAATGCAGCGCTGGCGGTGATACTCGGCGCTTTCGGCGCACATATGCTCAAGGCGCGCCTGTCACCCGAGATGTTGAATGTCTATCAGGTGGGATCGCACTACCACTTCTATCACGCCATCGGAATGCTTGTCGTCGGCCTGCTGGCCGCACAGCTCCACAACGATGGAGCGGTGCAGCTGTCCGGGTTCCTCATGCTCGCCGGAATCGTGCTGTTCTCCGGCAGCCTTTATCTGCTCGCAGTGACTGGCCTGACGTGGCTTGGCGCGGTCGCACCGCTAGGCGGACTGGCGTTCATTGCGGCGTGGGTTGTGCTGGCAGTGGCGGTATTGCGCGCCACCACATCGACTGGGGCCTAGCGCTTCACCTCGTCCGGACTGACGACCAGAGTCGCTTCCAGCCGCGCCAGCAACTCGCCCTGCGCCGCATTGATCTTCCCGCGCGCAGCAGTGGCGGTGAACCACGCACATCGATCGATTTCCGGGAAGGTGATGGTCCGGCCCGAGCCCCTTGGCCATTCCGTCGTCATGGTGTTGCTGACGATGGTAGCCGGATCCGCGTCGCCTTCCCACGCCCACGCGTGGACAACTTTGCCGGCGCGCTGCCTGATGCTCCCCAAACTGATGTACGGGCCCGTTGGAGGTATGCCTGTTTCCTCCTGAAACTCGCGGAGCGCCGCGGCGAGAATCTCCTCACCAGCCTCGACTCCACCCTTGGGGATCGTCCACGCGCCGTCTTCCCGATTTGCCCAGAACGGGCCACCCGGGTGCGCCAGGAAAAATTCCAGCACGCCCGAGCCGCCACCACGGCGAAACATTAGAAGTCCCGCGCTGAGATTGGGGCGCCGAGACACATGGCTCATGAGGTGGACGCTGGTGAAGGGTGCTCTGGATCGCGAATACGCTACAGCCAAGCTAAACAGCAGTCAGTCACTGTGTATACGTACGCCGCTACACCACCGTTTGGTCCACCTACTTCAACGGCGGCTCGCATAGGCGATACGCACGCCAAGGCCGATGAAAACCACTCCAGTGAACTTGTGCAGAATTTCGCCGAGTCGGCTGTTTACGCGCACTCGATTCGCCGCCCCGCTGGTAGCCAGTGCTACGATCGTGTTCACGACCGTCCCCGAAGTATCAAAGATCAATCCAAGGATGACAATCTGCATCGCGGCACTCCCTCGGGAGGGGTCCACGAACTGCGGCAGGAACGCGAGAAAGAACAGCGCCACTTTCGGGTTCAACATGTTGGTGAGCATCCCCTGCCGGAAGATCGCGCCAAGCGGCGCCCGTTCAATGGAGCGCGGGCCGTTTGCGCTACGCGACGCCAGTGCGCGAACACCGAGATACACGAGATAGCTCGCGCCGGCGATTCTCACCGTCGTGTAGGCGATCGGGACGGCGGCAAGCAGCGCCGAAAGACCAAGCGCAACGGCGGTGATGTGAAACAACGTCCCCGTTGCAATTCCCAGTGACGAAACGATGCCCGCCGCGCGTCCTTCGCTTGTGCTTCGCGCAGCGACGTAGAGCATGTCGGGCCCGGGTGTGATGTTGAGCGCAAGACCCGCGGCCATGAACAACAGCAGCGAGTGGAGCGGCGGGATCACGCGCGCGCTGGCGGGGTGCCGGAGCTGCCACCGCGCGAGGTCGCGCGCGAGTCGGCCTCCGCAACCGCCTGCTGAGCCTCGTTCCAGTCGATGATTGGCGCGACACCTTCGTCGTCGAGCGCGAGCGACTCGAGTGCGCGTTGCACAATCGATTCACCATTCGGAATCGCCCTGCCGAATTCGAGTTCGGCCTGTCTGCACAGCCGCTCCTCATCCGGGCGCTCGGCGGGGTCTGACTGCCCGATCGCGTGCATGCGTGCATGCATTCCCTCATGCACGATCGACGACGCGACCTGCGCTTCCGTGAATTCCGGATTCACGCTGAACGTCAGCTCGACAAGACACATCCGCGAGTCAGGGTAGAAAGCAGCGCGGCATGGGTATCGAACGACGCGTATGCTGGAAAAATCCTGCGAGATCTGCGTGAACGTCTGGGGCTGGTACTGCTGAATCAGTCCGAGAGCGGTATCGAGTCGGCGGAAGACCGTTTCCGAGTCGATATCGGGACGCGTGTTGATGAGGGTGACCGGAATTCCGCGCAGGGTGCGATTCTCCGCAGCCCAGCCCTGCAACGTGCGCATCGTGGCGATGCGCCACCGGTCAAACAGGTTGCCCAGCATTATCCTGTAACTTCGTCAGCTTCAAGGGGACTGTCCAGTCTTCAAATGCGCATTTGAAACGCGTGTCGACGCCGCGGCATACCCCAAAACCAGACGCGCACCCAGCGTTGCCGGATGCGCGCCCTTGGATCAAGCTAGTGGCGTCGGTGGAGTGTCAGCCTGTTCATCAAGTGTCCAACCGTCATCCCGAACGCGACACCCAGGGCGATCCCAATCGGCAGATGATGTCCGCCCGCTCCAACTGTCGCCCCGAGGGTGCCACCGATGATGATCCAGCGCCCGCGATTGTCATTTCGGTTTACGCGCATAGTTCACTCCGTCCAAAGGTCCGTCGCTCCCAGTGGCCAGCTTCGGCCAAGCAATAGACGGCGTGCCCACGCACAAGGTCACCGTGCTTGCACAGTGGGCGTGGATCTACAGTTTAGTATCGGCGGACGGTCCGTAAACCGGGGGTACAGGTACGTCATTTAGTCGCAAATAGACGCTCAACTGTCCCCGATGATGGATCATATGACTCAAAATGAATGATCGCAGGACAGCCGCGCGCGGAAGAGTCCAGATCGTTTTCCCGCCGCGCCGGAGGGTCCACGGCTCCATCATATCCGAATCGGAGGCCGCCTCGATCGCGGCCCTGGCCTTCTGGACATTACTGTCGAACGTGCGAACGAGATTGGCTGTCGATTCGAATGGCGGCGTGCTTCCGCCGTTTGTTCCACTCTGGGGGCTTACGTCGAGTTCATCAGCTTCCATCGTGATGAGCCCGAGACGTGGCAGATTCCCGATATGCGATGCAAGCTGGCCCATCGTCCACGATTTTACATGTGGCGTCCATCCCGCGCGCGCATCAGGCACGCGTTCAAGCATCGTGCGAGTAGTCGCCATCTCCCGATCGAATTCTGGCAGAACGGTTGCGGATATCGACATCGCTTCCCCCCTGATAACGGTGCGGCCGCGCCTGGCTATCGCTTACCTGCCGGCGAATCCAGTTTGAATACTGGAAGCTGCAACCCCCAGAGGATCGCCGCTAGACGTAGTCCCACAATCACCAGCATTCCCGCGATCGAAGGGATCGGCGACGCAGCGCCAAACGCCTCCAGCGCGAAGTAGGTACCGGTCCCTGCTATCGCGGCGGTTGCGTAGAGGCTACCGCGGCGCAATACCAGTGGAATCTCAGCGCTCAGGACGTCGCGAACCAATCCACCGGCAGAACCGGTAATCGTGCCGAGTACGATTCCGCTTACCGCGGGTAGCCCGGTACGCTCCGCTATCTGCGCGCCTGTGATGCTGAACAGCGCAAGGCCAAGTGCGTCCGCAACGAGGAGGGCGGAGTGGGGAGGGCTGCGCCAACGCGTGTATGCGACCGTGAGGAGCGCAGCCGCCGTAATTACCAGAATGTACGAACCGTTTGCGAGCCAGAAGATGGGATGGCGGCCGAGCAGCACGTCGCGGATCGTGCCACCGCCAATTGCTGTGACGAGTGCGAGCACAATGACGCCAAGCAGATCGAGCTGTTTGCGCCCAGCGGCAAGTGCGCCGCTGACCGCAAACACCGCAACTCCCACAATATCAAGTATCGTGGGTAGTGTCATGACAGCGCGTCAGGCGCGTGAGCGGGAAGGCAACCAGGCACGCAAGCCAGCCCTATACCGCGACCCCGTACTTGTCGCGAAGGATCCCGATGTGGTGAGTTGCGTGGCCCGCGATGATGTAGGCCAGCGCCCGCGTGCTGACCGGAAATCCACTTGCCATTCCCATGCGTGGCCACGCGTCGTCTCTCAGCTCGGCCATCAGCGCGAGCGTCGAGGCTCGTGTCGTGCGGAATGAATCGACGAGCGTCGTCATCGACAGGTTGTCAAAGTGTGCGGAGTCAACATAGGGCTGTTGATCGAATCCGGCGAGCGGCGTGCCGTCTCCACGTGCGATGCGGAGCATCCGATAAGCGAAGATTCGTTCAGCGTCGGTTATATGACCGACTACTTCCTTCACGCTCCACTTGTCCGGCGCGTAGCGATGCAACGCCTGGGACTCGCTCAGCGAACGGAGCGCATCCAGCGCGCTCGCTTGCGACGCAAGCAGGGCACTGACGTCCTGGCCCGCGATCTGTTCTATGTACTTCCCATAGTATGGTGCGTACTCGGCGGCATCTGCACGCAACGAAGCTTTGTTCGACATGGTGGGGTTCTCGATGTTTGTGTTATCGCAGAAAGCGATCGGCCAGCTGCACGAGGCGGTCATCATTGCCGGCTACCGCAGTCTCGCGCAGGCGCCGTACGTGCTCGCGCAATTTCCGCTCACCCCAATAATATCCCGTGGCTTCCTCGGCGCTGGAAGTCTCGCCGGCACGCGCTGCTTCGAGCAACGCCGAGGCGGCTGCGGCGTCAAAGCCGGGATCGTCGCGGGGAGGGAGAGCGTAATCGCGGCGCGGACCTGAGCCGCCAGCGTCCTCGTTGACGAATGCCCGCGACATCCCGCGCTAGTCCTTGAGGAAATAGTTTACTGTCGAGACAACGCGAACTGTCTTCTCGACCTGGCTTTCCTGCGTGATTCCCTGAGCCTGATCGCGCGGCATGATCTCGAAGACTCCCTGGCTGGCGGTCATGATTCCGCCAAGCTCACTCTTGGAATCGTGGGCAAACTGCTCGGCCGCTTCTCGCGCCCGCGCTGTTGCCTCGCCAATCATTGCAGGCTTGAGTTTGTTGAGTCCGGTGAACACAAAGTTCGGACCGCCCGATCCAAATTCACCGCCTGAAGACAGTACGACTCCCGAATTCACGAGCTCGGCAACATGCTGACTCGCCGCAAGTACCTGAGCCGGATTGTTGGAGCGGACCATCACTGTCTGCCGGATCACGTACCGCGTCGGGGCACGCTCAGCGCCGCCGAACTGATTCGTGAAAGCGTCCGACACCTCGAAATTCGCAAGTGCGGTGAGCGATGTGTCGACGTGCTGTGCAGCCAGAAACTGCATGATCTTCTGCACGCTGGCCTGCAGTTTCGCGTGTGCGGTTGGAAGATCGTTGTCCGCAGCGACTACTCGCAACGGCCAGATGGCAAGGTCGGCCGTTACGTCGCGCTCGGCGACTCCTTTTACGGTGACGTACCGGTCGGCCGAGCGACCGCGCTCGAAACCGAGCCCAATCAGGAGGCCACCGACTGCGACGCCCAGACCAAGTATGATGGCAGCGGCTGTAGTCTGCTGTATCTTCATCGAGCAAGCTCTCCGGGTTTGTCGGTTTGACGCATCAGGGCGAGCGGTTGTTCGCTACCGAGCCCGTCCCCTGTTTCCACCCGGCCGGCGCGGTGCACCGCCGGCCTTCGGTTGATTCGTACCCGGTACGCCCGGGCGGCTCGGTCTGGCTGGTCGCGCCGGCCTT
>DATBNQ010000041.1:0-16843 GCA_036554185.1 Gemmatimonadaceae bacterium | reverse complement strand
AGCGGCGTTGTCGATGGCGTCACCGACCTTTTCATAGTCGACAGCGACGGCAAGAACATTCGACATGTCACGAAAGACCGATATGGCGACCTTATGCCTTCGTGGTCGCCCGACGGCACTCGTATCGCCTTCGCGTCCGATCGCGGGAGCACGGACCTGGCCACACTCAAGCTGGGCAAGCTGCAAATCGCCATATACAACGTCGCGAATGGCACGAGCGAAGTTCTGCCGAACCAGCAGGGTCTCAACATCAATCCAGTCTGGTCGCCGGATGGCAAGTCACTCGCATACGTTTCCGATCGCAACGGCACAGCCAACATCTATCTTCATGACTTCACCGACAATCAGGATGAGCGTGTAACCAACGTTCAATCGGGAATAAGCCAGTTCACCGAGACCAGTCCGGTAATGAGCTGGTCTCGTGCGACGGACCGTCTTGCGTTTACATATTTCGACAACAACGATTTCACGGTCTGGTACATCGACCATCCGCAACAGTACGCGACGACAATTCCCCCGACGGAAGCCGTTGCCGCGTCCGCGCCGG
Organism: Gemmatimonadaceae bacterium; assembly: GCA_036554185.1. Classification (GTDB taxonomy): domain Bacteria; phylum Gemmatimonadota; class Gemmatimonadetes; order Gemmatimonadales; family Gemmatimonadaceae; genus Fen-1247. The sequence continues at coordinate 16,296 of DATBNQ010000041.1, read as the reverse complement.
TCGCATCGGAGGCGGTACACGACTCGACACCTGGACGGGTCAGCAGTGGAGTGTCGACGTACCGCTCGCTTGCCGGCGCACGACAGTCAGGAGTTGTTTCGACTGCCGAAGTGGTGGACAGCGCAAGCGTATCGAGCGTTGCGACGTTGCTGGCTGATCCTGTAACGGGAATGCCGGATACGCTTGGTTTCAAGGACTATCCGTACAAGGTGAGCTTTCAGCCGGAATACATCAGCGGCGGAACAGTCGGCGTGTCGACTGGCGGCGGCTACGGTACACAGTACGGCGGTGGAACGACTCTCGTATTCAGTGACCTTACAGGCGACCACGAGCTCGCGGTTGGCGGCGGCGTTTATGGCAGACTGCGTGACGCCAGCCTTCTGTTCGCGTACGGCAATCTCAGCCATCGCTGGCAGTACATCACGGGCCTGTCGCAGGACGTTGCCTATCTGAGCACGGGGTACACCCAATCGCAGAGCGGCTACCAGCAGAGCTATCAGTTCCTGCGCTACGTGATGCGCAGCGCGTCGATCACTGCCGAGTACCCGCTCAACCGGTTCCAACGATTCGAGGTCGGGCTCAGTGCCAATGCAATTGGCCGCGGATTCGTCACTCAGAACTACGACTTTCTGAGCGGCAGCCAGAGCATGACCGACGGACAGTCGCTCGGCACGCTCTCGTATCTGTCACCAGACGTTGCATACGTGACTGACAATTCGCTGTTTGGAGTAACTGGCCCGATCAGCGGTCGACGCATGCGGTTCGCGGTGACGCCGGCGGTAGGCAGCCTCAGGTTCATGAATTACTCCGCGGACTACCGTCGCTACGATCCGGTAGTGTTCAACGCACTTACGTTTGCAACGCGTCTCTTCTACACTGGCTCGTACGGTCGCGACGCAGATCTGCTTCCGATCTACGTCGGCAACCCCAGCTTCGTGCGCGGCTACGATCAGTCGAGTTTCTATGGTGGATATTCCTGCCAGTCATTCCTCGGTCAGGGCAGCTCGTACGCCAATGGATGCTCTGCACCGCGGCTGATCGGTACGCGCGCGGTTGTGTTCAACGAAGAACTTCGGTTTCCGATCATTCGGCGTTTTGATCTCGGCAAGCTGCCGATCGGCCTGCCACCGGTCGACGGCGCTTTGTTCTATGACGCAGGCCTCGCATGGAACGCCGGGCAGGCGATCCATTTCGCGCGACCGGCCAACTACGATCCCAATCAGGACATCGACCGCTACTTCCTTCGTAGCTACGGTGGAACGATACGCGTCAACGTGTTCAACTTTGCAGTGCTCAGCTGGTCAGTGGCGCGACCGCTCGACAGGCCGGGATTCACTGGATTCAACTGGACATTTGCACTCGGAGTGGGCTACTAGGCCGGCCGGGATCAACGAATCCGAAAAAAGGCGCCGTCCGGATTGGACGGCGCCTTTTTTTGCTCTTTGGAAACGTGACGCGTGGTGTCTTCATCGATTAAATTCCCGCGGTGCGCAGACGGCTCTCTATCTCCTTGTTGCTACTCTCCGCGCTCGCCTGCGGCCGAGACCAGCGAGCGAATTCGGACACCGCAGGCAACGCCGCGCGCGCCGAGGCGAGCCGCGGCCCCGATCCGATCCTGATCCGGATTCCCCGCACCGGCGGTACCGTCCGGGCGTATCTGTATCCGCGGCTCGATTCAGTGGTCTGGACGGGCCGCTCGACATCCGTGGACCGGGTACTTGGTTTCGACGCCGAAGGCGGAGCACTCGCCATACTCGACGGGAGGGGCCAGCCGGCCAGGGTGGATTTACGTGGCGGGGCCCCGACAATCGCATCCAAAGCAAAGCTGGCTTCCATATCCGCTCCGAACGGCGCGGAGATCTACGGCCTGGATGCCAAAGGGGCAGTGGACAGGCTTACCCGCGGCAGCGACTGGAGCTTCACGCCGCCCTTCCCTGCAAAGTGGGCCTTTCCGCAGTCTGACGGCAGCATCGTAATCGCGGCGCAGCACGGCAAGGAGGCAGTCCTCTGGCTGATGCACCCGCCGGATACGAAGATCCGCGACACCGTGGTTCTTCCGATAACGATCGGGCCGGTTACTGCGCAGGTGGGCGATCGTGTGTACTTCGCGACGGACACGGCGCTGGTTGGGGTCAGAAGCCGAGACCTGAGTGAGGTTCCCGCCATCAAGGTTCGGGGGTCCATTGTGGCGCTTGCACCGACGCCAAGCGGAGACCGCATTTACGTCGCGATGGAGAACGATTCCTCGCTGTCCGTGGTGGATCGCTATACCGATCGGATCACTTCGACAATTGAGCTGCCCGGCAAGATATCCGATCTGCGAATGGATGGCCTGGGACGCTATGTGCTCGTGCGACCGGCGCGTGGTGATTCAGCCTGGGTGATTGCCGTGGCCACGAACCACGTAATTGGATCGGTTCGGACCAAATGGACGGGGGATCTGCCGGCAACCGCTCCGGACGGCGCGATAGCGCTTTATTCCGGGCGCGACGTGGTATTCGTCGACGGCGAAACGCTGCAGGCCGTACGCACCATTGCCGGCGGCGCAAGCGACTTCTGGTATTTCACCTTCTGGAACGGGTTTCGGGGAAGAGCCCCAGGGGTTGATCAGCCGGTATCGTTCGCCCTGCCAGACTCGGCGGCAGCCGATTCAGCGATGAAGGTGGCAGACTCGGCCACGCACGCTGTGGTTGACAGCGTGACACGCCCGGTGCAGTCTGTACCATCACCGCCGACTGGGCAACCGACCGCGCCGCAGCGGCCGCCTGCTGCGGCTCCCAAGGCCCCTCCGGCGCCCACGGCGTCCGCGTCGAGTCCATTCACAGTCTCGTTTGCCGCATTGCTCAATGCAGACAAAGCGCACATGCTGGCTGACAGCATCGTAGTTGCTGGCGCGCGCGCGCGCGTAGTGCCGTCCCAACGCGCGGGAACGACGATCTACCGCGTTGTACTCGGCCCCTACCCCAACCGCGCCGCCGCAGAACAGGTCGGACGCGACTCCAAGCGGTCCTACTGGGTTTTTCCAGGGCAGCCATGATGAAGACGACACCAGTGTCCACACCGATGTCGACCGACACGGCGAATCACGGTACCGGTTGGGAAGCTGCGGGCCGTCAGATTGCACCGATGCTTGGCAGCTACTCGGCTGCGGTCGTCACTGGCGCAGACGCACTCGCTGCAGCTCATGTTGCGATCGGGATCGGCCTCGCCGAAGCAGAGCACAGGAGAATCGCGATCGGCGATCTCGTTGGAGAGATCGAACCCATTCAGGCGCTGGTCACCACCGATGATCCTCACGGGATCTCCGACAGTTTCACTTTCGGTGTCTCGCTGAACAAGATCGCGCAGCCCATCGATACCACGGGCAACTTGTTCATCATGCCGAGCGGTACTGGCAGCGTTTCTGATCCGGAGATCTACCGGAATGCGCGCTGGCAGCGACTCGCGAACGGGTTTCGCGAAGTCGGTGCGCTCTTGCTGCTCGTCGCTCCAGCGGATGCACCGGGATTGAAGGAACTGATCGATCAACTCGACGGAGTCGTCCTCGTTGGCACGACGCCGCTGGATTTTGCGCCATACATAAACGTGCTTGCGCGCGTCCCGACCGCTCTGCGTGAGCTCGACCGCAAACCTGAGAAGAAGCCGCTAGCCATCTGGAAGATTGCGGCGCTGCTGCTCCTGCTAGTCGCGCTGGTGGGGGCCGGTCTGTATTTCCGCGTGGCGAACAACTCGGAAAAGGCAGCGCCGAAGCCAGTATTTCGCCGACCAGCGCCAGTTGTCGTTGCGCCGGCACCTGCGTCCGCGGACTCCATCGCCGTGGGCACGCCGGTCAATCCCGCGGACTCCGCTTCTGCATCAGCGTACGCGGTGGAGGCTGGCGTGTGGAATTCGAAAGACGACGCCAACGAGGCGCTGGCGCGATTCCGCGATCTTCTGCCGGCCGGCACGATTTCTCCGGTACCAGTCGGTCCGAACCGCGAGCAATATTTCAAACTCGTGGTGGGTGCATATCCAACCCGGAACGAAGCGGACGCCGAGCTCGACGTGCTGCGGCACAAGAAGGTAACGCCGACACCGCAGCTGGGGATCGTTGTGAGAACGCCCTATGCTCTGTTGATCGACAGTGCAGTGGCCGGACGACCGAGTGAGCTCGTTAGAAAGTATCCGGAAGCCCGCAAGTGGGGCTCATACGTCCTTTCTCAACCAGACGGCGCACTGAAGCTTTACGCCGGCGCATTTGAACGACCCGAAGATGCAGCTTCGTTGATGCAGACACTACGCGCGGCGAATCTGAAACCCACTCTTGCATATCGCACAGGGAGAACACCGTAATTGCGGTTGACCAAACTCGAGCTTCACGGCTTCAAATCATTCGCCGATCACACTGAACTGGTTTTCGAGCCAGGCGCCACGGCAATCGTGGGACCTAACGGCTCGGGCAAGTCCAATGTCTCGGATGCCGTGCGCTGGGTTCTGGGCGAGCAGCGGGCGCGAACGCTTCGCGGCGGCAAGATGGAGGACGTGATCTTCCAGGGATCATCCGCGCGCAAGGCGGTGAACATCGCTGAGGTGTCGCTGCATTTCGACAATGAGGACGGTGGTTTCAACGTGCCGTTCCGCGAAGTCGTGATAACGCGACGTCTGAGCCGCTCGGGTGAGAGCGATTACTTCATCAACCGATCACCCGCCAGGCTGCGCGACATTCAGGATATGGTGCGAGGCACCGGGCTCGGCGCTGACTCCGGTGTCGTGATCGAGTCACGAATGCTGGATGCGCTGCTCTCGGATCGGCCGGATGATCGCCGCGAGCTCTTCGAGGAAGCGGCCGGAATCGGATTGTATCGGGACCGGAAGCGGAGCACGGAACGACGTCTCGAGGAGACGACTGTCGATCTCGCGAGGTTGGGTGATCTGCTCAACGAGAAGGAGAGCCACGTGCGTTCGCTCGCGCGGCAACGGAAACGCGCTGAGCGACACGCCGAATTGATGGCGCGTCGTTTTTCCGTGGACGTCACGCTGGCCGCGCGTGAGATGGTGGCGTGGAGTGTCGAGCTCGACGAACTGCGCGACCGCCTCGCCGCGTTGCGTGAGGCAGCGCCGGCGGAGCACGAGCGCGTATTTGCTGCAGAAGGTGCCCGGGACTCCGCGCACGCGGCACGCGCAACCGCCGAGGGTGGTCGCAGCGAATTGGCGCGTCTGGTGGCCGAGCAGCGCGAGCGGGCGCAGCAGCTGCGCGGCGAGATCGCCGTCGCGGAAGAGCGCCGTCGCAACGCAGCGGCGCATCGCGAACGCGCAGAGGAGGAACGACGCGAACGCGGTGACACGGCGCAGCGTGTCGAGGCTGAACTTGCCGAGGCTGCGGCGTCACGTGCGCAGCTCGAGGGTGAGTTGTCTGCACTCAGCGCACAGCTCAGCGATCGCACCACGAGCGAGGAGATAGCCAGGACGGCACTCTCCGCCGCGCGCGGTGCCGTCGAACAGGCGGAGCGTCGCGCACGCGAGCTGCGGGAGCAGGTGCATCGTCTCACGATGGACCGGGATGCGGCCGAGCGTGAACGACAGGATGTTCTCCGCCGGCACGAAGCGATACGTAATGAACAGTTGCAGCTTTTCGACGCTGCCGAGATGGTTGGACGTGAAGTGGAAGATGCCCGCGTCGCGCTCGACCTTGCGCGCGTTCGTGTGGTCGAGACAGCGGAGAAGCGTGATGTCGCCGACGGCGCCGTCCATGCGGCGCGAGAGGCCGATGCGATGGCCCGCACGGATGCTCTACGTGCAGAGGAATCCCACGCTGCACTTGAAGGCCGCGCACACGCACTGCAGGCACTCGAACGCGAGCGTGTCGGACTCGCACCAGCCGCAGCAAAGCTCCTGCGCGAGCGTGGAAAGTTCGACGAGGGTGCCATACTCGGACCGCTCAGCGACTACATAAGCGCTGATTCCGTCCCCGCCGCGCTCATCGAACGCTATCTCGGCGCGACAGTACACGCCGTTCTCGTGCGCGATCGAGCCGCGGCCGATGCCATCCGCGCGTGGCACGTTTCGACACAGCCCGGTCCGTTGCTGCTCCTCCCCGTGGACACCCAATTCGTTGGCAACTCCGCTGCATCGGACAACGACCTTGCGGCGCTGGTCAACGCGACAGACCCGGACGCTGCCGGGTGGGTTCGCGCGTTGCTGGGCCAGGTACGACCAGTCGAGGAAGCGACCGCGTTCATCGATTCTCGCGGCGCGATCTGGTTGCCCGCCGCCGTCGCCGGACCTGGTCCGTTGCGCCGGCGCGCTGAGCTCACGGACATTACCCGAGAGATGGAAACCGCGACGGCGTCACTTCGCCACGCAGCGACCATCGCCGCCGCCGCCCGCGAAGCGCTCGACGCCGCAATGCTCTCGGCATCCGCCGCCGCCGATGCCGCTGCGGCTGCAGCACGCGAGGCTCGGCACGCGGAGGAGGTCGTCAACGAGATTCTTCGCCGCCATCAACGCGCAACACGCGAGGTTTCCGAAGCCGATCTTGCGATTGCGAAGCTGTCGGAGCGCGCCGCGGCGCTGGTCCTGCGCGGTCAGCAGATCGACACCGAGATCGCGCGCATCAACGAGGCGGCCGGTGAACACGATGTCGCTCTCCTGGATCATCGGCGCGCGTTGAGTGAGTCCGAGCGCTCGCACGACGAGACTCGTGAGCTCCGCACTGCCGCACAGGTCCAGCAGGCACAGGCGCAGGCGCGTCTGCAGGTCGTGACCGACAGGGAGCGGCGCCTCAGTGAAGAGCAGACGATGGCGACATCGCGATTGAGCGCGCTCCAAACCGAACTGAGCACGCTGTCGCACGACGACGCCGCATTGACGTCGCAGCTCGCCGATTGGGCGCTCGATCTCGAGGCTCGCGATGGAGTACTGCGCGATACCGAGCAGCAACTTGCCGACGCGGAACGCGCGGTCAGAGCCGCTGACGAGGCGCTCTCCCAGGCAGATCACGCCCTCGATCAGGTGCGCCACGGTGCGGCACAGACATCGGAGCAGCTGCACGCGACCGAGCTTCGCTATACGGAGCTATCCGGACGGAAGACTGCGATCCGTGAGCGCCTCGAGACCGAATGGCGGAGACCACTCGAAGAGCTGATGGCTGAGAACATTCCGCTCGAGGACGACGAGGACTCGCTCCGCGCCGAAGCCGCTGAGCTGCGCGCCCAGCTCGAGTCGCTCGGCCAGGTGAATCCGCTCGCGATCGAGGAACACCAGGAAGAAAGCAAGGCGGTCGACTTTCTTCGGCAGCAGCGCGCCGATCTCGATGACGCTCGTGGAAAGCTGCAACAGGCTATCCGCGAGATCGACGCGACAGCACGGGAGATGTTTCTCACGACGTTCGTGCAGGTGCGCGAGAATTTCCGGCATATCTTCATGACGCTGTTCGGAGGCGGAGACTGCGATGTGCGGCTTCAGAATCCTGACATGCCACTGGAAAGCGACATCGAGATCCACGCCTCGCCGCGCGGCAAGAAGACGCAGCGCATCCACCTGCTGTCGAGCGGCGAACGAGCACTCGTAGCGTTGTCACTGCTGTTCGGCATATTCCTCATGAAGCCGAGCCCGTTCTGCCTGATGGACGAAGTCGATGCCCCGCTGGACGATCAGAACATCGGTCGCTTCGTGCGGATGCTCAACGAGTTCAAGGAGAACACGCAGTTCATCGTTATCACGCACAACCCACGCACCACCACCGAATCGGCCGACGCAGTTTACGGCGTAACGATGCAGGAGCCCGGAGTTTCTTCAATCGTAAGCGTGCACCTGCGCGGACCGGCGGTTGAAGAGGCCATATCCGGGGCACTGTCATCCGAGCCCGCGACGGCCGGAGTTTGACGCGCAGGTCTGCATCCGTTCGCGATGCAGGCGCCTGGCGCTACACCTGAGATTGAGAGCATCATGCTTGTAGTCATGCGCCATGGCGCGCCCGCGGCGGACGTAGAACGCGTCGTCGCGGTTATCGAAGAGATGGGATACGCCGCGCACCCAATGCCCGGCGCTCAGCGCACCGCTGTCGGGATCGTCGGAAACGACGGCCGCGTCGACGCTGGCAGGATCGAAGCGCTGCCCAGCGTCGTTCGCATCATTCACGTCACACAACCGTACAAGCAGGTCTCCCGCGAATGGCGTCAGGAGCCAACTGTAGTCACGATCGCCCCAGGCGTGTCGTTCGGTGGTCGAGACGTCCCGATCGTCGCAGGTCCATGCTCCGTCGAATCCGAGTCCCAGATAATTCGCTCGGCAGAGATTGCTCGCGCGGCAGGCGCTAGTGCGTTGCGCGGTGGCGCGTTCAAGCCGCGCAGCTCGCCATATTCGTTCCAGGGCCTCGGAATCGAAGGACTTCGGCTGCTTGTACGCGCGCGTGAGGAAACGGGAATGCCGATCGTCACTGAGGCGATGGATGATGAGGGCGCGCGACTCGTCGCCGAGCACGCGGATTGCATCCAGATCGGCGCGCGCAACATGCAGAACTACTCTCTCCTGAAGACTGTCGGGAAGCTCGGCCGGCCCGTGCTCCTCAAGCGCGGAATGGCGGCAACGATCTCGGATCTGCTGCTCAGCGCGGAATACATTCTCGCCGAGGGTAACGGCAATGTGATTCTGTGCGAGCGCGGCGTGCGCACGTTCGACCCTGCGGTGAGGAACATGTTCGACCTCACGGCAATTCCGCTGGTACACGGATTGTCGCACTTGCCAATTGTCGCGGATCCAAGCCACGGCACAGGCTTGCGGGACATGGTCATCCCAATGGCGCGCGCGGCAGTCGCGGCCGGCGCGGACGGGATACTGGTCGAAATGCATCCGGAGCCGGATCGCGCACTGTCGGACGGCGCCCAATCGCTCTATCCCGATCAATTCGCGGCACTGATGGTCGAACTGCGCGGTGTGGCGTCCGCAATCGGCAGATCGCTGCCGCCAGCCAGGAACGGATAATCTCTTACCGGCCTCGCCGGAACGGATGGCGGGTGGATGGGTATGCTCCATCCATGCCGGCGTCCCGTTTATCGCGTCTCGTAACGCTACTGCTGCTATGCGCCGTTTCTCTCCAGGCCCAGCAACCTGAAGCAACATTCAAACGCGCAATTACCGCATATGCGAGCGCCAGTTCGATATCGGTTCAGTTCGACCAGACAGTGACAAACCCGTTGACCGATCGGTCGCTTTCAACGAGCGGCGCACTCATGCGGAAGCGACCGAACCTGCTATCGATCTCGTTCAACGGAAAGAATCCCGATCGCATCGTCTCGGACGGCTCGGATCTCTGGGTGTATCTGCCGAGTAGTGCTCCCGGCCAGGTGATAAAGATTCCGGCCGCCGCCGGCGAGAGCGGGATGATGGTGGATCCGATGGGCCAGATTCTCTCGGCGCCAGCGGGCAGCTATGTGATTACAGACGCGGGAACAGCGGTAATCGGCGGCCGCGCGACGCACGCAATAACACTCGTACCGCGATCGCGCGCTTCGCTGTTCACGAAGGCGACGCTCTGGATCGACGACTCCAATGGACTCGTGCGGCAACTCGAATCGACGGAACCGGGCGGACTCGTGAGAAAGATCACGGTTACTCGCTTCCGGACAAATGTCGCGATTCCGCGATCAGCCTTTCAATTCATTCCGCCGCCCGACACCCGCATCATCGACGGGAGCGGGATGGTCGCTGGTTAAACCCGCTGCGGCGCGCGTGAGCGCGTCGTAAACGGCCAGCGTCTCTGGATCGTGCCACAGTGCGGCACGATGTGCTGCAATCGCTTCCGTATCACCACGCGCCGCCGGACCGGTGAGAACCTCCCTCGGCGAGCCATATTCGAGATTGGCTACGGCTCCAGCCATCAGTCGCTGTACTACCTGCTCGGCAGCGTGCTCTTCCATTCCTGATCGCGCAAGCAGCCGGGCGGCGAGCGCCGCGAGCACGACAGGAAAATTTGAGGCCATCACCGCCGCGGCATGGTAAACCGCCTTGCCTCGGGCAGGTATGTTGACGGTCCGTGCACCGATCGCGGCAGCCAAACGCCGCGCGGTCGCACATGCAATTGGATCGCCATCTATTCCGACCCAACCGTCGCGCAGCGCTGACGCCCCGCGCTCAGCTGTCGAAAAGGGAGCCAGGGGATGAAAGGTGCCGCTCGGCGAACCGGCCGCGCGCAACTCCTCGAGCGCGGGTGGACTCACGGTGCCTGAGGTGTGCAGAACGATGGTCCCGTGCGTGAAGGGAGAACCCTTCTCCCGCGCGGTAACGGCGAGTGCGTGACATACATCATTCAACGCAACGTCCGACACGGCGATGACAATGACGTTCGCTTCACTCATCACCTTCGGATACGGACCACTAGTCGTCGCACCATCGCGCGGAGTCCTTGCGTGGACCCCAAGAACCTGCAAGCCCGCACTTCTGAACGCGTGTGCGAGCCCGCGGCCGACCTTGCCGGCGCCAATGATGAAGACGCGCTCGCTCACTCCCTCGTCCGCGCACCCTGCATTTCGCCGGATCTGCGCAACGCGTCGGCCTGCGAATGCGACGTCGCAAGTAACTGCTCCGCGGCCTTGAGCACACGGTCGTCCGCCGCCTTCCTCATGAATTCGACGTCGGATCCGAACACGTACCGAGCCACTTCATAGGAGAAGAGACGAGAGACGAGCGGCGCAGCGTCGTCAAAGGTACTCCGCGGAATTTCCACCGAACGGGCCTGCATCTGCCTGTAGATCTCGTCCAGCATCGCGCTGGTAACGACAAAGTTGGGCGACTTCACCGACTTGTTCGCCTTGAGCTTGAGCGCGTACGCGGTGAGTGCGTCGTGGAACAGTGACACATTCGATCCGAGCGCCCGCATCAGCGCGAGATTCTCGGCCGGCGCGATGGTATCGTTGATCACCACATCGGGCGTGATACCGCCTCCACCGAGCACCACTCGACCGCTCGCTGTCTTGTACTTGGGACGCGGCGGCTCACTGTCGAGCGCGGCTTCCTCAGGCGTCAGCGGCGGGTGCGCAATCGACCGGCCGAGAGGTGTAAGCCAACGCGCCGTTGTGAGGCGCACCGCACCGCCAGCCGGGACCGGGAACACACGCTGAACGCTTCCCTTCCCGTAAGTCGTAGCGCCAAGCACCACGGCGCGATCATGATCCTGCAACGCACCGGCGACGACTTCCGCCGCGCTCGCCGACTTGCCGTCGACAAGCACGACAATCGGCAGGTTCGGCCAGCGCTGTGCAGCGCTGTCCGTGAATACGACGTTGTCGGTCGAATCACGACCCGCCGTACTCGCTATCCGCTCACCACGATCGAGGAAAAGATCGGCCACGGCGACACCCTGGTCCAGCAGCCCGCCCGGATTGGCTCGCAGATCAAGCGTGAGCGATGTCGCACCAATCTTGACAAGAGAGTCGACAGTATTCCCGAGCTCGCGCGCAGTCGAATCACTGAAGACGGCCAGCGCGACATAACCGATGTTTGACGGTAGCAGCGCCGACCGCTTGATCGCGCTGTGATGTATCGCCGCTCGCACAAGTGACACCGTAATCGGCGTCGCGGAGCCGGGATGCTGAATCACCAGCTTGACCGTCGAGCCCGGTGCGCCACGCAGGAGTTGCTGCACTTCCTCAGCAGTCCAGTTGCTGACTGTCCGCCCGTCAATCTGCGCGATCCGGTCACCGGTAAGAATGCCGGCCCGGTCACCGGGACCACCAGGCAGCGGACTGACCACCACAAGCGACCCGTCTCGCACATCGACCTGCAATCCAATGCCGGCGTAGTTGCCCGAAGTACGCTCCGCCAGGCGTGATGCGCGATCTTCAGTCAGGTAAGTGTCGTACGGATCGTCCAGTCCGGAGAGCATTCCGTCCAGTGCCATCCGGTACACGCGCGCTGCACCCACGGTGTCTACGTAGTCGTCGCGCACCGCGGCAGCCACCTGCGAAAATAGCTGATTGCCATTTACAGTGGTGCTCGTCGCACCGCGCTGGAACATCCATGCGCCAGCTACCAGCGCGATCGCCAGGATCGCCGCGAGCACGATCGTCTTCGGTCGAGTGCGTCCCGCGCTCATTGCGCTGCTCCCTGCTCCATCGCGGCTGCCAGCGCAGGCGCCGCCTGCGGCACGTATCGCGTGATCGCGTCGACGATCCGCTCGAATACTTCATCCTCGGATCCGCTCGCATCGACACCGGCTATCGGACCGCACTCCGGATGCGCAGCCTGCCATGCCGGCGTTACGAACTCGTCGAATGCGGAGCCGACACGCGCGTGAAAGTCCTTGCCAAGTTGCTCCATGTAATCGTGTGCCGCCCGCTGTCCCGCCCGCGCCAGGCCATCGTCGCTCGACAGCTGAAGAACCACCGTTATCGTCGGGATGAGATCCGCCACCGCAAGCCGGTTCGCAGCTCTGACATCAGACGATGGAAGCCCGCGTCCGTGAATCTGGTATGCGTATGTCGACAGAAAGAATCTGTCGAGCACGACAACACTCCCCGCGACAAGCGCCGGCTCGACGCGCTCGCTGACGAGTTGCGCTCGCGACGCCATGAACAACAGCGCTTCGGCGCTCGGCGTTCTCATTCGCGAGGGCTCCAGAAGAATATTGCGGATCGCCTCGCCGAGTGACGTGCCACCAGGCTCGCGAAGGTACACGCACGACAGCGCGTGCCGCTCGAGAGCAGCAACAAGACGACGCGCCTGCGTAGTCTTGCCGGCGCCCTCGGCACCCTCGAGCACGATGAGCGATCCGCGCGTCACGATGGTCAGCCCAGGGTGATGATGGAGCTCTGCGCGCCCTTCGTGATCCCGTCGCTGATCCAATCGTTGACGCGCCGCATGACCTTGTCCAGATTCTCCTGCGCGACGGCAACCCGCTGGTACGCCGGGTTGGACTGTACCGTGGTCAGCAGGTCGTCCAGCGCTTTCTCCATATCTTCCGTCGGTTCCTCGCCGCGCTGCAGCATCGCCTGCGCATCGCGCCGCAGACCTTCCATCTGCTTGAGCACGGCGGTCGCGTCCGCATCCGCCGCGAGACCTTCGTTGGCGCGCGTTACCGCGCGGTACTCATCACTCTGCCCGATCAGCCGTCCCAGCTCCCGAGCCTTTTCTTCAAGTGCCACACTTTCCTCCTAGGTGCGTCGGGCGACAACGAACCGCTCGCGCCCCGCAAGGTCAAGCCGGACAGCGATCTCGCGATACCGCGGATCGACCGCCAGCGCTTCGGCGGCGAGCGAGGCCCGCCGCGCATCAACTTCAAGTGCAAGAACTCCATCCTGCTGCAGCAGATCGGCTGCGCCGCGAATAATAGCGGCTGTGGCCAGCATTCCATCCGCCCCGCTCAGCAGCGCCAGCGCAGGCTCCCAATCGCGAACGCTGGAGGGAAGCTCTGCCGCCTCATGATATGCAATGTAAGGGGGATTCGAGACGATAACCGACGCGCGAAGGTCTCGGACCGGGGAAAGCAGCGAGCCCTGCCTGAACTCGACTGGCACCCTCAATGCGCCGGCCAACCGCGCGGCATTCTGCCTGGCGACGCACAGCGCGTCCGTAGACACATCCGTAGCGACCACCCGGTCGAACACTCCCTCACTCGCCAGGGCGAGCGCGATCGCCCCCGACCCGGTTCCAATATCGATCGCGCAGCCGCGGAGTCCGACGGCCATCCTCAAAGTCTCCTCGACCAGCCCCTCCGTTTCCGGGCGCGGGATCAGCACCCGCTCGTCCACGTCCAAAGTCAGGTGTCTGAACGTCGCACGCCGGACCGCGTATGCGAACGGCGCGCCAGCCTGAAGCCGCGCAACGGCATTCCGCGCCGCGAGGCACAGCGCGTCGTCGATAGCCTCGGAACCGTTCGCCGCCGGCCAGAAGCGAGGCACATCCAGAAGCGCGGCGATTATGTCGTGGGACAGGCGCGACGATGTGTCCGCGAGAAGAAGCCGCAGCTCGGTGGTGAGCGCGGCCACGCTGCGGAGGTCCGAGCGCGCGGCGGGGCCTGCACCGTCACTCACCGCTCAACCGCTCCTCGACATCCGCCATGCGCAGCGCATCGATGAACGGCTCGATGCCGCCGTTCATGATCGATGCGAGATCGTGCGACGTGAGCCCGATGCGGTGATCGGTAACGCGGCTCTGCGGAAAATTGTACGTACGAATCTTGGCCGACCGGTCACCCGTTCCCACCTGCGTCTTGCGCATGCGGGCACGCTCCGCCTCGCGCTCCGAAAGCCGCGCGTCGAGCAGACGCGCGCGCAGCACTTCCATGCCCTTGAGCTTGTTCTGAAGCTGTGATTTCTGATCCTGCTGCGACACCACTATTCCGCTGGGAATGTGCGTGATCCGCACGGCGGAGTCCGTGGTGTTCACCGACTGCCCGCCGGGCCCGGACGATCGGAAAACGTCAATCCGCAGATCCTTGTCCTCGATGCGGACGTCAACTTCCTCGGCCTCCGGCAACACGGCGACAGTCGCAGCCGACGTATGCGTCCTGCCCTGACTCTCGGTGACTGGGACGCGCTGCACTCGATGCACACCCGATTCCCAGCGCATGGCGCCGAACGCGCCGGTGCCGATGATCTTGAAGATCACTTCCTTCACACCGCCGAGAGTCGCCTCGGAAAGTGAAATGATTTCCACCTTCCACCGACGTCCCTCGCAGTAGCGCGTATACATGCGCCACAGCTCAGCGGCAAAGAGCGCGGCTTCGTCGCCGCCGGTTCCCGCTCGTATTTCCACGATTGCCGGCCGATCATCCAGCGGGTCAGGCGGAAGAAGCGCCGGCTTCAACTCGATCTCGAGCTGCGCGATCTCGTCAATGAGACGCTGCGCTTCAGCCTCCGCCTCGGAGGCCATCTCGGCGTCGTCGGATTGCGCGAGCTCCTTCACTTCGGCAAGCTCACGTTCCGCGCGATCCAGGCGGAGCGCGAGTGAAACGACGGTCTCAAGTTGCCTGTGCTCGCGGCCGAGCTCCGCGAGTTTTCTGGTGTCGCGCGCCGTCGCCGGATCGCTCAGTTGAGCTTCGACTTCGGCTGCGCGCTCAACTGCTGTGGCGAGTCGGTCGCGAAGGCTCATGGCCGTTCCTTGCGATGTTGATCGATCATGACGCGCGTAGAAATATCACTCATCAAGCTAGCGGAAGAAGACGTGGCGCCACAGCAATCCAACATGGCAGCGCCGATATCGAAAACACGAAAGCCCACGACATTCGTGGGCCTTCGATGATCGGAACGATCGCAGCTAAGCGGTCGCCTTCTCCTTTCGACCGTACTTCTGACGGAAGCGCTCTACGCGGCCTGCCGTGTCGACCATCTTGGCCTTGCCCGTATAGAACGGGTGGCAAACTGCGCAGATGTCGGTGCTGATGCTGGCGACCGTGGAACGTGTCTCGAACGTATTCCCGCACGCACAGTGGACCTTCGCCGTCGCGTACAGTGGATGGATTTCTGGTTTCATTGGGTTACCTCTGGTAAGACTAGCCCATAAAGATAAAACGATCAGGGCTCGTATGGAAGCGTGTCCGGCTCCCCGGCAAGAGCGCCAAATGGCCGCCCATGGTGGACACCACGGGCCCATGCTTTGCCATCATCCGTCGGGTTATGCGCCCTCAATCCTCTCTGAGGACCACCGCCGCCCTCTGCGTAATCGCGGTGTCCGTCCTCAATCCAGCCGCCTGCGCCTCCGCAACCGGCGGCCGCACCGAAGGCCCGACAAACCCGGTCGATCTGGTGGTCAACAACAACCTGCTCCGGCCGACCGATCTCACCATCTACGCGGTGACGTGGGACGGGCACCGGTCCCTCCTAGGCTCTGTCCCCCCTCGGGAGATCCGTACCTTTTCCTTCAAACCAGTCTCGTTCACTGAACAGTACCGGCTGCTGGCAACCCGCATCACCGGCCGCGACATACGCTCCCAGGTCTTCAGCGTCGGGTCGGATATGACCGGGCAGATCACCTGGACCATGATCCCCAACATCGTGGGATTCAAGGGCGTGGACCCCGACAGCTCCGGAACCTCTCCCTGACCAGACTGGATCTGTCCGGGCCCGTCAGTTAACTACTGGTTTTTCAGTTGCCGCCGCTGTCGCGTCGACCGCCAAGAGACCAGCAGGAGCCCAAGCGTCACCACCAGGCACAGCGCACCAACCCAGTCGCCCAAACGCGTGTAGAGTGTACGCGTGGTCGTGACTTCCACAGTGTAAGTCGCCGAGCGAGGCACGAAAATCGGCGTCTCGGCGCGCACGCGGCCCAGCGGATCGATCCAGCCGGAAATCCCCGTGTTGGCCGCGCGCACGACCGGCTTTC
>DATBNQ010000008.1:0-2489 GCA_036554185.1 Gemmatimonadaceae bacterium | reverse complement strand
GTGAGCAACTCCTCGAGCCGTTCTATCTGGCCGGCATTGTCGCAGAGAATCATCGTAGGCACACCGTCGCGCACGATGTTATTCAGCAGCTTGAGATCGCGATTGATCGTTTCCGGAGCCCGGAAAGGGAATCCAATGTCGGGCTCGCCATCCGGCGCGAGTGATACGGTGCCGAACGCGCGCAACGTGCGAGCAGCGACCTCCGGTGCCACATACAATTCGTCGCGTTTGGGCACGTCCTCGCCGCGACGCAACGCAAGCTGCAGATGGTGCTGCGCCTCGTCCCACGTACGGCGCATCTCCGGCTCCACGTGCGATTCCGATGGCACGACGACGATCGTGTCGCTGGCCCAGAGGTCGGTTATCGACATTCGCTCGCCGGCGCGCTTCGCCCGCTTTGCATCCCTTTTCGCGTCACGCTTGCGATCACTCGCACGTTTCGCGGCCACACCGTCGGCCGGAAGTATGAGTGCGACGTCGGCGTCACGCGTCGATCGCTGCGTGGTGAGATCGAAGTGGCGCAGCTCGGTTATCTCGTCACCCCAGAATTCCATGCGCACCGGATTCGCCATTCCGAAGCCGTACACGTCGAAGATTCCACCGCGCACGCTGTACTGGCCAACGTCTTCGACCATGTCCGCACGCTCGAATCCGATCGATTCGAGATGCTCGGCAAGTTCGCCCAACTTCCGAACATCGCCCTTCTTAAGCTCGAGACGGCCGTATTGCAGGATCGCCGGGAGCTGTGTGCGCTCCATGATGGCGCGGGCCGTCGTGATCAGGACGCGCACGTCGCCGCGCGCTGCACGCTCCAGCGTCTCGACCCGCTCGCCAGCCACTTCCGCGTGCGGCTCTGCCTCGCCGAAGCTCTCGCGCGGCGGATAAAATGCTACTGCCTCGCCTCCATCCAGCGCCTCGAGGTCGGCGAGCCAGCGTTCGGCATCCCCGACATTCTCCGCGACGATCACGAAGAACCGTCGGTCCAGCTTTCGAGCCAGTGCTGCAACCATCGCCGCTGCGCTGGATCCAACCAATCCACCTACTGTGACGCGTCGTCCGTTACCCGGGACCGTGTTCGCCAATCTCGTGAATGCCGGAAGAGCTTCGACCGCGTCGATAATCGTTGGTAAGGCCATCAACCCGCTGTATTTACAGGATCCCGGCGCATTTCTGGTTCGAGCCCGGGAACTGCAACATAATTTGGGGTAGTCTCAGGAGGAGGCATTTAATGAACCTTGTCAGAGCTGTCGCTTCGCGCCTGCTTGGCCGATCGATCGTCCCGCTTCTGGTTGGCGGAGTCCTTGTCGCGCCCGTCTCACTCGTCGCCCAGCGCGCCCCCAACGTGGATGTCTGGTTCGAGCAGGGCAACGAATTCAACCGCGGCGAGCCAGGCCGAGTGATGTACTCCGGAGATGCCGGCAGCTACGTGGCCGTTCTGCGGGTGAACACAGATGGCCGGGTCACCGTCCTCTGGCCTGCCCTGCCGAACAGTCGTTCGAAATACGCCGGGGGACGGAGTGGGGACGGACTCCCTTTTCAGGCCGACCCCGCTGAGGGTGTCGGCTATGTGTTCGCCGTTGCATCGCGCACCCCCTTCGATTTCCGGAACTATCGCACCTCCTCCAATCGCTGGAACATGGGGACACTCGGCGAGCGAAGCGGGGTGGATCCGTTCGAGATCGTGGATCGCTTCGCGCGCTCTAGCGTCGGACGGCGGAGCAGCTATTCCATCGCCTACGCGCCGTATGAGATCGGGCGCGGCGGGTCGGGGCGAGCGGCATATCAACACGGCGTCAGATACGACGACGGCTACGGCGGATATTCCGGAGGCTACGACGACCCGTGGGGCGCATCGCCGTATCGCCGCGGATACGACAACTATTTCTACGAGGGCGGCTACGGCAGCCGGGGCTACGGAAACGGCTATGGTAATCGCAACGGCGATCGTGGATATGGAAACGGTGGTTATGACAGCCGGTACAGCCGAGATCCGCGCAGTCACTATCTGAGACATTGCCCGGATGGAACTCTCGCGCCGTACACGACTCCATGTGCCGCCTTCGCGCAGCCGGGAAGAGGCCGACAACAGATGCGTCTGCCACCGGGCCAGGCGTTACCGCGGCCGACGCCGCAACCGGTAGTACCGCGAAGGCCGTAGTAGCGACGATCACGAATTCTCACCAGAGAACCCGGACTGGTCCAGAACACGTGGTCCCGCCCGGGGGGAGTTGACGGCCTGCACGGTATATTTGAGGGCTGGCCTGGAAATATCCCCGAACGCACCGAATGAAGCTCGAGCACATCCGCAATTTCTGCATCGTCGCGCACATCGACCATGGAAAATCCACTCTCGCCGACAGGCTGATCGAGGCCACCGGCACGCTCCAGCGCCGCGAGATGAAGGCTCAGGTGCTCGACACGCTCGATCTCGAGCGCGAACGCGGAATCACGATCAAGCTGAACGCGGTTCGGATGAGTTACAGCGGCGC
>DATBNQ010000028.1:0-10768 GCA_036554185.1 Gemmatimonadaceae bacterium | reverse complement strand
GGCGCCAACATTCGTGAAAACTCTGCGATCGGCATCAAGCCGATGAGCAAGTTCGGCTCGCAGCGGCTGGTGGAGAAGGCGCTCGCTTATGCAGTCGCGAACCGGAAGCCGTCGGTGACCCTTGTCCACAAGGGCAACATCATGAAATTCACTGAAGGTGCGTTCCGTGACTGGGGATACGAGCTGGCGCGAGAGAAGTTCGCGGCGCAGACGGTCATGGAAAATGACCTGAAGGGAGCGAGCGCTGAAGGCAAGATCGTCGTCGGCGATCGCATCGCGGATTCAATGTTCCAGCAGTTGCTGTTGCGTCCATCGGAATACTCCGTCATCGCAACGCCAAACCTGAACGGCGATTATCTCTCCGATGCTGCAGCGGCACAGGTCGGCGGACTCGGCATCGCACCGGGCGGAAATGTCGGTGACGGAGTGGCAGTGTTCGAAGCGACACACGGAACCGCACCCAAGTACGCCGGTCTCAACAAGATCAATCCTGGCAGCGTCATTCTGTCGGGCGTCATGATGCTCGAGTACATGGGTTGGTCCGAAGCGGGCGCACTCATCGTGCATGGAATGGAGCAGGCGATCAAGTCACGCACGGTTACTTATGATCTTGCGCGCCAGATGCCGGGAGCGACAGAAGTCTCCACGTCCGGATTCGCAGACGCGATCATCGCCGCAATGCGCGCATAACTACAACTCGGACAAATCACAGTGACCAGTCCTTTCAGCGTCACGCTTTCGGGCGCCGACGCCGCATCTTTGCAAACTCCTCTGCTCGTTGTCGTGTTGTTGTCCGATACGCCTCTGCCTGCCACGCTTACCGGACTCGACAAAGCAACGAGCGGTAGCATAACCGCGGCAATTACCCAACGCGACTTTCGCGGCTCACGGGATGAAATCCTGTTTCTGAGCGGTGTGCCGTCGGGGCCGCGGCGGATCGCACTGCTCGGGATCGGATCGGCGCCGGCGACAGTCCACGCGTTCAGGCGCGCGGGTGCACTCGCAGCGCGAACCGCGCTGAAGATGGGCACCGGATCTCTCGCGATCACGGGAGACGCGCTCACCCCCGAGCAAGTCGAGGCTCTGACCGCGGGACTTCACGCTGGTGCGTGGCAATATCTCGATACCAAGACGCCACCTCCCGAAGCTGAACGCAAGGCCCCCGTCGCCGCCGCCGTAATCGCGGCTCCGGTAACACCCGATACGCAGGCCGCCCTGGCGAACGGCAACGCGCTCGGTGCAGGAGTATCGCTTGCGCGCACGCTTGGGATGACTCCGGGCAATATCTGCACACCCGACCTGCTGGCGGCGACCGCGCGCGATCTTGCGGCCAGGCACGGGATGAAGTACAGCGAACTCGACCGAGCAGGTCTCGAAGCCGAAAAAATGGGTTCGTTTCTCGCGGTCGCACAGGGCACGCCGCAGGAACCGCGACTTGTAACGATCGAGCACCGTGGCGGAAATGCTGGAGACGCGCCGGTCGTTCTCGTCGGCAAGGGACTTTGCTTCGATTCGGGCGGCATATCGATCAAACCCGCCACCGGCATGGAGTGGATGAAGTTCGACATGAGCGGTGCCGGAGGGGTTATCGGCGCGATGGAAGTTGTCGGACTGATGCGGCTGCCGATCAATGTCATTGGAGTCTTTGGCGCGACCACGAACATGCCATCGGGAACCGCAATGAATCCGGGCGACGTCGTGCGCAGTCAGTACGGCAAGTACATCGAAATCATAAATACCGATGCGGAAGGGCGGCTCGTGCTTGCCGATCTTCTCTCATACGTACGTCGCTTCAACCCGGCTGCCGTGATCGACGCTGCAACACTTACCGGCGCGTGCGTGGTCGCACTGGGCCACACAGCGACGGGCGTGCTCGGCGTGGATCAGAAGCTCGTCGACGAAGTGTTGGCCGCGGCAGACAGTTCAGGCGAGCGCGGCTGGCAGTTGCCGCTGTGGGATGATTATACGGATCTCATCAAGTCGGACGTGGCGGATATCAAGAACTCCGGCGGCCGATGGGCCGGCGCAATAACCGCCGCCGCATTCCTCAAGGAATTCGCGAGTGATTATCCCTGGGTCCACCTCGATGTCGCCGGCACCGCGTACTCGGAAACCGACCTCGGCTTCATTCCAAAGGGACCAACCGGCGTTCCAGTTGGAACCTTTGTGCAATTCCTGCGCACACGCTGCGGACACTGATGCCGCATCGTCTCGCGCGCGGCGCGGTATCGGCTTCACTCTGCGCGGCCGCGATTTGCGTTGCAGCAAGCGTCGCGAGCGCGCAGGTTCGTCGTCCACCCACTCCGATTGGCGGCGGCCAGGGAACCGCTCCGCCGACCGCCGAGGACTCTGCGCCCAAGCCGCAGCACGCCGACAGCATTCAGGCGCGCATCGGTCGCGACGGAGCCACTCCGTCGCTCGAGATTGGACAGTCCTTCACATACAACCGTGACGCACTATTCGCCAGCGGCGCGATCACGCTCGGCGACCTGCTCGACCGGATTCCAGCATTCACCACGTTTCGCACCGGTTGGCTCGCCGCTCCGCAGGCAACCGCAATCGGTGGCGACTTCAGTCGTGTTCGCATTTTCATAGACGGCATTGAACGCGACGACCTGGAGCCGCGTAACGGCGTCGCGCCGGATCTCAGCACTGTTCCGATCTGGACTCTTGAAAAGCTGACGCTCGCGCGGGGTGCGGACGGACTCCGCGTGGATCTTCGAACGTGGGAATACAATGGAACCGCGCCCTACACGCGCATCGATGCGCTCACAGGTGACCTGAACACGAATCTTTACCGCGCGTTCTATGGCAAGCGTTTCTATAACGGAGCTGGCTTGCAGGTCGCCCTTCAGCAATACGGAGTCACGGACAACCGTAATGGCGGCGGCGGTCAGCAATTTACGGGGCTCATTCGTTACGGTATCGCGCATTCCGCGTGGAGCCTCGATGCCACCGCGATACGAAGCAACGATACGCGGACGACGACTTCACGTTTCAACGGCGGAATTGGGCTTCCCGGTTATCGTGCTGCGACGACGCTGGGATATCTGCGGGCAGCGATTGGGCGCGAAGGTAGCGGCCCGTTCCTCCAACTGGTCGCCTCCACCCAGATCCTGAAGGAGAACAGCACGCACATGGATTCCGTGGTGGCGCGAGGTTACGGGTTCGCGCCCGACACGGTGGATTCGCTCGCATCCGTGGCTCAATACGTGGCGACCGCTGGCTTCGACGCAGGCGGCGGCAGGCTCCGCCTCATCGAGCGATACCGGCGGCGGCTGGGGAAGGGCTACAACTCGCCGAGTGCGACATTCGATTTGAGCCGGGATTTCTTCTCTGCGAGCGCAACGGCGGAGCGTGACGAATACGCCGGTCTGACGCGCGTGGAGGGTGGGGCGCGATTGACGCCGCTGCCGTTCATCTCGTTGCTTGGCTATGTTGGCGATCGCACGCCATTCGGAACACCGGCGCCAGGTTTCGTGCCGCAACCGGCCTCGAAATCCGCGCGGCTGGAGGCGGGTCTACGCGTGCTTCCGCGCGGCCTCTGGCTGACTGGCGGCGTGGTAACGCGAGACACGGCATTGCTGATTCCGTCGCAACTATGGGACACGGCATTCGTGGCGAAGGCGATCGGGCGCCAGACGGGAAGCACAGCGTCTCTTCAGGGGCCGATTGCCGGTGACTTCAGCATTGACGTGAGCGGAACGCACTGGCAGCAGATCGCGGCGTACACTCCGCAGAGCGAGGCGCATGGCGACCTGAGGTTCTACACCCAATGGCTGTCCCGTTTTCCGAATGGGAATTTCTCCTTTCTGTTCCAGCCGGGTGTGGACTACCGGAGCGCGGTAGCCTTTCCACAAACAAACGGCGCCGATCGAATCGCGGCCTCCAGCAGGGTCGTGTCGCTGCTGGTCGAGTTGAGGATCCTCCGGGGGGTGCTTTCGTACCAGCGGAGGAACCTGGTGGGGGCGATTTACAACGAGGTCCCCGGGTATCTGATGCCGCGACCGGTCAATGTGTACGGGGTCAGGTGGTATTTCTTCAACTGATCCCAGGCGATGTTTTTGACAAAGTCGTTGCGCGGCAATAACTTAGTAGGCTGCACATGATTACGAGCATGACCGGTTTTGGGGCCGCCGAGGGCACGGTTGGCGCGAGTCGCGTCTCCGTCGAGATTCGCGCGGTCAACCATCGATTCTTCAACCCGGCCATCAAGCTGCCTGGCCGCATGGCCGTGTGGGAAGGCGAAGTACGGGAGGCGCTGCGAAAGCGGTTCAGTCGCGGTCATGTGTCACTGTCAGCGCGGATCGCACGCGACGGTGACAGGACGCTGGTGATAAATGAGGAAAGGGTTGCGTCGTA
Source organism: Gemmatimonadaceae bacterium (assembly GCA_036554185.1). Taxonomy (GTDB): domain Bacteria; phylum Gemmatimonadota; class Gemmatimonadetes; order Gemmatimonadales; family Gemmatimonadaceae; genus Fen-1247. The sequence goes on along the minus strand of DATBNQ010000028.1, from coordinate 6,406 downwards.
CATCCAGCAGCTTCGGACGCTGAAGGACCGTTGGGGGCTTGCCGGCGATATCGACATTGCGACGGTGATGCGGCTTCCCGACGCTATTGGATCGGGGGATGATGATACCGCGGAAGTGACTGATGGATCCGCCGACGAGCTGCTCGCGATCGTACACGATGCGGCCAACGGATTGGACGCGATGCGCTCGCAGGAAGGCGCTCGCATCTCGGACTTCCTGCACGAGCATCTGCGCATCATCGAGTTGGCGTTGGCGAGGATTCGTGAGCGTGCGCCGGGGAGGTTGGTGGAGCAGCACAAGCGCCTGCAGGCTTCCGTGGCGGAGCTCGCAGGCTCGGTGGCAGTTGATCCGCAGCGCCTGGCCCAGGAAATCGCCATCCTTGCGGATCGGATGGACATATCGGAAGAGCTCAATCGGTTCGGCGCGCACATCGCGGCCTTCCGCGCCGCGCTGGATGAGAAAGCCGGTTCCGGTGTCGGCAAGCGTCTCGGTTTTCTCATTCAGGAAATGCTGCGGGAAGCGAATACGACTGGCAGCAAGGCGAACGACGCGGCAATCCTCACGGATGTCGTCGGGATAAAGGAAGAGCTGGAGCGGTTGCGCGAACAGAGCGAGAACGTCGAGTGAACCCATTCCCGATCATCCTTTCGGCGCCGTCCGGCGCGGGGAAGACCACGATCGCGAAACGATTGCTTGAAGTCAGGAACGATGTTGGATACTCGGTATCGGCGACCACGAGGTCGCCGCGGCCGGGCGAGGTCGATGGAACGGCGTATCACTTTCTCAGTGCGCAGGAATTTTCTCGTGCCGTTGAGAACGGCGAGTTCGCCGAGTACGCGCAGGTTCATGGCAACATGTACGGAACGTTGCGGCGCGAGGTGGAGCGCGTGTTGGCGACGGAACGTCACGTCGTGATGGATATCGATGTTCAGGGGGCGATGCAGTTTGCTGCGTCGTATCCCGATGCGGTTCGCATTTTCATCCTTCCGCCATCCGGCGAGGCGCTGGTGGCGCGACTGAAGGGACGTGGTACGGAGAACAGGGAGACGATCGCGACGCGGCTGCGCGACGCGATCGGCGAGATCGGTGTGCTGGATGAATTCGAGTACGTGGTCGTGAATGATGAACTCGATCGTGCGGTATCGCAGGTGTCGTGCATTATCGATGCGGAGGGCCTCAAGCGAATGAATTCGCCGGAGAGCGCCCGCGTCGCGGCAGAGACGGTATCCGCCTTGCGTGCGGAGTTGCTTCACTTTTAGGAGACGATGGATCATGAGAGTTTACACACCGGATGACGTTGCGGCACACGCAACCAACAAGTACCTGGGAGTTCTCGTCGCTGCCAAGTTCGCGAGAGTGCTGAACGAGTTCCCGCGTGATCGCTCGGCGCCGGGCGAGAAGAAGCTCACGACGCGCGCGCTCGATGATCTTGCTGCCGGCGAGATCGAGTATCACGTAGTTCCGCGCCGCCGTCAGGAGTAGCTCTGAGCGACATCCGGGGACGGCGCATCGTACTGGGCGTCACCGGGGGGATCGCCAGCTACAAGTCGGTAACGCTGGCGCGCCTTCTGGCGCAGGAAGGTGCCGAAGTCGATGTGGTGATGACGCGCGGCGCTCAGCAGTTTGTGGGCGCCGTTACGTTCGAGGGCGTGACTGGGCGACGGGTTCATTCCGATCTTTTTGAATCGGGACAGGCACTTGCGCACATCCGTCTTGCGCGCGAAGCGCACGTCATCGTCGTTGCTCCCGCCACCGCCGACTTTCTTGCGCGTGCCGCGCACGGGCGCGCAGATGATCTGCTCAGCGCAATGCTGCTGGCTGCGCGCTGTCCGGTGCTCATCGTTCCGGCCATGAACGACAGGATGTGGGGCCACCCGCAGACCGTTCTCAATGCGTCGCATCTCCGCGAGATCGGCTATGATGTAATGGAACCGGCTGTGGGGCCGCTTGCCTTCGACGAGGGTGAAGGCCCGGGCAGAATGCCGGAGCCGGAGACGATCGCCGCCAGTGTCACGCGGATCCTGTGCACCGATCCCGTGCTTGCGGGAAGGCGAGTCCTCGTCACAGCGGGCTCGACGCGCGAGTCGATCGATCCGGTTCGGTTCATCTCGAATCACAGCAGTGGACGAATGGGGGTCGCGATTGCCCGCGCTGCATGGGCGCGTGGAGCGGATGTGACACTTGTTGCTGGAGCGATGGAAGTGCCGGTCCCGCCGGGCATTCGGATCGTGCGTGTCACCAGCGCCGCTGATATGGCTGCCGCTGTTGCTACTGCGCTCGGCGACACCGACGTACTTATCATGGCCGCTGCGCCCGCCGATTTTCGTCCGTCCGCCGTTGCGTCCGAGAAGATCAAGAAGGCGCACGCACCGGATTCGATTCCGCTTACCGCCACGCCGGATATTCTCGCGTCCACGATCGCAACGCGTCCACCGCGGCTTGTGGTGGTTGGTTTCGCGCTGGAGACCGAGTCACTGCTCGAGAATGCGCGCGCAAAGCTTGCATCCAAACAGCTCGATTTCATCGTCGCGAATCGTGCTGGCGTCGATGGCGAGGGGTTTGGCGCCGATACGAATCGGGTGACGATAATCAGCGCCAAGGACGAGGAGCCGCTTCCGTTGATGTCGAAGGATGATGTTGCGGAAGTGTTGCTCGACAGAGTCGAGGCGGTGATGAGTGGACGCTAGGGAGCGGCTGCGCTCGTATCTCGAACAGCGGCGGGAAATGGGCGAATCGGAATTCGTTCTCGACGGCATGAGCGTCGCCGACGCGTTGAGCACCATCGACAAGCTTCGTTCATCGAAGCCTGCACAATCGTCGCGGCCATCCGTTGTGAAGCCGCCGCCTGCGACCGCTGTGCCCGCCGAAGGCGCTCCGATCGGCGTATCGGAACCGCGCACGATGTCGGCGCATCCTCGACCCGTGACGACGCCGAAACTCGACGTGGACGCTGCGGCGCAGGTGGATGCGCGTGTCGCCAGCCAGCCTGTGACTCGACCCGCGGAGCCGGTCGCCGCACCGGCCGTCGCACCAGTCACCGCCGACCAGCTCGCGGCGAAATTTTCGCAGGGCCTCGTCGTCGGCAGCGCGACCGGGACTCTGTTCGAGCAGAATCCGTTTCATGACGTCGCATCCATGGCCGATCTTGCAAAGCTGATCGAAGACTGCACACGTTGCGATCTTTACAAGACAGCCAGGTGCGCGGTTCCCGGAGATGGCGATCCTGACGCTGACTTCATGTGCGTCGGCGAGGCGCCGGGCGCGAACGAGGACGAAACCGGACACCCGTTCGTGGGACAGGCTGGCGGCCTGCTCACAAAGATTCTCGCGGCGATCGATCTCACCCGGGAGCAGGTTTTCATTACGAACGTGCTGAAGCATCGGCCGCCGGGGAACCGCAATCCTCAGCCCGACGAGATCGAGGCTTGCAGCCCATACCTCGTCCGGCAGATTCAGATGGTCCAGCCAAAAGTGATTCTGGCGCTCGGGACGTTCGCGGCGCAGACTCTACTGGCGACAAAGACGCCGATCGGAAAGCTTCGTGGTGCAATTCATAGATATTACGGGATTCCGCTCGTCGTCACATATCATCCAGCAGCATTGTTGAGAAACCCTGCATGGAAGCGACCAACCTGGGAAGATGTCAAGCTCGCTAGACTCGTACTCGATAGCTCGAAGTCATGAGGTGAGCGCGGCTCGCGATCCGTATCGCGACCGCATGCCGCCGTACTCCGAAGCCGCGGAGCAAGCCGTATTATCGGCGATGCTTCTCGACTCCGACGCGCTCTTGCGCGCGACGGAGTATGTCGACGAGTCGATGTTCTATCGCGAGTCGCACCGGCGGGTCTTCCGTGCGATGGTCGCACTCTCGGAGCGCGGCGAGGTCATCGACCCGCTCACCCTGACCGAGGAACTATCGCGCAAGAACGAGCTCGAAGCCGCGGGCGGGCGCGAATACATCGGCTATCTGGTAGACGTTGTTCCGACTGCCGCAAACGTTGAATACCACGCGAAGATCGTGCGTGAGAAGGCGCTGCGTCGCCGGCTCATCGAAGTCTCGACTTCGATAGTAAGCGAGGCGTTCGATTCGGCACTGCCGGCCGCCGAGTTGCTCGATGCCGCTGAGCACAGCATCTTCGAGGTAAATCAGAGTCGCGGCACGGAAGGCTTCACGCGCGTCAAGGAATTGATGTACGAAGCCATGGAGCGAATTGAACAGCTCCACCTTGCCGGCGAAGCTGTTACCGGCGTGCCGAGTGGCTTCAGGGATCTGGACGAGATAACGGCGGGATTTCAGCCATCGGAGCTGATCATCATCGCGGCGCGGCCCTCGATGGGAAAAACCGCCTTCGTTCTCAACATCGCGCAGAACGCCGCGCTCGATGCAAAAACTCCCGTTGCATTCTTCTCGCTCGAGATGAGCAAGCAATCCCTGTTGCAACGCATGCTCACCAGCGAGGCGCGCGTGGATGCGCAGCGACTGCGCAAGGGCAAGCTGCGCGACGACGAGTTCGTTCAGCTCGGCCGAGCCGCCGGACTGCTCAGCCAGGCTCCAGTCTGGATCGACGACACTCCGGCAATCTCGCTGCTCGAGATGCGCTCGAAAGCTCGGCGCCTCAAGGCGGAGAACAACATTGGCATGATCGTGGTTGACTACCTGCAACTGATGGTGGGACCGCCTTCATCCGAGAATCGTCAACAGGAAATCAGCACGATATCCAGATCGCTCAAAGCCCTGGCTCGCGAGCTTCGCGTGCCTGTTGTCGCGCTGTCGCAGTTGAGTCGCGCGCCGGAACAACGCGCCGGCGACAACAAGCGGCCGCAGCTTTCGGACCTTCGCGAATCAGGTGCCATCGAGCAGGACGCGGACGTCGTGATGTTCCTGTATCGTCAGGAGTACTACGACGTACTCGAAGGCAAGGATCCGAGCCAACCGGACAAGGATGGAAAGACCTCACAGGGACTCGCCGAGGTGATTATTGGAAAGCAGCGCAACGGACCAACCGGAAACGTGACGCTGTTCTTCAACAGGCAGTACACGCGCTTTGAGAATTATTCCGGCCGCCAGGGTGGAGGCGGGCAGGGGAGCTAGTGAGCGCAAAGGCGAGAACGATTTATCGATGCACCAATTGCGGAGCAGATCACCCCAAGTGGGCCGGTCGCTGCGATGTCTGCGGCGACTGGAACACGCTCGTGGAAGAGATCGTCGCTGCTACCGCAAATTCAACAGGCGCTGTCGCACGCCGGAGCGGAGGAACAGCAACGCTGTCCGCTGGTGGTACAGTCGTTGCCGCGCCGCGATTGCGAGACGTACACGGCTCGGAGTCCCGTCGCTGGAAGACCGGGATTGGCGAGTTCGACTTCGTTCTCGGTGGCGGCATCGTTCCGGGATCGGTCGTGTTGATTGGCGGCGAGCCTGGGATCGGAAAGTCGACTCTGCTGTTGCAGGTCGCGGCGACACTTCAGGGACGCGATCACGAAGTGTTGTATGTCTCGGGAGAGGAATCGCCACTTCAGGTAAAGCTTCGTGCCGACAGACTGGGCGAGTCCGCGCAGAACGTCGCGCTGCTCAGTGAGACGAATCTCGAAACGATCCTGGCAACGGCGTCGTCGCAATTGCCGGCCGTGATGATTGTCGACTCGATTCAGACCGTATTCACGTCGGATCTCGAGGGAGCCCCGGGAAACGTCGGGCAGGTGCGCGAATCTGCCGCGCGCCTGATGCACTTCGCCAAGGCGTCCGGGACGAGTGTATTTCTCGTCGGTCACGTCACCAAGGGCGGCGGCATCGCCGGCCCCAAGACGCTGGAACACATCGTCGACACGGTGCTCTATTTTGAAGGCGAAGGAACGCTCGATCATCGAGTTCTTCGCGCGACCAAGAACCGGTTCGGGAGCGTCGACGAGATTGGGGTCTTCAGAATGCATGAGAACGGTCTCGAGCCGGTAGCCAATCCGTCGGAGCTGTTTCTCAGTGACAGGCACGACATCGCCTCTGGTAGCGCCGTCACCACATTGCTCGAGGGTTCGCGACCGATCCTGATCGAGGTGCAGGCGCTCGCCGCGAAGGCGGGTTATGGCACGCCCCAACGCGTAAGCACCGGCTATGACGGTCGCAAGCTCGCACTGCTGCTCGCGGTGCTGGACAAGCGCGCGGGTCTGTCCTTCTCCACTCTCGACGTGTTTATCAATGTCGTCGGCGGCGTCCAGCTCCGCGAACCGGCCGGCGATCTCGCCGTTGCGGCGGCGCTTGCATCGAGCGTTTACGATCGCGCGCTTCCAAGCGACGCAGTCTTCATCGGAGAAGTCGGCCTTGGTGGCGAGATTCGTCCGGTTGCGCAGACGGAACGTCGGCTCGCCGAAGCGGCGAAGATGGGAATGAGCAATGCATTCGTAGCGCAACGG
>DATBNQ010000066.1:0-49864 GCA_036554185.1 Gemmatimonadaceae bacterium | reverse complement strand
CAGCGATGTGCGCCAACGCTGATAGCCCAATGCAAGTGCGGCTTCCCGCAGAGAGTTGGGGACGATGCGAATCATTTCTTCCGTCGTACGCGTAACGAGCGGGACCATCATCACGCCAAGTGCGATGCCGCCAGCGAGCGCCGAGAAGTGTCCGGCTGGCCGAACGAGAAACTGCCACGCAAAGATCCCCATCACGATGGATGGGAGCCCATTCAATACGTCCGAGAGGAACCGCACCGTGTTGGCGAGGCGCATCGACTTGTGTTCTGCCAGATACAAGCCAGCGCCTATTCCCACAGGGAGTCCGACCGCGGCCGCGATGGAAATCAGTATTAGGGTGCCGACAATCGCGTTCGCCATTCCACCGCCAGCTTCACCTACCGGCTTGGGCATCTGCGTAAAGAACGCGGGATTGATGGACGCCGCACCGGCACGCGTGAGGTGCACGAGGATGAAGATGAGCGGAAGGGTGGCGAGCGCGGCCGCCAGGTACGTAAACGCTACCATCACCGTGCTCATCGCGCGGCGGCGGCGCCTGTTGCCCATCGAGCTGCGTCGCGCGACCGCCGGCATCAACCGATCGCCCCGCGTTCGACTGTCCACACGAGCCATCGCGCGATCGCGTTGACGACGATCGTGATCACGAAGAGCACACCGCCAACTGCCATGAGCGCGGAGAGGTGCAGGTCACTCGTTGCTTCGCTGAACTCGTTCGCGATCAGCGACGCCATCGTATATCCCGGCGCAAGCAGCGACGCCGATATTTCCGCACGATTACCGATGACCATTGTCACCGCCATTGTCTCGCCAAGCGCTCGGCCGAGTCCGAGTATCACGCCACCGATAATGCCCGAGCGCGCATTTGGAAGCACCGCGTCCCAGATCATCTCCCATCGAGTCGCGCCGAGTGCAAGCGCGGCCTCGCGCTGAGATCGCGGCACGGCGCGCAGCACTTCGCGAGAAACGGCGGAAATGTACGGCAGCGCCATTATGGCGAGAATAACTCCGGCAGCGAGCATGCTCGGACCGTATGCGGGGCCCGTGAAGAACGGCGTGCTACCCAGATGCAGAGTATCACGGAGAAAGGGAATTACCGGGTCGCGAAGGAGGGGTATCAACACGAAGATCCCCCAGAGACCGTACACGACGCTCGGAATTGCCGCGAGCAGGTCCACAAGGAATGCAACCGGCTGCTGCAGCCAGCGCGGGGCGAACTCGGAGAGAAAGATCGCCACCCCGATTGCGAGCGGTGTAGCAAGCGCGAGTGCGATGATGGAGGATACGATCGTCCCGAATATCGCAGGTGCGGCACCGAACTTTCCGGCTGGCACGTTCCACTCACTGGAAGTGAGAAAGCTCAGCCCGAAGCGCGAAAAAGCAGGCCACGCGGCGCGCCCGATTTCCAGAGCGAGAAAGGCAAGGAGCAACGGTATGCACAGTGCGAAGAACGTCGTGAGCGCCGTGTAGACACGATCCCCCGCGCCGGACGATGAGATGCTGCGCGAATCTGCACCGCGGCCCGCCGGAGGAGCAACATTTCCACCAGCGGCAGACTGGGCAGAGCTAGTACTCACGCGCTACCGAGCGAAATCATGCCGAGACGTGCGATCAGTCTTTGGCGAAGCTTTTCGGGAAGCGGGGCGTAGTCGAGCGACGCAGCCGTCTGGTAGCCAGTTTCGTAGGACCAGCGCAGGAAGTCGACGAGTTCCTTGCCCTTGACGGGATCTCGCTGGTTCTTGTAGACGAGCAACCAGGTCATGGACGAGATGGGGTACGCATCCTTTCCAGCCGCATTGGCGACTGAGATGCGATAGTCGGATGACGCAGACAGAGTGTCAGCGATGCTTGCCGCGGCTGCGGTGACGGATGCGATACTCGGGACGACGAATGCTCCGCTGGCATTCTGAATTGCCGCGTACGGAAGCTTGTTCTGATTCGCGTAGGCGAGCTCGATGTAACCGATAGCGCCTGGCGTCTGCTTCACCTGTCCGGCCACTCCTTCGTTTCCCTTGCCGCCCAGTCCGACGGGCCACGCGACTTCCTTCCCCGCGCCGGGTCCGGCTTTCCAGGCAGGGTTCGTTGCAGCGAGATAGCTCGTGAAGATGAAGGTTGTTCCACTTCCATCCGTACGGTGCACGACGAGAATGTCGCTGGCCGGAAGTTGAACGCCCGGATTTAGGGAAGTGATCGCCGACGCGTTCCACTTCGTAACGCGGCCGGCAAAGATGTCAGCGAGAATCGCGGGCGTGAGCCGGAGAGGTGCGGCCAGTCCCGGAATGTTGTACGTAACGACGACTGCACCCATTACTGTGGGAAAGTGCAGGATGGGACCGCCCTTGGCGCCAGCGAGTTCGGTGTCGTTCATCGGCGCGTCAGACGCGCCAAAATCGACAGTGCCTTCGCTCAATTGTCGAATGCCGCCGCCAGAGCCAATAGACTGATAGTTGATCTTCACACCAGTCTTCGCGGCGTAATCCGAAAACCACCTTGAGTAGATCGGATACGGGAATGTCGCTCCGGCGCCGGTCAGTCCGCCGTGATCGTTTGTTTGAGCGGACGCGCTGCTGTCCGCCGGAGTCTTACCCTTCTCGCTCGTGCACCCAGCGAGAGCCATCACCGCCAGGAGGCCGAAGCCAGCCTTGAATCGATTCACCGTTTACCCCTGATTTCACACATTGTGGTTGCATGAAAGCTAGGCCGACCGGCCTCATGTAATGATCATGGGCATGTAACGGCATTGTCACAAACGGGGTCGGTCCGTCTGGAACCTGCCGACCCGCGCAGGGCGGAGGCGCTAGAGGTCGAGATCGTACCGTTGCTCCACGACGCCTCTGATCCAAGCATCGGATGGGTGCTCCTCGGTGAGCTGGAATCCGACCGACTTGTAAAGATGCACGGCAGCATCGAGTCCGCGTACTGTCCACAGGAAGACGGACTCGAACCGGCAGTCGCGGCAGAAGGCTAGAGCCTGCTCCAGGAGCCTCCGGCCGAGGCCGGCTCCGCGACCCTGTGGGTCGACCAGGAACCATCGCAGTTGTGCAACGGACTTGGAGATGTGCACGATTGCAATGCATCCAATGAGTGCGCCATCTGATTCTGCAATCCAGATGCGATCCAGGGCGCGATCGTTATCGAGCGCGAAGCTGGCGAGGCCCTGCGCAACGTATGCTTCGAATGCTGGCGGCCAGCCATATTCGCGTGAGTAGAGAACTCCATGAAGCTGCGTTATCGCACCGATGTCTCCCGGGAGAATGGTGTTTCGGATCGAAGTCGGCAGGGAGTGGCTCATGGGGCTTCATGCCGAATCTAGCGTTCGTCGGAGTCTGCGTCAGCGATCGTTTGGGTGCGTAGCTTGTTTCTCGCGCGGGTTATCCTGCAGGATGAAGTCGGCGTCCGCCGCCCGGAGGGCAGCTGCGGTTCTGTCGCCATCGTTCGGTCCGGGTGTTGGATCAACGCGGCGAGGTCCTGTTGCGAGCCACGCAAACCAGAGCAGTACGGGCGGTCCGAGCATCCAGAGGATGAGCGTACCGAGATTCACCGAGCCGGTCCATGTTGGCAGATGCGAGCTCGTCATCGTGAAGTGCATCATCAGCGTGTTGTCTGCCGTTACTGAAACGACGCCATGTCTGGCGTCGGGGCGAGTGAACCGCCACAGGGCAGCGAGCGCTGGTGAGAATCCGATCAGCGCGACGACACCGGCATAGACTGCAGATACCGACGCGACAACCGTGGAACGCCAGCGTCCCGGTTTGACTGACATGTGAAAGCCTCCATTGTTCGGGGGACTACGCATGCGACCAGCGGCGTCGAGCGGAGAAGAGTGTCGAGCGGGTGCGCGGCATCCGCGCACCCGCTCGACGAACTGACGACGCTGCCTTTCGACTACCGCGTGGCCATCATGGATTGCCGCCGACTCGCGTGTCAACGTATGCAGCTGTTCCGCGGTCACGGGCGCGTATCGCGAGAATGTGCGATCCGCCGCCGGTCTGCGCGGGGAACGTAAAGCTATCCCGTGTGGCGCAGCCCTCGTGTGTCACGAAACCGGTTCCGGGGTCGTAGGTCGCTACGTTCGTCGGGGTGACGTTGATCCCATCCATGTACGCCTGGAAGTCATTGTCTATTGCGATTCCGATCGTCACGCCTGCGGTCCACCACGCCGGAAGCGTGAATGACTTCCGGAGCAACATATAGCTATTGCCGTGCTGGCCGTTCACCCACGTCGTGCCTACGGTTGACGTGAGAGATGGACAAGATTCACCAAGATTGCTGCTTCCAAACGCGGCGGTACCGGTTTGCCACCCGTTAGCTGGCGACGCATTGAAGGAAGGCTGTTCGAAACCCGCGCCGACCGTGCCGTCGCCGGACAGATACACATAGCCACCAGCCTGATACGGAATGACGTCCGTGCTTGTGGCCGTGAACATCAGCGGGTTGCGGGAGACTACGACGCCTGCTCCCGCCCCCGCGCCTGACGTGGGGAACCCGGAGATGGTCATCGGCAGAGTGAAGCTTGCGCTCGCGCTCAACGTATTCGCCGGACCGGCGCCGAGTGTCCAGTTCGGGACTGTGGCGAGCCCCGTTGTTCCGTCGCTCGTCAGGGAAGTGGTCGTGACCCGCGTCGAGCTTGAGGTCGGCCCGATGCTACCACCACCGGACATGATCGTCATGGTAACCGAAGCTCCGCCAAGCGGCGTGTGGCCGTTCGGTGTTTCTATCAACGCTGATGGTGCGGTAGCGACGTTGGATCCCGCTGGCGCCAGCTGCGGTTGCGGTGGGAAGTTGCTTGGAAGCTTCACGACAACTGACGTATCCACTCCGCCAAACGGGCTCAACGACTTGGTCTTGCCGCCGATTCCGGATGCAACAGACGCAAAGGCTTGAGTCGGGGTGAAGAGATGGAATGCCTCGGACCCGAGTCGCCTGACCGCTTTCCCATATTCTCCATTCCGCGCCAGCTCGAATGCACTCGGCTGCGGCGCGAGAGCCGTTGCGCCACACACGAGAAACGGAACGGAAACCGTCGGAAGAATCTCGATGCCGTTTCCAACATTGTGCGCGATGTCCACGCTCGGCGGTGGCGCGTCACCACTCACGGTCGCAATACATGCGGCGGCAATCACCGGTACGGAGAACGCCTGCTCGGGCACCACTTTGAATTCGAAGAATGGGCCGTACTGGTCGAGCTTTGTATTGAGTGGGCCTGCCGGAAAGGTGAAGTTGCCGGTGATCGGCGTTACGGAGATGGTAACGGGCTGCGATAGTGTGCCGCCCGGTATCAGCATGCCAGCCTGCTTGGTCCCTGTAACGACGGTCTGATCGGTGGGCGACGGAAATACTACCTGGACGACGCTGTTCTGGTCGAGCGGTGTGGTGCTCAGCGTGAGTGCCGACCCGTCGAGTCCAACGAGGCAGTAGAGTGCGCGTCCGAAGGCGAGCGTGCGCGTCTGTGTCTGGCTTGATTGCCCACCGCGCAGCGCGCCGGCGTAATAGGTATCGAGCGTGTACTTCCACAGGCCATACATGTCGCTGACTGCATCATCGCTATGCCGCTTGCGGAGGTCGTTATCGATGTGAGCGAATTGTGAAATCGCCTTCCCGATATATCGCGGCTGAAATAGTTCCAGGATCTGAATCTGCGACGCGACCTGGCATTTAAGGAGATCGCCGGGCGCTCCTCGACTCGCGCTGGCGGTCACATCGACCCCGGTCGGAATGGTTTTCTGATCGCCCGAGCATGAGCTCAGCAACACCGCGCTCGAGATGACCAGCGCTGCAACGAGTGGGAAAGCGCCTGTCTTGTTTTTATGCATGTAAGCTCCTGTAATGCAACCTGGTTCAAGTGCCGCGCCTGGAAGAGAACCTTACTTCCTGACTACCAGCGCTTGAAAGCGGGGGTCGTCGTGAATGCTTCTCCATTCCCAGCTGTGTTCGTCGTCAAAGCCGACTGCGCGAGCGGGGTTCGCGCTCAGGTAACGTGCGAGCGCCTTCAGAGCCTTGTCCTTGTCGCCGAGCAAGGCCCAATACATTGCAACGGTCTGCGTGACGTCCAGGGTTGGATCGATATCAGGACGGTCATTGACGCTGGTAAGTACGTGCGCAGCGCTGTCCTTCAGCCCAGCGCGGGCAATTACGCCTCCGACCATGGCTGTACCGTTAACGGCGGCGTACGCCTTCTCGGTTGTCGGCGAATACTTGATGAGCGAGTCGCGCAGCGCCCATGCTCGGGGCACGTCGGCCGGCACGGCGCGGGTTGCGGCGAGCCACAGCTTGCATTCCACGAAGCGTGGGTCACCTGGGAAGCGTGCGGCTCCTACGTCACACCAGTGAATTCCGTCAGGAAACTGTTCGAGATCGTATGAAGTGGTGAACAATCTCCATACGATCGTATTGGCGTTGCTGAGATACGCGTCCTCATCATACGCGCGGCGGGCAGCGATCTTGGCATTGACCACGTCGTCGTACTGATAGTACAGATGACTCAGCATTGCCCACGCGCTCGGCTGATTGGGCGAGATCTGTGTCGCGGATTCGAGATCCTTGCGCGCGCCATCGAGCAATGCCTTTGCCTTGACTGGATCTGGCTCGTTCGCCATCAGCCAGTTCCAGTAGTCAAGACTCCCCCGCAGTTCCAGCGCGTCGGCGTTCTGTGGCGCCATGTCGAGCGCCTGCTTCGCCTGCACGAGCCCGCTGTCAACCCATTGTGCGACGCGTATCTGATCGCCGTCGTAGAAGCGTGAAATATGGTAGTAATTCTGGCCCCGCTGAATTGGAATAGCCGGCCATCGTGGATCGAGCGCCGCGGCGCGAACGAGCACGGAGTCAGCATGCGCGAAGGCGTGCAACATTGCCGCCGTGTCGTTGGCGGCCGCGGCCTTCTCGCCATCGTGTCCCGCCAGCTTGGCCTGTTGCAACAGAGACCATGCGTTGGCGTTGCTGGTCCCAGCGCGTTCGTCCCGCAGATTGATCTCCTGCCCGAGCCTCTCGCGTAGAAATCGAGTTACGCGTGCGGCAAGCGTATCGCGGAGTGCCAGCGGGTTCGATGCAAGCGCTTCGAACGTGGCGCGCTGAAAGTCGGTTCCTGACGCATCTTTCAGCCTCACGCTCACGCTGACCTTGCCGCCGTGCTGCTCAACGCTGCCGTCGACCAGCGTGCCCACACTCAGCTGGCGTGCAATGCTGTCGCGCGGAATGTCCTTGTTCTGGAACTGCGCAGACCCGTTCTTCGACGTGACCTGGAGTTCTGGAATTGCGGAGAGGCGATCGATGAGGTCTTCTGTGAGACCAGCGGCCAGGTAGCCGAGGCTCTTGTCGCTGCTTTCGTCTGTGAAATACATGACGGCGATTCGACGTGGGTCGGGGCCAGCTGTGCCTCCTACTCCGCCGGCCGTGTGGCGAGCCCGCCACACCCCGTAACCCGCCAGGGAAACGATTACCAGCGCTGTGAGACCGATCGCGGCACGCTGCCACAGCGCCATCGGCGCCTTTGCAACGCGCATGGCCTGGGTCGCTCGAAAAACCTGAGTTTCGGGATGGCGCAGCGCAGATGTGAATTCACCAGAGGAGTGGTACCGATCTGCCGGAACTTTCGCCAACGCCTTCATGAGGATCGCTTCGATCTGCGGCGGTACTGTGTTCCGCAGTATCGTCAATGACGGCACTGACTCGAGCATGTGACGTGCGATCACTGACTGCGCCGTGGGTCCGGTAAACGGAGGCTGGCCGCCAATCATTTCATACGCGACGCATGCGAGGCTGTACACGTCGCTCCGTCCGTCAATCACGCGCTCGGCAGCGGCCTGCTCGGGACTCATGTATGTCGGTGTGCCGAGCGAGATGCCAGTCTGTGTCAGTCGCTGCTCGCCGACCGCGGCCATCGCATGAGCGATTCCAAAGTCCGCGAGCACTGCCTTGTCACCATCGAGCAGAATATTTTCCGGCTTGATATCGCGGTGAACTATTCCACTCTTGTGCGCGAACTCGAGCGCGTCGCCAATCTCCTCGGTGATACGAAGCGAGTCGTCCAGTGAAAGACAGCGCTCGCGGTCGAGCCGATTACGAAGGGACTCGCCCGCGACGTACGGCATCACGTAGTAGAGTGAATTGCCAGCCAGCCCCGAATCCAGGATGGGCAGGATGTTCGGATGACTCAGCCGCGTCGTGAGGTCGATCTCGCGCTTGAACCGCTCGGCACCAAGCACGATGGATACATCCGTATTGAGGACCTTAACGGCAACATCACGATCGTGCGCAACGTCCCGCGCCAGGTACACGGTTGCCATACCGCCCTGGCCGATCTCACGTTCGACGAGGTACTGGTCGCTTATGGCGGACCGGAGCTGCTCTATCAGTAGTGACACTTAGCCGAAATTTCCTCTGCGAATCTGCCAGTATGCCTCTAAACATCCGCAGCCGCTAGGCTCGATCCTCGCACTGACAACCGCGGAACGGGCATAAAGTTCCTACGCGCGGCGGTCCTCTGAGGAATAGGCAGTAGGATCCTGGCGAAAGAACTTATTAAGCTCGTGAAACAGGGCAGGGTGGTGCGCCCGGAGCGCCAGTGGCCGTTCGAAAAAGGCTTCGGTCGCCACCGCGAAAAATTCTGCCGGATTGGTCGCGCCGTACCGATCCAGAACGGTGGGAAGACCCGAATCGTCAGCGGTGCGGAGGGCCTGGAGTTCGGCGCTCATCACGCGCGCCCAGGCGACATATGCTCCCCGAGTATCAAGGGCAGGCGTCCCGTCAGCCTGAAGGTTCTCGAAGTCGAGTTGGTGCGCGAATTCGTGTAGCACCAGATTCTTGCCATCGCGTGGATCGGCGGCACCCTGCTTGGCCGCGTCCCACGCCAACACCATCGCCCGTAGTTCGCGGGCCGTGTGACCGAGGCGGCCTTCGACGCCTTCCTCCCAGATGCCACCGCCCAACGATCGATCCTCATATGTGACGTAGCCGGACGGATACACCAGGATAGATGTGAGTTCCGGGTAGTAGTCCGTGTCACGATGCAACAACAGCATGCAGGCCTGTCCCGCAATCGTAAGGCGGATCTCGTCCGTCAACTCGAGTCCGCCGCACCCCTCGAAGGATTTCTCCGCCAGAAAGACCTGCACGTGACCGAGAAGCTCGATCTGATCGGCCGGAGAAAGCCGGCGGAAAACTGGAAGATTGTGCTCGATGACACGGCGCCACTCTGGCGGGAAGGGGGCAGCGCGCAGCCGCTCACGCCGACGTTGGGAAAAGAGTCGAAGTGCCATCAATAGTGCGGAATTCTGTGCGCCGTTCTCAGCGGTGAGAGACGTTGTACTTCTTCAGAATCTCCCGAACTATGTCCAGTGGGATCGCGTCCATCGTACGACCGTGAAACGTGACTGGGGTGGCCATGAAGAGCGAATTGTAGATCGCTTCTTCAGTTGATTCGATAACGGCTTCGAACACTGGCGACATGTCATCATTCTCGAGCTCGGAAGTGCTGCGCAACACCGGCGTTCTGTTTTCCTGTCCGCTGGTCGCGACGTCCACCTTTCGACGCACCGTCTCTGCGGTTGAGAAGGCAATCACGTAGTCACCGGAACCGTTTGATTCGCTCGAACCCGTGCGCGCGAGCCCCATCATCGCGCGCGCTGCGAGACGCTCGAGATTCCGATCCGACAACGGCGCATCGGTCGCTACCACGATCATTATCGAACCGTCACCGGGCGCGGGTTCGACGTCGCTACGGTACGCATAGCGACCAAGCTCGCGGCCGACGGGCGCGCCCATGACCTGCAGCACACCGCCGAAATTCGTCTGGACGAGAACGCCAACTGTCCAGCCGCCGAGTTTTTTTGGCAGAACACGCGAGGAAGTTCCGATGCCGCCCTTCCACTGGAAGGCGATCGTGCCGGTTCCGGCGCCGACGCTTCCCTCGGCAACCGGACCGCTCGCGGCTGCGGCAAGCGCGTTGTGCACATCCGATGGACTGATCGGGCGCGAGCGGATTGCGTTGAGCGAGCCGTCATTGGTCTCACCCACCACCGGATTAATCGAGCGGACGCGCTCCATGCCGGGCATCGCGAGGAGCTCGGCCGCGAGCGCATCCGCCGCGCGCCAGACGCAAAGCGTACAGGTAAGAAGAATGGGAGTTTCAAGCTCTCCGAGTTCCTTCACCTGAGTTGCCCCGACCAGTTTTCCGAACGCGTTGCCGACAAAAATCGCAGCCGGTACGCGGTCGAAGAACATGTTGCCGCTGTGCGGAACAATTGCGGTAACGCCGGTGTGGACAGAATCACCCAGGACTACTGTGCTCTGACCAACCAGCACACCCGCAACATCTGTGATCGCGTTGTTGCGCCCCGGGGCAAAGATTCCCGGTGCGACGCCAAGGGTCCGTGCGCGGACCCGCGGTTGCTGCGCCTGAGCGGCGGCGAGTGGAGAGATTCCAGTCCAGATCAGTGCGACCACATACGCGCTGCGAAGACGATGGTTCATAACCTGAATCTTACCAGCCTGGCGCTCAATGTGGGCCCGTCCGGTCACCCGTTTCCTTCCAATTGCTTCCGGTCCGGGCTCCGGCCCGATTTGAGGACGCGACAGAGGTTCCGCCCCGTCCTCCGCGGGCGGTTCCTGACATTGAGTATCTTGAATGAGTGTAGCATCGAAACCATCGGCTCGGCGAAGTTGACCCAGGCAGGAGGGTATCCGCGATGATGCGATGGAAAGTGGTGACCAGAGTCTTACTCACTCTCGCCGCGGTAACGTCGGCGACGGCTGTGTCTGCAGGCTGTGCATCCGCGCAGGCCACGCGCCCGGCGCGCTTTGTTGCAGAGGTCAGCCTCGATGGAGTTATCGGACCGGCAGCGGCCGAATATTTCAACGAGGCATCGACGCGGGCTGTGAAGGACGGCGCGGACGCAATCCTTCTGCGGCTCGACACTCCCGGCGGCCTGTCGGAGTCGATGCGTCGAATCATCAGCTCCATTCTTGGATCGCCTGTGCCGGTGCTTTGCTACGTTGCGCCTGGCGGCGCGCGCGCTGCATCGGCAGGTACCTACATCCTTTACGCGTGCCAGGTCGCTGCCATGGCGCCAGCGACGCACCTGGGCGCTGCAACTCCGGTATCGCTGGCCGGCTCGACTCCGATGCCTCGACCGGCAGCAACAGATTCAATACCGAAACCGGTGGGGTCGCCCGCTGCCACTTCGCCGGCACTCGGCGGAGATGCCGAAGCGAACAAGGTGGTCAACGACGCGATCGCATATATCCGCTCGCTCGCACAACTTCGTGGACGCAATCCGGACTGGGCAGAAAAGGCCGTGCGTGGCGCGTCGACTTTGACAGCCTCCGAAGCGGCTGAATCCCATGTCGTAGACTTCGTTGCATCAGACGTGACAGATGTGCTCAGGCAGGCGACCGGGCGCCAGGTCCGTGTCGGCCCACAGTCCGTGACGCTTTCGCTCGAGGGGCAGGCCGTACACGATTACGCGCCCAACTGGCGCACGAACTTTCTCGCGATCATAACGAATCCCACGATCGCGTATGTGTTGCTGCTGGCTGGACTCTACGGTCTGATCCTCGAGGCCTTCCATCCCGGCGCGTTGTTTCCCGGTATTGCTGGCGCGATCTGCCTTCTGATCGGCATGTACGCACTGCAGATGCTGCCGGTCAACTACGCGGGCCTCGCGCTGATGACTCTCGGAGTTGGTCTCCTGATCGCCGAGCTGGTTTCACCGACTATTGGAGTTATCGGCGTCGGTGGAGTCATTGCGTTCGTACTCGGCTCCATCATGCTCATGAACACGAACGTTCCGGGATATACTGTGAACCTCGGCGTAATTGCCGGAATTGCCTTCGCGGGCATTGGCGTTCTTGCCATGATTCTGTGGTTGGTGATGCGCGTTCGTCGCGCCGGCGCGACGACTAGCGACCCGGAGATGCTGGGAGCTGGCGGCGCTTTGCTCGAGCCAACCAATGCACGAGGAGAGGGATGGGCGCAGATTAACGGCGAGCGTTGGCAGGTTGTCGCAGGCACCCCGCTTCCCGCGGGCACGAGTGTTCGCGTTGTCCGGCGCGACGGGCTTCAGCTTTGGGTAATTCCGGATTGATTGTCACTTCAGGGGAGAAATCATCATGCTAGGATTCAGCGGCGCATTGATTGTCATCTTGGCATTCCTGCTCTTTTCGTCGATAAAAGTGTTGCCGGAATTCCAACGTGGCGTCGTACTCACACTCGGCCGCTACACCGGTACGAAAGGGCCTGGGCTGGTGCTGCTCGTACCGATGGTTCAGCGGATGATTCGCGTGGATCTGCGCGTCAACGTGATGGATGTCCCACCGCAGGATGTCATTTCAAGAGACAACGTGTCAGTGCGCGTCAACGCAGTGGTCTATTTTCGTGTCGTCGATCCGGACAAGTCGGTTCTGCAGGTTGCCGATTTCTATCAGGCCACGAGCCAGCTTGCCCAGACTCGTCTTCGTTCGGTGCTCGGCCAGCACGAGCTGGATGAGATTCTCTCGCAGCGGGACTCGATCAACCATGTGTTGCAGACGATTCTCGACGAAGCAACCGATCCATGGGGCATCAAGATCGCGAACGTCGAGATCAAGGACGTCGACATCAACGAGACGATGGTCCGCGCGATTGCACGTCAGGCAGAGGCCGAGCGCGAGCGTCGCGCAAAGGTGATTCATGCCGAGGGAGAGATGCAGGCCGCCGAGAAGTTGCGCGATGCGGCGGCGATGCTGTCACAACAACCGCAGGCGCTTCAGCTCCGATATCTCCAGACGATGTCGGATATGGCTGCGAATGGAAAGACATCGACCATCGTGTTTCCGATGCCGCTCGATCTGATCAGGCCGCTCATGGGTGCAATAGCGCCAAAGAGCGTGTAGCTGCGAGACGTACAATCGGGACGGCCAAGACGCCGTCCCGATTGTACGTCCGGTACTCAGAAGTTCGCGACCCAGTGCATGAAATATGTTTTTGTCGGTGCGACAGGCGCGCCGTTCGCGGGTGTCGCTTCCTGGTAGTCAAACGAAAGCGACGTTTTTGAGTTCAGATCCCAGCTCAGTCCGCCAATAAACGTGTTGATCTTCGGGCTTGTGGACGTATTGGGCGTGACCTGATCGTAGCGTAGCACGACGCCCAGCGGGATCGATGATTTGGCGTCAATTATCCTGAACGGTTTGGCGACTACGTAACCCGCCACAAGCCGTCCCGTGCTGTCGGCGACACCGCGTGGAGACGCAACCGTATTGGCACCCGTGTCCCCGCCGTCCTGGCGTTGTGCATAATCGACACCAACGACAAGGCGCGGATCTCTGATTCCGACGAATACACCATACCGATTGCGATCAAGGCCGCTTCCGATCGGACCAATCTCGCCAGCACCACCATTCACGAACTTGCTCGCGAGCGCACCCCGATATACCCAACCGTCAATCGCAAAGGTGCGAAGGTACGTCATCTCCGATGCAGTAAGCGGAGTAAGGGTGAGCCGAGCCTGGTAATCCTTGAAACGATCGGTTTCGCGGGAAGCGTAGCCTGATCCGTTGGTGATCGCCGTGTAAAGTTCGCCCATCTTGTTCGGCAGGGTGACAATCCCGGCAATTCCCGCGTCTGCGGAGGAGAAGAACCCGGCGCGTTCTATCGGTGTCAGCGACATCCAGCGCGGCCAGAAATTCTCTTCGTGATCGATGAGCATCGTGTGCACCAATCCGATCCGACTGGTGAATGCCCAATCACTCGGCTTCGTCGCCTTGAGAAAATCATACTGCAGGTAGGCATACTTGGCGCGAAGCATCCAACCCTTGTAGTAAGAGTCGTTTCCGGGAGTCGTCTGCTGGTACAGATCCCCTGTGATCCGAATGCTCGCGCGGTCGCCGGCGGGCATCTTGAACGTCAGATAGGCGCGCTCGACGTCGAACTTGTTCTGACCCTTGTTTGGCCCTGCGGCTCCCTGATATTGATAGTTGCCAAAGACCACGCCGGAGAAGTCGAGAGGAATCGTTATCTTTGCTGCGGGCTTCGTCGTATCCGCAGGGGTCGTCGTTTGCGCACCGACGATCGGGGCGCAAAACATCAGCGCCGCAACGCCTGTTGAGATGCTCAATCGCATCATGCACCCCCCAGAGTGTTGAGCCGTGCTTCGAGACGTTTGATCATGGCTGCCGGTAGCGGCGAGTAATCCAGCGAGCCGGCGACAGACTCACCGTTGTTGTATGCCCACCGCAGGAAGTTAACCAGCGCCTTGCTTCGTGCTGGATCCTTCGGATGCTGGTACACGAGAATCCATGTGAACGACGAGATCGGATACGCCGCGCGGCCCGGCGCGTTCACGATCGATATGCGGTAGTCGGTGTTTGCCGGGAGCTTTGCAGCTGCGCCAGCCGCGGCGGCCGTTACGGATTCCAGCGTTGGCGCGACCCAGGCCCCCGCCTTGTTGCGAACCAGCGCGACGGGAAGACGATTCTGCTTTGCGTAGGAGAGCTCGACGTATCCTACTGCCCCAGGAAGCTGCTTGACCTGGCCCATCACGCCTTCGCTTCCCTTTCCACCGAGTCCAACCGGCCAGTCGAGGCTCTGTCCGCGGCCGACCTTGGACAGCCACGCCGGACTCACACTCGAGAGATAGTCGCTGAATATGTACGTCGTGCCACTACCATCGGTGCGGTGGACGACGATGACATCGGCCGACGGAATCCTGACGCCGGGATTCAGTTGAGCGATCCGCGGATCATTCCACTTGGTAATCGTTCCCATGAACATGTCTGCGATGACCTCGCCGGTAAGTTTCAGCGGTTGAGTCACGGTCGGAAGATTGTACGTCAGTGCGACACCACCGAGCACCGTCGGAAAGTGCAGGATCGGTCCGCCCTTCGCCTTCGCGAGTTGTTCATCGGTCATCGGGCCGTCGGTTGCGCCGAAATCGACGATCTCGTCAGAAAGCTGGCGGATGCCGCCGCTCGATCCAATTGATTGGTAGTTGACGTGTACTCCGGTCTTCGCGGCGTACATCGACGCCCACTTGGAATAGATCGGGTAGGCGAAACTGGAGCCGGCGCCCGTCAGGTCTGTCACCTGGGCGCCCGCGATCGAGACGAATGCGCCTGAGATCGCCGCGGCTATCGCGGCTATACGAACAGCTTTGATCACTGAGTTCTCCGTGAAGGTTTTTTGTGAACACCGAATCTTCGCTTGCCCACATCACGGAACTGACCGCTATTCGGTAACGACTATGTCACACCTCACGGCGGGATGACACTGCAGGCGGAAACGATGCACTCACAGTGGTGCCGCGTCCCAGCACGCTCTCTGCACGCACCTGGCCGCCATGCGCTTCCACGAGATGTTTGACGATGGCCAGGCCCAGGCCGGTGCCCCCGCTCTCTCGCGAGCGAGCCGAGTCGGCACGATAAAATCGTTCGAATATCCTTGGGAGATGGGCTGGCGCGATCCCGACACCGGAGTCGCGGACTCCAAGCCATGTGTAACCATCATCATCGCGCCGTGCAAATACCGTCACGGTACCATGGAAGGTGTGGCGGACAGCATTCTCGACAAGATTCCCTATCACCTGACGGAGCGCCGTCCGGTCCGCGTACACCCAGCGCGCATCCTTGGCCACCTGCGCCTCCGTGACCACCTCGTTGGACGCCGCCACCTTGGTCACGGACGCAATGGCTTCCGCCGCGACCGCCGCGACGTCGACATTCTCGGGTCGCGGGACCCACCCGCCGGACTCGATGCGGGAAAGATCCAGTAGTTCATCGACGATGCGTTGCATCCTCGCGGTGTTGCTTTGAATAAGTGCGGCGAAACGTCTCCGGTCCGCGTCGGATAGCGTTGGTTCGGCGAGTGTCTCGGCAAATCCGCCAATGACGGTGAGTGGCGTACGCAGCTCGTGGGACACGTTCGCCACAAAGTCTCGGCGCACCGCCTCCAGTCTTCGTTTGGCGGTGAGGTCGGCCAGCGCCAACACCGCACCGCCGTCCGGGAGCGCGCGCGCGGCCACCGCGATCATGCGACCAGCCACCTCGATCGATTGATCATCGGTTGAATGGCCGCGCAGCGCTTCCTCGAGCGCATCCTGAAGCACACGTTCGCGCGGAATATGATCCGCGGAGAAAGGAACCGGTTCATGAAGTCCAAGCATCGTTCGCGCCGCAGTATTTATGCGCAGTACTGATCGGCGAGCGCTCACCGCGAGGATACCCTCGCTCAGCGCTTCGACCACGGCGGATAGGAGAGATTCTTCGTCCGCCAGTCCCTTCAGCCTGGCTCCGAGCTGTTCCGACATGCTGTAAAGTGCTGTCGCAAGATCCCCGATCTCGCCTGGCGCCGATATCGGCGGATGACGGGACAGATCGCCATCCGCGATTGCGCGCGCTGCGTCGCGGAGCTCGATCACTGGCCGCGAAACAGATCGCGCGAACAGAGCCGCAAGCAGCAGCGCTATTGTAGCTGCAACCGCACCCGCAAAGGCGACGTCGCCGAGCGCACGGTCGAATATCGCGTCGGCGGAGGCAGTATTCTGGGACACCCGGGCCACGCCGAGTTCGGCCGGAACCGCGACATACACTTCGTCATCGCCCTCTGATGGACTCGTCCGGCGCGACGAGCCGATACCGCCGGCAAACGCAACCATGACCTCCGGCCGATGCGAATGATTCTGAAGGCCGGCTACTCCCGCAGAATCGAACTGTGAATCGCCAAGCACAACGCCGTCGCGACGGATGAGCGTTACCCGATGTCCCAGCGAGCGACCAGCGGCGTGCGCAAGTTCGAGAGGTTTGACCGCTGGAGTCCACTGTGCAGCCACAAACTGCGCCTCGCGCGCGAGTTCAGCGATGTTCTCGGCCGCCATTCTCTGGTGAAGCTGGCGATCGAGGATGAGAGCCACCGTGATCGTGAGAGCAATGATCACGGCAAGGGACGACAGGAGCAGCCGGTTTGCCAGCTTCATCTCAGGGCTTGACCTGTCGAGGATGGAATCCCTGCTGCAGCAAGCGTGACATCAATCAACTCTGTGTGCTCCGATGTTTATGCGGTATCCAAAGCCACGCACCGTCTCGATCATGTCGCCAGCCGGACCAAGCTTTGCCCGTAGCCGCTGAACGTGCATGTCGACTGTGCGGGTCTGGATGTCCGGCGCAGCCTCCCAGACCGTTTCCAGCAAAAGCCTGCGCGCGAGCACGCGACCCTTACGCTCTGCCAAGGTGAGGAGAAGTTTGTATTCCGTAGGTGTAAGATCCACAATCGAATCTTCAACGCGCACCTCGTGCGCGCCGCGATTAATCTGCACCGGGCCGACCCTGACGACATCGGGTCGCACGGTTTCCGGCGCGCGCAGGCGGCGAAGGATCGCTCCGACACGAAGCGTCAGTTCCTGCGGCGAAAACGGCTTAGTCAGATAATCGTCCGCACCGAGCATCAGCCCGCGAACCCGGTCAGGCTCCTCGCGGCGCGCGGTGAGTGTCAGCACGGCGATATTCGCGGTGGCTGGATCCGCGCGCAGTCGTTCCAGGACCTCGAACCCGGACATGCCGGGGAGCATGAGATCGAGCACGATGAGCGCCGGCAGTTCACTGGTCGCCTTGGCCAGCGCCTCGGGACCCGTGCTCGCTGTCGAAACACCGTAACCGGCGCGAGCAAGATGGTAGGCTACGAGAGCAACAATGTCTGGCTCGTCATCGACGACCAGAATTCGCTCAGCGGCAGTGCCGGCCTGATCTGCTGATGTCATGGTCGTGCCGAAAGTTCACTGGTTGCAAGGCAGAGCGGGAGCGTCACATTGTCACGATCCCGTACCGGGCGATGGTGTCCGACCTCGGCCGGAGTCGATAACTTATTGTGATGTTGGGACTTACCTCAGCGGCGCTGGTGGCTCTAATCGCCGCCCCACCCAGTCTGCATTCGGTCGCTTCCGCCGTCAACCGACCGGCAGGGAAATGTAGTCCGGGCGCCGCCGTCAGCCTTCGAATCGCGGCCACGACTGATGTCCACGGGCACATCAGGGGTTGGAATTATTACGACGATCGCGTCGATCCGCTCCGCGGACTCGCTCGCGCCGCTACGATTGTCGACTCCGTGCGCTCGGCGAACCCAGGACGAGTTCTGCTTGTCGACGCAGGGGATATGCTGCAGGGGACGCCGCTCGCATACCTCGCAGCGCGCATCTCGCGGTCACGAACCAACCCGATTGTCGCGGCGATGAACGCGATGCATTACGATGCCGCCGTAATCGGAAACCACGAATTCAATTACGGTGTGCCGTACCTGGACAGCGCCGTCGCGCAGGCAACCTTTCCGATGCTCGCCGCCAACGTGAGTCGCAATGGAGCGACGCATCCATATTCGTCGATGATCCTCGCTCACCGCGACAGTGTCGCCGTGGGAATCGTCGGTGCAACCACTCCGGGCTCCAATCTGTGGGACGCATCCAACCTCGCGGCCGCTGGCCTGCGCGTCGGAGATATAGTCCCGAGCGTGCGTAGCGCCGTTGCAGACGCAAGAGCACGTGGCGCCGATGTGATCGTCGTCGTGCTGCATTCCGGCTTGAACGAACCGTCGAGCTACGATACCGTCACGACGAACTTGCCAGGCGAAAATGTTGCTGCGCGAGTCGCTGCCGAGATTCCCGGTATCGACGTCGTGGTGTACGGCCACTCCCATCGCGAAAATCCCGGGCAGATGATCGGACGTACTCTGGTCGTGCAGCCGAAGAACTGGGCAACGAGCGTTGCCGTCGTAACACTGCCTGTGGCGTGCGACAGTGCAGGCCGGTGGCTCTCGTCGCAGGCGACGTCCACGCTCGTGCAGGCCGCCAATCACGAGGAGCAGGCTGCGGTCATCAGTGCTGTGCGAAAGGCCCACGAGGAGACGCTTCAGTATGTCAACTCGACGATCGGGTCGACACCAGACAGTTGGCGATCCGACTCCGCGCGAATGGCGCCAACTGGAATCACCGGCTTGATTCTGGAGGTAGAACGTCGCGCGGCCCGCGCCGACCTTGCATCCACTGCCGCCTTTGATCTCCACGCTCATCTTGGTCCCGGCCCAATCACCGTAGCGCAACTGGCGCAACTCTACCCCTACGACAACACCCTTCGTGCTATTCGCCTCACCGGCACGCAGTTGAAAGAGTATCTTGAGTACAGCAGTCGCTACTACAAGTCGAATCCGGACGGCGCGTTGATTCCGGATACGACTGTCGCAGCATACAACTTCGATGTGGTGAGCGGTGTGAACTACACTGTCGACCTGCGGCGGCCAGTTGGACAACGCGTCGTCGCGCTGACGTATCATGGCAGAAACGTCGCGCCAGCTGACACGTTCACCATGGCACTCAATAATTATCGCCAATCCGGCGGTGGCGGTTACGCGATGCTGCGCGACGCTCCGGTCGTTTACGACAATCAGCAGGACATCCGCCAGCTGATCATCGAGGAAGTACGACGCCTGCGTGTAATACGCCAGTCAGATTACAGATTGAACAACTGGTCCTTCGTCAAGCCCGGCACCGCCAGATGACCCTTTCATCCAAACACGAACCGAAATCACGTGACACGCGTTACAGCTGAAGAACTGCGCAGCATGCCCAAGGTCGAACTGCATTGTCACCTCGACGGATCGCTTCGCCCGGCGACGATGCTCGACATCGCCGCGGAGCATGGTATCACGCTGCCGCGACAGAGTGCCGCGGAGTTGCGCGACTACATGTGCGCGAACAACGTCGCCGATCTCGCCGACTACCTGCATCGCTTCGACACCACGATTTCGATTCTCCAGACCGAGTCCGCACTTGAAAGAGTCGCGTACGAGCTTGTGGAGGACGCCAGCAGCGACGGTGTCCGTTACATCGAAGTCCGGAACGCGCCACATCTCAATATCCGAGGCGGCCTGACTGTGGATCAGGTGATCGAGGCAACCACGCGCGGCCTCGCCCGTGGGGAAGCCGAGTTTGGTACCATCGCACGGTTCATCACGTGCTCGTTGCGTCACTGGGATCCGTCCCGCTCGCTGGAAGCGGCGCAGGCCGCCGTGCGCCACAGGGAGTCCGGCGTGGTAGGCTTCGACCTTGCGGGTGCGGAAGCGGAATTTGCCGCGGTCGATCACGCCGCCGCGTTTGCCTATGCGCGCGAACACTTTCTGCAGGTAACATGTCACGCAGGCGAGGCGGCGGGTCCCCAGTCAATCGAGAGTGCGCTCTTCGATTGCAATGTATCGCGGCTCGGTCACGGAGTTCGGTCCGAAGAAGACCCCGCGCTTCTCGACTACATTCGTGACATGGGGATCACACTGGAAATGTGTCCTACCAGCAACGAGCAGACACACGCGGTTCCAGCTTACAGGCAGCATCCGCTCCGCCGGTATCTGGAATCCGGTGTTCGTGTAACGATCAACACTGACAGCCGCCTTATCAGTGGTGTCACACTCACTGACGAGTACGCGCGCGCGGTCAACGAGCTTGGCCTGACCATCGCAGATCTCTGTACCTGCGTAATGAACGCGTGCGAGGCCTCGTTCCTTCCGCTTGGGCAAAGGACCAGGCTTATCGCGAACATCCGCGCTGAACTCCAACGAGACTGGGGACACGTCGCATGAGACCATACGGCGGCGAGGCGGCGCGGAATTCGGCCGCGACGATTCAGCCACTCATCGGCGACGTGGTTCCGGAAATGGCCGTCGTCCTCGGCTCGGGACTTGGCGGGCTCGTCAAGGACGTGCGCGGCCAGGTTGCGATTCCCTACAACGAAATTCCCGACTTCCCCGATGTCACGATCGCCGGCCACGCTGGCCGACTCGTAATTGGCGAGATATCGGGAAGGGTGGTCGCGGTATTTGCCGGTCGGTTCCACGCTTACGAAGGCTACCCTCTGCAACTCACCGCTTTTCCAATTCGCGTGGCTCACGCGCTCGGCGCGCGGAGTCTGTTCGTTTCAAACGCTGCAGGCGGAGTCAACACTGCCTTCGCTGCGGGCGACCTGATGGTGATCGAGGATCACCTCAACCTCACCTTCGCTTCCCCATTGACCGGAGCCGCGGAGCCGGGTGACGTTCGATTCCCTGACATGTCCAATGCTTACGATCCGCAGCTCCGCGAACGGCTGCACATGGCAGCTACCAGGCTGGGGATTCCGCTTCGGTCGGGGGTCTACGCGATGCTTCCCGGGCCGGCCTACGAGACACCAGCCGAGGTGCGCATGCTGCGAACGCTGGGCGCCGACGCGGTTGGAATGTCAACCGTTCCGGAAGTCACGATGGCGCGCATGCTCGGAATGCGCGTGGCAGGAATCAGTTGCATCACGAACCTCGCAGCAGGAATCGAGAAGACACCGCTGGACCACGCCGAGGTGCTCGAAACGACTTCGCGCGTTGCCATTCAGTTCCAGTCACTGGTGCGCGAGTTCATCGCACTTTCGTAAAAAGGGTGGCGTGGCCGCCGCCCCATTTTCACACTCTACTGCCCCCTTGTCGGCGGCGGGGGTGGCAACGTCGCCAGTCGCGACTTGAATGTGTGGAAGTTCTTCGAGTCCTTCGTCAAACCGGCTAGCTGCGCCGGAGTAAGCGTGTTGATCAGCCGCTGCACGTCCGCTATTCGATCCTCTTCGAGTGGATGTGTCGCGAACCACGCGTCCACCGCGCCTGGAGTAGCCTTCCGCTCGTCGATCAGTTTCTGGAACATGGTCACGAGACCTTCGGGTGAAACCCCCGCGCGCACCACGTTCTTGAAACCCTCCTCGTCTGCCTGAGCCTCGTCACCGCGGCTGAACTTCGCGAAGATCGCTGACGCGCCAACGTTCACCACCGTGCCGGCCGCCTGATTGTTGCAAACCGACGTGAGTACGCAGGCAAGAGTGATTCCGATGTTGGCACCCTGTTCCTTCTGCATCTGCTTCACACTGTGCCTGCGGACAACGTGTCCAATCTCGTGACCGAGCACGCCAGCAAGCTCGTCCATGCTCGTCGCACGCTCGATCAGACCACGGTTCACATATACATAGCCACCCGGCACGGCAAAGGCGTTCACCTCCGAGCTGTTCACGACATAGAAATGCCAGTCCAGGTCACGACGGCTCGTGACGTTGGCGATGGAATCGCCAAGAACGTTTATGTATCGAACAACTTCAGGATCGTTGATCAGCGGCAATTGCTGCGAAATCTGTGCAGCATACTGCTGACCCATCTGTATTTCCTGCTGTTGACTCACCGCACAGCCAGCCAGCGCGATGGTCGCCACAAGTATCACTATTCGTTTCATTCACGGTCTCGCTGTAGATTTCCCGCCTGTCAAAGGCAAAAGCTATTCCATGCAAATACCCCAACAAGTCCCAAACTCGCACTCGTGAAGCCGCTCACCGTCGCCCGCGATCTCCAGCGCAGGCGAGCGCGCGAGCGCACAGGACTGTTTCTGGCAGAAGGCGTCCGCTGCGTGGAGGAACTCCTCGCCTCTCCGCTCCGCGTGCGATCGGTCCTCCTCTCCCCCGGAATCCTCGAGACCGAACGAGGATCGTCGCTCGACCGCCACGCGCGAGCCATCGCAGCTGACCGCGGATTCGACCTCTCAGACGTGAGCGATGCAGAGCTGGCCTCCGCCTCCGATACAGACAGCCCGCAGGGAATTCTCGCTATAGCAGATCGTCCCGAACGATCGTTCGAAGGTATCGACCCCACCGGAATCGTGCTCGTGCTCGACGGAGTACAGGATCCCGGGAACGTCGGGACGATCCTGAGAACCGCTATGGCATTCGGCGTCACTGCGACTGTCACGCTGCCCGGGACGGCAGATCTCTGGAATCCCAAGGTGGTACGTTCCGCGATGGGTGCTCTCTTCACGCACAACGCGTTTGCGGCGAGCACAGAGGAGACACTGAGTTTCCTCGCCGGCGTCGGGATGCCGATCTGGGCTACGAGCGCGACGGGCGAGCCTGTCGTCCGCCCGAGTGGCGATTCCGGGCTGGCAATCGTCGTTGGAAATGAAGCGGCTGGAGTCTCTCCCCAACTCGCCGCTGCGGCGAAGCGAACAGTCGCGATCCCAATCGTCGGCGTCGAATCGCTCAACGTTGCCGTCGCCACCGGAATCCTCCTCTATGCGGTCACAACAGCATGAATGACGTGGTCACTGGCGTGTTCGCGTTTCTGTTCGGAGCATGTATCGGTTCGTTCCTGAATGTGTGCATCGCGCGGTGGCCGGCTGGAATGTCCGTTGTGAAACCGCCATCGCGCTGCCCCAACTGCGAGCGTCCGATTCGCGCGTACGAAAACATTCCGATACTTGGATGGGTCGGCTTGCGCGGCCGCTGCGCCGGGTGTGCTGCTCCGATCTCGCCACAGTATCCCCTCGTCGAGCTGCTCGTCGCACTCGTGTGGCTCTGTTCCGCAATAGTATTCGGTCCGACGCTTCTCACGGTTCGTGTCGCAGTCTTCATAACGCTCATGATCGGGATTGCGATCACGGACGCGAAGCATTACGTGATCCCCGACGGATTCACTGTCTTCGGACTCATCTGGGTAATCGTTACGTCCCTGGTTGCTGCTTTCGCACATTCTGAATCCGCCTTCGCTGTTCCTTACGATGCGATGATGGGGGCGCTTGCCGGCGCCGGCGCGATCGCGATTGCGGGCTGGCTTGGCGAGGCGGCGCTCAAGCGTGAGGCGATGGGATTTGGCGACGTAACACTCATGGCGGTCGTCGGCGCCGCACTCGGCCCACAGCGTGGGTTGCTTACGATCTTCATCGGCGCTGCGCTCGGCGTGGTCGTGTTTCTCGGCATCGTACTGCCAGTCAGCCGAATTCGAGCGCGCTCCGTGTCTTCGGACAATAGTGAGGAAGCGGCGTTCCCTCTGGTCCCGTTCGGTGTATTTCTGGCACCCGCCGCAGTGCTCGCACTTTTTTACGGCGATCCGCTGATCCACTGGTACATCTCTCGATTCATGGCATCATGAAATTGCGCATCGTTCAGATCCGCCGGCGCTCGCTCGAGGCGCTTGTTCTTGCGGCTTCGGCAATCGCACTTGTCTCGTGCCGGCGCCCTCCGAAAACAACGGGCGGCCCGTACGACGATATCGTCGCCAAAGCGATTCCTGCAGTCGAGAAGGCAGTCGGCCTGCGTTTCAAGACCCCACCCAAAATAGAGATTCGCAGCAAGGATCAGGTGCGTTCCTATGTGCTCAAGCAGATAACCGACTCGGCAACAAGACGCGAAATTGCCGGCCAATCCGCTGCGTACAAATTGCTGGGGATGATTCCCGACACCCTGAATCTTCCCAATCTGATGACGCGCTTGCTCGAGGAGCAGATCGTTGGATACTACGACCCGGAAACGAAGGTGCTGTACATCGTCAAGGATTCACCGAAGGATGAAACGCAAGTCATCGTAACGCATGAGCTCGTTCATGCCTTGCAGGATCAGTATGTGAGCCTGGATTCGGTCCAGAAGCTTACCGGCGACAACGACCGCCAGACTGCAGCCCAGGCGGTATTCGAGGGCGAAGCCGTTTACGAACAGATTCAGGCGATGCTCGGACCTGGAAACATCGCCGTCGGGCTGCCAGCAGGATGGGAGCGAGTCCGCGAAACTATCCGTAACAACGAAGCCGCGATGCCGGTTTATGCAAGCGCACCAATGGTGATTCAGGAGACTCTGATCTTTCCGTACCTGAGCGGTGCCGAGTTCGTGCGAACCTTCCGCGCGCGCGAACCGAACCACGCGCCGTTCACCGATCCGCCAACATCGACGGCGCAGATCCTTCACGTTGGTGAGTATTTCGGGAAACGTGTCGAGCCGACACCAGTCTCATTCAAACCGGTATCGGGTGTGACTCCGACGTATGAGAACAATCTCGGAGAATTCGAAACTCGTCTCTTTCTGTATCAACAGCTCAATGACACCGATCAGGCCGCCCATGGATCGTCGGGGTGGAATGGCGATCGCTACATGACGTTCGAAACACGTAATGGGCTCGCGATCGCGTGGGCTACGGTCTGGCTGACACCGGCTGCCGCAGCAAATTTCTATGCGGTGGCGCAGCGTGCGGTGACCGCCATGCAGCCGGAGCAGCGCGCACGTTCCGTGAAACTCTCGACGGGCATGGTAGACGGCCGTGCCGTGGTGCTCTTCGTGGCCACGCCTAGCGGCGTTGCGGCGCCGGTATCGGTAAGTGACGTGAGGCTCGGCGGTCCAACCTCACACTGACTGGTTCTGTGCCCGCACGTACATTCGTTTTCGGCACGGCGTGTGGAAAACTTTCCACAGCGATCGATGCTGGTCCAGCACTTATAGAACGCGTTTACTTTGTAAGGCCTGCGTCAGCTTTGGGCGAAAATGTCCGAATTGATTCCACACGTTGTTGCACGCTCGCCACAATTTTCTCAGCGAGCGCGTCTTCGTAAGTGCGCGCGAGATCGAGCACATCCACCTCGTCGATGCCGAACGCTCCGATAATGTCTGCAAGCCGCCGAGCGTCGAGCTCCCGCAGTTCCTGGCGAAGCGTGTATTCTCCCGATCGTTGATAAAGTGCGATCGGGTCGAGAATTGGCGACGCTCCCGCCACGACGACCGGGTCCGCGGAGAGGCGGTGACCGGCGGCGCTGCTTGCACCAGTGACGCTGTTGACTGGACGCGTTGGTCCTGAGCTGTGCCAGTGCAACGCTCTTTCAAGGGCTTCTGCGAGGTGAGCGCGGGTGATACCGGCCGCCCAGAACCGAAGATCGCCGCGAGATAGCTGTTCGGTTTCTGGCGCAGTGCGCACCGGCTCGCCGCCGATTCGCGGCTGAAACTCGAGCCATGCTTCCCACAATCCGGTAGGGACCTGCTCTCCCCGAACCTGTGCGATAAACATCCGGCCGTCAGCGCTAAGCTGCGGCTCGTCAAATTGAACGAGTGTCTCCGACATTTCTCGGGCCGGTGCGGGACGTGGGTCCGTAATGCTGAACGGCGAACATGAACAAACCTCCGCCTCTCAGGTGCAAGCGCGTTGCCACAGTCGCCCCTTTAGCAGATACTGCCGAACGGAATCGATTTACCGGTTCCAATCGCGGTTCGGGCCCCGGTCGCCGGGCCGGATCGGATACTGGATCCAATAAATGTGATATGAGAATACACCCCCTCCGCATTAACATTCAGAAGTGACGAGTCACGAGCCGCTTCTCCCCCCAGCCCTGCCACCGTTGGCGCCGCTCAGGCTGGCTGCGCCGCCGATTGCCGACGAGGCCGTCAAGCGTGAGCGCCTCGATCGGATGAAGCGGTTCGCCCTTCTGCTTCTCGTCTCCGCGGCGGCGATCTTCGTCGTCACCCTCCTTTTGGGGCGAAGCCACAGCTGGGTCTGGCTTGGCTATGTTCGCGCCGCTGCGGAAGCATCCGTGGTGGGTGGTGTCGCGGATTGGTTCGCGGTAACGGCGCTGTTTCGGCATCCGCTCGGAATCCCGATCCCCCATACCGCGATCGTGCCAGCCAGAAAGGATCGAATCGGCCGCGCGCTCGGGAATTTCGTGCAACAGAATTTTCTGGATCGCGCAGTAGTCTCATACAAGCTGGCCTCCCTTCGACTCGGCGACCGCGCGGCCCACTGGCTGTCGGATCCAGCGAATGCGCGCAGTGTCACGCGAGTAACGGCGCACGCTCTGACCTCTGCAGCGAACGTGCTGAAGGATGAAGATGTACAATCGTTCCTTGAGCGCACTGCCGCCGATCGATTACGCGGCGTACAGGTGGCCCCCCTCCTCGGCAGGGCGCTTCAATTGCTCACTGCCGACGGCCGGCATCAGGAATTGCTGGACGAGGCATTGCGGCTCGCGGCGCGCGCCACCGAAGCCAACGACACGTTGATCCGTGAGAAGGTGCAGGAGCAGACTCCGTGGTGGATCCCGAACGTGGTCGACAAGCGCATCTCCGATCGTGTTGTCACCGGCATTGGCCGCACGCTTGCCGAAGTGAGTGACGATCCCGACCATCCTCTCCGGCACCGCTTCGACGAGGCTGTCACGAACTTCATCGACCGGTTGCAGTCATCGCCCGAAACGATTGCGCATGCGGAGGCATTGAAGGAAGAGTTGCTCGGGCATGAGGCGATGCGCGAATTTCTCGCCACCATATGGGCCGATATCAAGCGCAAGTTGAAGGAGTACGCTGTGCGGACGGAGCAGGAGCAATTCGAGGGCGGCCGCCTCGAGGTTGCGATTGCGGCGCTGGCACACAATGCGCTCAAGGACACGGTCCTGTCAGAAAAGCTCAACCTCTGGATCGACGACGCAGTACTGGCCGTGGTCGATGCATCGCGCACCGAGATCGCGCAACTCATTTCCGGCACCGTGAGCGCATGGGACCCGCAGGAAACATCGCGCCGAATCGAGCTGCAAATCGGGCGTGATCTGCAATTCGTGCGAATCAACGGCACGATTGTGGGAGGCATGGTCGGTCTCGCGCTGTACGCTCTGACGCGGGCGCTTTGACCGGCTAAGCCCTCGCTATTCTGCAACCTCGCTCATGCCGTCGCCGCTCGCGACATCCGCGAGGCCAGTGATTCCCGTGGGTGCATCTGGCTCCCGTAGCGCGTCGACGAACGGAGATTCCGGAGCAGGCAGCAAAGCCTCCCGCAGTACGTCGTTCATGTCGGCGACAAGCGTGAACTTCATTGCATCACGCACCTCGACGGGAATCTCACGCAGGTCCTTCTCGTTCGGCTTCGGCATCATCACTTCGCGCAGCCCCGCGCGATAGGCGGCCAGCACCTTCTCCTTCACGCCTCCGATCTCGAGCACCTTGCCACGCAGCGTTACCTCGCCCGTCATCGCGAGATCGCGTCGAACGGGACGCCGGCTCAGCACGCTCGCGATTGCTAGCGTAACCGCGGCGCCGGCACTGGGCCCATCCTTCGGAATCGCGCCTGCAGGGAAGTGGATGTGGACATCGGTGTCCTTGAATTCATCAACTGCGATTCCGAGTGTCTTGGCGCGCGCCCGGACGTAGGAATACGCCGTGTCGACCGACTCACGCATCACGTCGCCCAGCTGCCCTGTGACAATAAGCCGCCCGGTGCCAGGCATCCGAAGCGCTTCGATCTGCATGAGATCTCCACCCGTCGCGGTCCACGCCAGACCGGTAACGGCGCCGATCTCGGGCTCCATTTCCGCCTCTTCAACCGTGTATCGTGGGACGCCGAGTACGTCGTTGACCATAGCCAGGTCCACGATCCACGCACCTTCCTCTCCCTCCGCTTTTTTTCTTGCGCGCTTGCGCATGATCGCCGCGAGATTTCGCTCGAAATTGCGCAATCCGGCCTCGCGAGAGTAGCGGTTGGCAATGAATGCCAGCGTCTCGTCCGTGAATTGAATGTCCTTGTCGCTGATCCCGTGATCTACCAGCAGTCGCGGCAGGAGGTAGCGCCATGCAATCTCGACTTTCTCCTCGACTGTGTAACCGGAGATGCGAATAATCTCCATCCTGTCACGCAGTGCAGGCGGAATGTCGAACAGATTATTTGCCGTGCAGATGAAAAGGATCGACGATAGATCGAACGGAAGATTCAGGTAGTGGTCGACGAAGGTCTTGTTCTGCGACGGATCCAGCACCTCGAGCATCGCAGCCGTCGGATCGCCCGATGGCCCGCCCTGCGTCATCTTGTCGATCTCGTCGATCATCATCACAGGATCGCGCACCGCAACGCGACGCAGCGCCTGGATGATGAGCCCAGGCATGGCACCCACGTACGTGCGACGGTGTCCGCGTATTTCCGCTTCGTCGCGTACTCCGCCGACTGATATTCGATAGAACTGGCGACTGATCGATGTAGCGATTGCTTCGCCGAGCGACGTCTTACCCGTGCCCGGTGGGCCGACGAAGCAGAGAATCGGTCCGTGCTGATCGCCGCCGCGCAACTTGCGAACAGCCAGATATTCGATGATGCGCTCCTTCGCGTCGCTTAGTCCGTAATGGCGCGAATCGAGTGCTTCTTCAACCGCCTTGAGTTCTATCTGATCGGCACCGCTGCGGTCGTTCCAGGGGAGCGACAGAATCCAGTCGAGATAGGTTCGGATCACCTGGTACTCGCTGGACGCGGGCGACAGCATTCGCAGTCGTTCGGTTTCGCGCCTCGCCTCGGCCAGTGCGCGCTCTGGCAGGTTTGCTTCCTCGACGCGACGAAGCAGCTGCGCGGACTCCTTCTCGCCCGGGTCCGTCTCACCGAGCTCGGCCTGGATCGCGCGAAGCTGCTGGCGCAGGTAGAACTCGCGTTGATGCTGCTCAATCTTGATCTCGGTCTGGCGCTTCACATCTTCCACGACGCGTGCGCGCGCAACTTCCCGTTCCAGTCGCGTCAGGATGAAGCGCAGTCGCTGGCCGATGTCGAGCCTCTGAAGAACCTCGTCCTTGTCGGCGATTCGGAAGTTCATGTTCGTCGCCGCAAGGTCCGCGAAGCGTCCCGGATCCGAGATGTTCATTTTGAGGATCGCCGGGACCTCGTCCGGGATGCGATCGATCAATTCCGCGAGCGTTTCCGCGGCAGACGCGACGCGCGACACCAGATCGTCCACCTCGATTGCGTCAGGTTGCACCTCACGCGCCGGTTTCACACGCGCTTCCGGATAGGGGTCGGTGCGCACGATACCGTCGATAACGATTCGCCGAAGTCCCTGCAGCGTGATCTGGACGGTGTCGCCAGGCAGATTGATGCGCTCGTGAATCCGCGCAGCGACACCTACTCTACCAACGAACCGCGCAAGATCGGCATCCTGATCGTGGTCGCCCGTCGCAACCACGAGAGCCACGATGAGCCCGGGCTCCTCATGTGCCTTGAGGAGTGCCAGATTTTCCGGCGCTCCCATCTGCACGGCGATTGTGCCGAGTGGGTAGACGATCGTGGAGCGGAGCGCCATCAGCGGAAGCGTCGGCGGCAGCTCCGAACGGAGGATCTCTTCCTTGCGTTGCGGCTTGGGCATCTCAGGGAATCTAGGGCGATTCTCCGCAGCTGGTGAGGGACGGCCGGTCATCCCTGGCGATGCGGTATTTGCCAGGGTCATAATTCCCGCGCAAGCGGGGCCGACCGGAGCCATCCACCCCCTTATCTTTCATGAATGTTCGAAGAACTATCCGATAAACTCGAGAACACCTTCGCCAAACTGCGCGGACGCGGTGTTCTTACCGAGTCCGACATCAAGGAGGGCCTGCGCGAGGTCCGCCGTGTTCTGCTCGAAGCGGACGTGTCGTTCACGCTCACGCGCGAGTTCCTGGAACGCGTCGAAGCGAAGGCCGTCGGCATCAGCCAACTCAAGAGCGTTTCGCCGGCCCAGCAGCTGATCAAAGTCGTGTACGAAGAGCTCACCGCGATGCTCGGCGAACGTCGCGAAGGGCTCAAGCTTTCATCCATTCCGCCGACAGTTGTGATGCTGGTTGGGCTGCAGGGTTCCGGAAAAACCACGACGGCCGGAAAGCTGGCTCTCAAGCTGAAGAAGGAAGGTCGCGCAACGCGTCTCATCGCTGCCGACGTGTATCGTCCAGCCGCCATCGATCAGCTCGAAACGCTTGGTAAGCAACTCGACATTCCGGTGTATTCCAACCGCGCGACGCAGGATGTCGTGCGCATCGCGAAGGCGGGCATCGAGGAAGCAAAGCGTGACCGCGATCGCGTCGTGATTGTTGATACCGCCGGACGATTGCAGATCGACGAGTCGATGATGGCAGAACTCCTGCGGTTGAAGAAGGAGATTTCGCCAACCGAGATTCTGCTCGTCGCCGACGGCATGACCGGTCAGGACGCGGTGCGCATAGCCGAGGGTTTCGACAAGGCTCTGAACATTACCGGCGTGATCCTCACGAAGATGGACGGCGACGCGCGCGGTGGTGCCGCGCTATCGATCTACGGTGCGACGAAGAAACCGATCAAGTACGTCGGTGTTGGCGAGAAATCCGATGCACTCGAGGACTTCTATCCCGACCGCATGGCGGGCCGGATCCTTCAGCAGGGAGACGTTCTGACCCTGGTTGAAAAGGCCCAGGGTGCCTTCGATGCGGCGGAAGCCAAGAAGCTCGAGAAGAAGGTTCGAAAGGAGGGGATGGACCTCGGTGACTTCCTCACAGCTATGAAGCAGATCGAAAAGCTGGGTCCGCTGGAGGGAATCCTCAAAATGCTTCCGGGGGTCAACACCAAGGCTCTCAAGCAGATGAAGACCGAGCCGAAGCGGCTCAAGCACGTCGAGGCGATGATCCTGTCGATGACGCCGGCAGAACGCCGCGATCCGGGCCTCCTGAACGGATCCCGCCGCGCCCGGGTCGCTCGCGGATCCGGGCGGACGATCCAGGAAGTAAACAGGCTCCTGGAGCAGTTTCGTGACATGCAGAAGATGATGAAAAAGATGGGTTCCAAGCCCGGGGGCCGGATGCCGGCACTCCCTGGGATGTTCGGCATGCGCTAAGTTTCTCTGGCTATACCGGATGCGCCGCGGATTTTCCGTGGTCGCGATGAGTCCGGCGTTCGACCCGCAACCCCGCATTGGAGTAATCCCATGGTTCGTATTCGTCTCCGCCGCATCGGTCGCAAGAAGGCGCCCGTGTATCGTATCGTCGTAGCCGACTCGCAAAGTCCGCGCGATGGCAAGTTCATCGAGATCATTGGTCAGTATGCTCCGCGTCAGAGCGAGGGCGGATTGAACGTCGACGAAGATCGCGCAAACTACTGGATGAACGTTGGCGCACAGCCGAGCGATACTGTTCGGTCGCTGCTGCGTCGCGCTGGTGTCCTCAAGCGCCGCCACGAAGCGCGTACCGGACGACTCGTTACATCGAAGGCTCCCGCCGTCGAGGAGCAGCCTGATCTGTCGAACGTCATCCCGATTTCCGAGAGCACGGACTCCGAGGGGTAGAGTTTCCACAAGTGACAAGATCGTTGGGCCGGCCCGGTGGCCGGCCTTACTTTTGCCCGTCACCCTCGCATTCTCCGTCATCCCCGCATTCTCCGTCATCCCCGCGCTCTCCGTCTTCCCCGCGAACGCGGGGATACATTTTCCAGTGATGCCAGAAAACGCATTCGCGATCATAGGGCGCATCCGTAAGCCGCAGGGAATTCGCGGCGACGTGACTGTCGAGTTGCTCACTGAGGAGCCCGAGCGATTCTTCGCGCCCGGGTGCCGCGTCTTTGCCGGAACCATCAGCGGCGACATTGCAAATCACCCGGCCGATAGACGCAATCCACTCAGCAGACAGGAGTTGCGCGTCGAGGAGGCGTCGCCGTACCGCGGAGGCTTGATCGTGAAGTTCGACGCTATGCCAGATCGCACCGCGGCGGAGATGTGGCGCCAGCGATATCTGCTCGTTCCTGTTGAGGAAATCACGCCGCCCCGCGAGGACGAGGTGTTTGTCCACGATCTGCTCGGCATGCAGGTTCGCGGTGATGATGGCACAGAACTGGGTCAGGTGACGGGGTGCTACGAACTCCCGCAGGGTCTAACGCTCGAAGTGAAACGCGCAGCCAATGACGTCCTGGTCCCCTACCGCCCGTCGGTAGTCCGCGAAGTGGACCGCGATGCGCGCGTGGTCGTCGTTCGTATGTCGTCAGGTCTGTTCGAGTGAGCGCGCGTGAGCTGATCGCATGTTGACGATCAATGTCGTCACGATCTTCCCCGGCTTCTTCACGACACCGCTCGCGCTGAGCATTCCCGCGCGCGCCGCTGCAGCTGGTTCTGTGAAGTACAATGTTGTCGATCTGCGCGATTACACGCACGATCGCCATCGGACCGTTGACGATTATCCGTACGGCGGCGGTCCGGGGATGGTGATGAAGCCGGATCCATTCTTCGAGGCGGTGGAAGCGCTTGGCGCGACGCCACCGATAGTGTTACTCTCCCCGCGTGGTCGTCGGTTCGAGCAGTCGGACGCGATCCGATTTTCCAGTGGATCCGAGCTCACCCTTTTGTGCGGCCATTACAAGGACGTCGACCAGCGGGTCGCCGATCATCTCGCAACGGAAGAGCTCTCGCTCGGCGATTTTGTCGTGAGCGGCGGTGAAGTGGCGGCGCTCGCAATCATTGACGCAACAGCGCGACTGATGCCTGGCGCGATGTCGGATCTCGAGAGCGCTTACGGGGATTCGTTCTATGAAGGGCGGGGAATCTCAGCGCCTAGCTATACACGACCACCGGATTATCGCGGCCATACGGTCCCCGAAATTCTTTTATCCGGCGATCATGCAAAGATCGCGAAATGGAAGAAAGATCAGGAGCGTTGACGCAGCGGCAGTAGCACGCTTAATGTCTACGGCGCCCGCCACCGGTGGCAGGAATTGGCGCCACGTACTCGGCATTGGCACGAACTGCCTTGCCCTTCACCATGGGCTGTGAATAGCGCAGCTTGGAAACGATTGTGCGCGCGTCGTCGACTGTGACCGGTGCGCCAGTTGTCTCCTTCACTGTGACCGTCGATTGGTCGGGTACGCCGTTTCCGTCGACCACGAAATCGATAGTAACCGTTCCATTCTGAGTTGCCGACGGTGAGACGTCCATTGCGCCGCTCACAATCTTGAGCGGGGTGTCGAGGTCGCGTGAGTTGTAGACCTGATCGCCGCTGGCGCTGCCCGCCGATATCGGACAGTACTGATTCTCAGCCAGCGTGGAACCGTCAAGCTCGACACGTGTTAGCCTGCCCGGAATTACGGGTGCATCCTTGGTCCACTGCAGGAATCGGTTGTTCGCGAACATCTCCGCTTCGACTGTGTACGCTCCGAAAGGAACAGATGCGAAAGTGTAGACACCATTGGCGTCCGCGCGAACGGTGTCGCGCCTGAGCGCGAGCAGCGAGTTGAGCAAGTTCAGATCGTTTCCGACGGCGGTGCCCGTCCAGTTGACACCGGACGGCGACTCCGCTTCGCCCTTCGCCTGCATCCAGATCGTCTTGTCGGCCAACCACATTGCGCAGGCCGAGTCGCGTTTCGCCTCCGTATTGGCGTCGGTTGTCCAAAGTTGGACGAGGACGTTGGCCCCTTTGATCGTTTCGCCATTCGGTCCTGGGGCGGTGACGTGGCCGGTAACGCTTCCGCCCGTCATCTGGCCGCTGGCAAGGGTAGGTGCGGCCAGGGAGACGGCTGCGGAACAGAGGCACGCAATGAGGCTTGAGTAAAGGCGGCGAACTGGCATCGAAACCGGGGGTAAAAGGATGCGGCGAGGCGAATGGGACAAGATGCAGGGTTGCCAAAAATCGCGCCAGAGGCGGTGCCATTGTCACCGGGGCTGAGTGGGGGTCGTTTCTGACATGCGTCCCCGGGGGCCGGCCTCCCCCCGTGGTCTATTGCAGTTCCGGCCCACCCGGGCTATTTTCCAAGACTGTCCCCGAAAACGCCGAGAATATTCCATGCACGCCTTCAGTGAAACCCAGAAAGAGTGGCTACGTACCGATGTCCCCCCGTTCCGGGCTGGCGACACGGTGCGCGTAAACGTACGGGTCAAAGAGGGTGATAAGGAGCGCGTTCAGGCTTTCGAGGGCGTCTGCATCGCACGTCGTGGCGCCGGTGTCTCCGCGAGCTTCACTGTTCGCAAGATCTCCAACGGAATCGGCGTGGAGCGCATCTTTCCGCTTCACTCGCCGATGCTCGCGGACATAACCGTTATCCGGCGTGGGCGTGTCCGTCGCGCCAAGCTCTTCTATCTACGGGCACTTACCGGCAAGGCGACGCGCATCAAGGAGCGCAAGGCAAAGCCAGCGACGGCAACGGCCGCCAACGGCTGATGCGATGGGGCCCTGTGGAGCGTGAACTACGCTCTGCTGGCGGGCTCCTGCTGGCCGGAGTTGACGAAGTCGGACGGGGCCCTCTTGCGGGCCCCGTTGTCGCATGCGCCGTCGTCATGGACCCGGACGCCGCCACTATCAATGGCGTCGCGGACTCCAAGACCGTGAGTGCATCCGAACGTCGGGAACTCGCCGTCAAGATCCTGGCTCGCGCGATCTGCGTCGGCCTTGGGGCTGCGTCGGTCCGTGAGATCGATCGGCTGAATATCTACCACGCCAGCACTCTCGCGATTCGGCGCGCGATTGGAAAGCTTCGCGTTGTGCCTAATCATGTCCTGATCGACGGACTTCCGATTCGGGCTCTCGAGGTCGAGCACCATGCGATCGTTGGCGGCGATGCTACGTGCTACAGCATAGCCTGCGCGTCGATCGTGGCGAAAGTCACGCGAGACCGTCTCATGGTCTCGCTTGCCAGACGGTATCCGGCGTATCTTTGGGAGCGCAACGTTGGCTACAGCACGTCAGCCCACCTGTCGGCCCTTCTATCCGCGGGACCGACCGTCCATCACCGCAAGAGCTTCGGGCCTGTCGCACAGTGCAAGATTCATTTCCCCTCGTAGGAGTGATCATGGGGTCGCAGTCGGACTGGGAGACGATGTCCCACACGGCCGCGACGCTCGAACAGCTTGGAGTCCCGTTCGAAAAGCGTATTGTGAGCGCACATCGGACGCCGGACCTCCTGTTCGAGTACGCTTCGAGCGCAAACGAGCGCGGGCTGGAGGTGATTATCGCTGGCGCCGGCGGAGCTGCACATCTTCCAGGAATGTGCGCTTCCAAGACGGCGCTTCCGGTACTGGGCGTTCCCGTTGAGTCCAGGGCGCTTCACGGAATTGACTCGTTGCTTTCGATTGTGCAGATGCCCGCGGGTATTCCAGTTGGCGCTCTGGCCATAGGCCGGGCGGGTGCGGTGAACGCAGCACTCCTCGCGGCGGCAATAGTCGCCAACCGGCACCCGGAGTACCGCGAGGCGCTGGTGCAGTTTCGCGCTGCGCAAACGCAGAAGGTGCTCGATGCACCGGAACCGCTCGGTGAACTCTGATGGCATGGATCATACGCAAGGTGCTTCGCTGGCTTGTCGGTTGGCTGATCCCGTGACGCGCGATCCCACGCGCGAGATGCCCGTCTCCCGCGTCGGCATACTTGGTGCGGGTCAACTCGGGCAGATGCTGGCACTGGCTGGGATTCCGTTGGGAATGCGTTTCACTTTTTTTTCGCCGACGCCGAGCGCGTCAGCGGACGCGGTGGGCGAAGTCGTGATTGGTGAATACGATGACGTCGACGCCTTGCGCGCGTTTGCGGAGCGTGTGGACCTTGTTACATACGAATTCGAGAACGTTTCGTCCGAAGCGGTGTCGGAGATCGAAAAAATCCGTCCAGTCTGGCCGCCGCGCGTTGCGCTTGTCACCTCCCAGGACCGCGGTGCGGAGAAGCAGCAGTTCACTGAACTCGGTATACCGGTCGCGCCCTACCGGTTGGTCGATTCGCTTGCCGATCTCGAACGTGCCCTGCACGATGTGGGCGTGCCGGGAATCCTCAAGACGCGGCGACTCGGTTACGACGGCAAGGGTCAGGCGCGCGTCCTGGCCCGCTCCGACGCAGAATCGGCGTGGAATTCTCTTGGCCGAACGGCGCTCGTTTACGAAGCATATGTGGAGTTTGACCGCGAGCTGTCAGTGATCGCAGTCCGTTCGCAGGACGGACGCACTCTCTGCTATCCCGTTGCGGAAAATCATCACCGTGAAGGGATCCTGCGAACGTCATACGCACCGGCGGATCGCCTCACGGATGCCAAGCGCCATCAAGCCGAGGGATTCGCGCGCGCGCTGCTCACGGCGCTCGGTTATGTGGGCGTGTTTGCGATCGAAATGTTCGACACCTCGAATGGATTGATTGTCAACGAGATGGCTCCACGTGTCCACAATTCCGGTCACTGGACAATCGAGGGCGCCGAAACAAGCCAGTTCGAGAATCACATCCGCGCGGTGTGCGGCTTGCCGCTCGGCGACTGCGGTCCTGTTGGCCATTCCGCGATGTTCAATCTGATCGGCCAACACCCCGACATCGAGCGCGTGCTTTCCGTTCCAGATGCTCACCTGCATCTCTACGGCAAGAGCGAACGCCCCGGTCGCAAGCTTGGACACGTCACCATACGGTCGCGCACGCACGAAGATCTGCAGCGCCACATCGCGTCTCTCCGCGCGATTCCGATGATCGGGTAGGGAATCGACAGGTGATCAATCAATCGACGGTCGCCTTTACGACGCTTGCATTTACCTCGCTGCTCGCGATCGTGAATCCGTTGAGCGCCGTGCCGTTGTACGTTACCGCGACGTCCGATCTCAACACGCGCCAGCGGGCCTCGACGCTCAGGCTCGCGGTGGCTACAGGAATCATCGCTCTGGTGGCGTTCGGGCTCGCAGGGACATACATACTGCGGTTTTTCGGAATTACGACATACGCATTCCGGATCGCCGGCGGACTGATCTTTCTTGGCATCGGAAGCGACATGCTCAAGGCCCGCAAATCGCGCGATCGGACGAGTCGCGGCGAGCAGGAGGCCGCGGAACAGAAGTCGGAGGTGGGAATCATTCCACTCGGAATTCCAACTCTCGCCGGACCGGGATCGATAACAACCGTGATCACTCTGACGGCACAG
This sequence comes from Gemmatimonadaceae bacterium, assembly GCA_036554185.1. GTDB lineage: Bacteria > Gemmatimonadota > Gemmatimonadetes > Gemmatimonadales > Gemmatimonadaceae > Fen-1247. The sequence goes on along the minus strand of DATBNQ010000066.1, from coordinate 12,465 downwards.
GCGGACAACCGGATCCAGTTGATCGGCCTTTACGGCGCAATTATCGGAGTGATGATCGTGTCGTGGCTCGTTCTGGCCGTTTCGCCGTTCATTGTAAGACGCGTAGGCCGCACGGGTATGAACGTGATGACAAGATTGATGGGACTTCTCATCATGGTCATCGGTGTGCAGTTCATCATTGAGGGAGTGCGCACCGTCGCCTTGGACATTCTGCGCCACGCTTGATGAACGAAGAGGACATCGAGGACGATGAATCCCGCGGACCGGTCTTCCTTGACCGAACCGGACGTCGATGGCCCCGAGTGCGGCGATTCGCGACGCTCCTTGGTATTCTCACGACGCTTGTGCTGCTGTCACTCGCAGCAATCGTCCTCCTCGCCCCGCCAGTACTCCCCGCATTCAACCCTGCGTCAAACTCCGTAACGCCGAGGTTCGTTGGAAAGCGGGAGAATCGGATGCGCCGTTCCAAGCGCAGCGAACTGTACGCGGCGCTGCAGGTGCAACGCACCGCCAGGTCGATCAGGAATGCAGCTGCCGCCATCGAGCGTCAGCTGTCAGGGGTTCCGAGTTCCCGCCAGATACGCGCGGGGTTCTATGTCTGGTGGGCGGACAACTCGCTCGCGTCGTTCCGTCGCAATTACGATGATCTCGACTGGATCATTGCCGAGTGGGGCTACCTCTCGCCATCCGGAGACAGCGTAGATGTAAGCATGATTCAGAAGGACACGAGCTTCTTTGGCGTATACGATTCGATCCCGACCCATCCGAAGGTCTTTCTTCTCGTCAACAACATCGATAGAAAGACACAGCTCTTCAATGCCGCCGGTGTCACGGCCATGCTCGCGACTCCATCCATGCGAACCCGGGTGCAGGATCAGATTGTCGCGACGATCCTGAGATACAAATTCGCCGGTGCGGCAATCGACTTCGAAAATGTTCCGCCTGCTTCAATCCCTGCGCTCGTCAGCTTCCAGCGCGGACTCGGGACGATGCTCCACGCGCACGGGCTGCTCCTGACACAGACGGTGTCGATTAATTCCGACCCTCGCGATCTGAAGCGATTTGCGGAAGTCAATGACTATCTCTACCTGATGCTGTACGACGAGCATTACGGAAAGGGCGATCCGGGGCCAGTCGCGAGCCAGCAATGGTACGTCGACCGCGCGCGCGAAATGCTGCGAAGCGTTCCCGCGAGCAAGGCGATATTTGCTCTTGGCGCTTATGGATATGACTGGAACGATGCGGGTCCCGCAAACTCGGGTGAGACGTACACCTTTCAGGAAGTCCTCGCCAAAGGTCGCGACAATCCAGGTAGCTCGCACATGGGATTCGATCGCGAGTCGTTGAATCCGTACATGACGTGGACCGATCCGGATTCGACGGATCACCTGGTATGGTACCTCGATGGGGCGAGCGCGTACAATCAGGTGCGCGCGGAACGTGCGCTCGGCGGCGCGGGTTATGCCGTGTGGCGGCTCGGTGCGGAGGATCCTGCACTGTGGAAGGCCGTGGCAACCACACACGTCGCCGATGCCGCGAGCGTGCTCGCCGAAATACCAACAGGCTACGAGACGGAGTTCATCGGGGACGGGGAGATCCTGCAGATCGTCGCGTCACCCCGGAACGGAAGCAGGATCCTTTCCACGGATACGACGCGCGGGGTGATAACCGGTGAGCGCATCGTCGAATATCCGTCACCGTACATCGTTCGCAAATACGGGAAATCGGATCATGAAATTGCGCTGACGTTTGACGATGGGCCCGACGGGACGTGGACCCCGCAAATCCTCGACACGCTCAAGTCGCGGAACGCTACCGCTACGTTTTTCGTTATCGGTCGGAACGTTGAAGCTCACATTCCACTGATGCGAAGAATAGTTCGCGAGGGGAATCTGTTTGGGAATCACACGTTCACGCATCCGAATCTTGCCCTTACCAGCGGCTTTGTCACGCGTCTCGAGATCGATGCCAATCAGCGCCTTCTGGAGGCAATCCTCGATCGCCGCTCGTTCTTCTTTCGCCCGCCATATTTTGGCGACGCCGAGCCGACGACAAACGACGAACTGGTGCCCGTCGACATCGCGAGCAAGCGCGGATACGTAACCGTCGGCCTGCACATCGATGCTGAAGACTGGCAGCCGATTTCGGCCGCGCAGATCGTGAAGAACGTGCTGGCTCAGCGCTATTATGGTGGACTGGTTACATCCGGTGGATTGCGTGCCGGGGGAAATGTGGTGCTGTTGCATGATGGCGGCGGCAATCGCGCGCAGACCGTTGCTGCGCTCGGCCCGATCATTGATTCGCTGCGAGCGCATGGCGATACGATAGTTCCGTTGTCCGAGCTGGCCGGCATTTCCAAAGCCGACGCGATACCGGCCCTGCCGCCTCGGAGCGCAGTCACGCGGACTATTGAACTTGCCACATTCTCATTCGTCAGCGGACTCGAATGGACACTCTACTGGCTGTTCTTCATTGCCGTTGTCGTTGGCGCGATTCGCCTCGTGGTAATTATCATGCTGGCCCTTTACCAGCGCTACCATCGCCGCAAGCCAGAGCCCCACTACACACCGCCGGTTTCTATCATAGTCCCCGCTTATAATGAGGCGCGGGTAATAGCGGCGACGATTCGCAGTTTGCTCAATCAGACATATCAGGGTGAACTCGATGTGGTGGTCGTGGACGATGGTTCTCCCGACGATACGTACGAGGTTGTGTCGCGCGAGTTCGGTGACGATCCGCGCGTGACGGTATTCAGGAAGGAGAACGGGGGCAAAGCCAGCGCGCTCAACTTCGGGATCGCGAGATCGCGTGGCGAAATAATCGTGTGTCTCGACGCGGATACACAGTTCACTCCGACCACCGTCGCTCGGCTCGTCGTTCCGCTCAGCGACCCGCTAGTCGGCGCTGTTGCAGGCAACGCGAAGGTCGGGAACCGACACAATATGGTTACGCGTTGGCAGGCGCTGGAGTATGTCACCAGCCAGAATCTCGAGCGGCGCGCCTTTGCCGTGTTGAACGCGATAACGATCGTCCCGGGCGCGGTCGGCGCGTGGCGCAAATCGTATGTTCAGGCGGTCGGTGGTTTCAGCAGCGACACGCTCGCCGAGGATCAGGATTTGACGTGGGCACTTGGCGAGGAGGGTGTGCGTGTTACCTACGCCGATGACGCCATCGCGTATACCGAGGCGCCTGACACCCTCAGGACTCTGATTCGGCAGCGCTTTCGATGGTCTTTTGGAACGCTGCAGTCAATCTGGAAGCACAAGCGCATCACATTCCGGCCCAAGTACGGCGCTCTGGGAATGATTGCGATGCCAAACGTTTGGATATTTCAGCTCTTTTACACCGCCATCTCGCCATTGGCGGACATTCTGTTTGCGTGGAGCCTGTTGTCGGTCCTGCTCGCCCGGTATCAGCACGGTGATCGGTACGCTCTGAGCAATCTGGAGGATGTGCTCAAGCTTTATGTAATTTTCCTTGTGGTTGACTGGTTGGCTGCTGTCGTTGCATTTCTAATGGAGCCGGGCGAGGAAAAGGCACTCACCTGGATCGTGCTCATCCAACGGTTCGTATTTCGACAAACCATGTATTGGGTCGTCGTCAAGTCCATCGCGGCTGCGCTGCGAGGGCATGTAGTCGGATGGGGCAAGCTGGAACGAAAGGGAATGACATTGCTCCCCACTACCGCGCAGCCAAATAGTCGTGTTTCGGATTCGCCGCCGCCTGGAGCGCCCGCATGACACGGAAAGGCGAGCTTGAGAAAATGCTTGGGGTGGATGGAGTGCCTCGCGCGCTGATCGCGAGCTCTCCACTGAGTACCGTCGTCTACAACATGGCAGGACAGCTCGTCTTTGCCAATTCCGCATTCGAGGATCTGTGGGGCGCTACCGCCTCGCAGGCGCCGGCTGGATATTCGGTGCTTCACGATCCGCAACTCAATGCGCAGGGTGTCCAGCCGCTCATCGAGAGAGCCTTCAACGGCGAGGTAATCGTCACACCGCCTGTTCGGTACGACGCGGGTTATATTCGCGACGGCGCGCGGACCGTGTGGACGACCGGGCATTTCTACCCGCTATGTGGTTCAGATGGAACGCAGCATGGAGTGGCGCTCATCCATGTAAACCTGACTGGCCGCGTAGCTGCAGAGGCGGCGCTGCGCAACAGCGAACACCGCCTGCGCATGGCACTGGACGCAGGTCGGATGGGATCGTGGGAGTGGGTGATCAACGAGGACAGAGTTCGTTGGTCCGAGACACTCGAGAAGATTCACGGACTCGCACCCGGCACGTTCGGCGGCACGTTCGAAGCGTATGAACAGGACATCCATCCCGACGACCGGGAACGTGTCTTCAGCACGATTGGCCGAACCATCGAAGGTGAGGACCACCACCTTACATATAGAATACTGCGCCCCGATGGCGCTGAAAGATGGTTGGAAGCGCACGGACGTCTGATTCGCGATGAAGATGGCAAGCCGCAGAGGCTAGTGGGTGTCTGCACCGACATCACCGACAAGCACCGCGCCGATGACGCTGCGCAGTTTCTGATAGAGGCGAGCGAGGTGCTCGCGTCGTCGCTCGACTACGACGTGACGCTTTCGAATGTCGCGCGCCTCGCGGTACCGACGCTCGCCGATTATTGCATCATAGATCTCCTGGAGCCGGATACGCCGGCGGGCATCCGACGCGTCGCTACTGCGCATACAGATCCCGAGAAGGACCTGTTGCTTGCCGGCGTCCGCGATTTTCCGCCACTACTACATTCGGACGGAATCGTGGCGCGCACGCTGCGCACCGGGGCGCCCGTAATCGCGAGTCCCATCACTGATGTGGTCCTGGAGGCATCGGCCGCCGGACGCGAGGCGCACCAGGTAATACTGCGGGCGCTGGATCCAATTTCGGTACTATGCGCGCCTCTGACCGTTCGCGGTGTCACGCTCGGAACTATCCTGCTCGCCTTTTCAGCCTCAGGGCGTAGCTACGTACCGGACGATATGCCGCTCGTAAGCGAGCTTGCGCGTCGTGCCGCACTCGCAGTGGATGGGGCGCATTTGCTGCGTGCAACCGTACTCGCTCGCTCGGAGGCGGAGCGGGCGGCGGAAGAAGCACGAGCTGCAAACCGTGCAAAGTCGGATTTCCTCGCCGTGATGAGTCACGAGTTGCGGACGCCTTTGAATGCGATCGGTGGCTACGCGGAGCTGTTGACGCTTGGAATTCACGGTCCGGTTACGCAGGAGCAGAAGGATGATCTCGAACGCATCATGCGGAGCCAGCGGCACCTCCTGTCACTCATCAACGACTTGCTGAATTACGCCAAGCTCGAGGCGGGCCACGTGCTGTATGAGATGGAAGATGTTTCAGTCCAGAGCGCCCTTTCAAGTCTGGAACCGCTCATCGCGCCGCAGTTCTTTACCAAGGGAGTACAGGTCGAGTTTCGCGCGGTCGATCCAGATCTGGCGGTGCGCGCGGACGCGGAGAAACTGCGCCAGATTCTGGTTAATCTTCTGTCCAACGCCGTGAAGTTCACTACGTCTGGCGGATCGGTGCAGGTGGCGGCAATGCAGGAGGGAAGCCGAGTGAGCATATCTGTGACCGATACGGGCATTGGAATTCCCGCAGCCAAGCTCGATGCGATCTTTGAACCATTTGTTCAACTTTCGCGCGATCTGACACACAACCAGGAAGGCACTGGATTGGGCCTCGCCATCAGCCGCGACCTCGCCCGCGCCATGGGTGGAGACCTCGTCGCGGCAAGCCAGGTCGGCAGCGGCTCGGCATTCACTCTTACACTGCCTGCGAGCAGGTAGAGCAAGTTGTCCCGAATGTGAGCTATTAACGCGACTGCGGGGTATTCGTCTCATCCTGCAGATAGACACGCAACCATTTTCGGAGCCGCGCCGTCTAACTGGCAACCATCCCGATCATAAATAGCCTCCCGTGACCTTGTCCATCCGAGAAATCATGCGCGCAGAGTTGGGCGACGCGTATGTCATCGAGCGGGAGCTCGACGGAGGCATGAGCTGCGTTTTTGTCGCAGAAGACCGGGCCCTCTCGCGACGCGTTGTGATCAAGGTCCTTCACCCGCACCTCGCCGCATCCGTATCGATCGAACGGTTCCGCAGAGAGATCGTGACGGTCGCAGCACTCCAGCATCCGCATATCGTTGGCGTCCTTCGTACCGGTACTGCGGACGGATTGCCGTACTTCATCATGCCGTACGTCGACGGGGAATCGCTCGCGCAGCGACTGGGTCAGGGTAGACTGTCCGTTCGTGAGACGGTCGCAATCCTCAAGGATGTGTCTCGCGCTCTCGCCTTCGCGCACGATCGGGGCATCGTTCACCGGGATATCAAGCCCGGCAACATCCTGCTCGCCGGCGGCTCCGCGATGGTTACGGATTTCGGCGTTGCCAAGGCACTATCGTCGGCTCGTCGCACAGGACCAACGGACCCGGCGCTAGGCCTCACTACGGACGGGAGTTCAATCGGCACCCTTCTTTACATGGCGCCCGAGCAGATTGCTGCAGATCCTGATATCGATGGAAGGGCGGACATCTATGCGCTCGGGGCAACCGCGTACGAGATGCTCACTGGCGTGCCGCCTTTCGCCGGGCTCCCGGCCCGTGCGATGCTCGCTGCGCGGATGAGCTCGCTCCCGCCGGCGATCTCGACGCTCCGACCCGATGTCCCGGTGGAGCTCGACGACCTGGTCATGAGCTGTCTTGCGACGGACCCCGCGGACCGACCTGCCACAGCCCAGGACGTGGTCGACTCCCTGGAACTCCCAGGCGTCGTGAGCGGCGAATTCGCCCGGATCGCGCGCCCCCGAACCCGCCGTGGACTCGCCGCCATCGGAGCCGGCCTCGCGCTCATCGCCATCGTCGGCGCAGGCGTCGCGACCAGCAGGAACCATGTGGAAGCAGGCAATGCGATCCGTGCAGCCGCAATGGCGTCCCCGCTCGGTGAAATAGCCGTCGTGCCGTTCGTCGACCTCGGCTCCGATTCCGCCGACGCAAATGTCGCGATCGGGATCACCAACGCTGTCGCCGACAATCTCACGAAATCAGCGCACCTGAAGGTGATTTCACCCACTGCATCGGCCGCGCTCGTGCGAGCTATACGAGACGGAACGGTTCCAAAAACCAAATCGGCGCCCCAATTGCTCCTCGAGGGCACTGTGCAACGCGAAGGCGCCAAGCTCAGAGTTACTGCACGCTTGAGCAACGCATCGGACGGAGTGATGCGTTGGGCCGATGTGTACGATCGTGACGGACGTGATCTGTTCAAGGTCACCGACGATATCGCGGCGGCAATCGTCGCCTCCCTGCAACACCCAGCAGCTTAACTCCGCCCTCCGTCCGCGGAGGCTCCCCGCCCGCGTCATTCAGCCGGCCAGCGATTCGACGCTCCCATCGTACCCGCTTTTATTGATACTTTCTTGACGCGGTGGCTTCGGAGAAGGATTTACCCTCACTCCGTCGCAGCGTGTACCGCTGCTGAAACGTACTCGAAGCAATGACTTCATCTGCGGCATTCTGGCCTTCCTTCCTTGTAATCTCGACTTCTGTATTCTGCGGTTGCGCGGCGAGCGCGCCGAGCGTCAACGGCGTTCCCGGAGCGCCTCCGTCGCCTGCTCAAACGTGGACTCCTCCGAGCAGAGGTCTGGTTCCCGAGCCATCTCAACCCGTAGCACCGATCCCTCCCGATCTCGTCGCGCGAGCAAGTCAGCTTACGCTCGGCGATGTAATCGACCTTGCACTTCGCAACAATCCTGTCACGCGGGTTTCGTGGGCGCAGGCACGTGCGGCCGCGGCGGCGTACGGCGCCACACGCGGCTCGTTTTTCCCATCGTTGACCGGTTCGGCGACCGTCTCGAGAACGAAATCTGTGTCGGTGAATGGCGGTGCATCGATCCAGCGCACGCAGGTAAACCCAGCCCTCACGCTGAACTATCTGCTTCTCGACTTTGGAGGTCGCAGCGGCACCATCGACGAGGCACGACAGAATCTCTTTGCCGCCGATCTTACACACAACGCCACCCTGCAGAACGTGGTTCTCCAGGTCGAGACGGCGTACTTCACTTACATGGCGAATTCTGCGTTGCTTGGTGCGGAGCGTTCAGCGATTGCCGAGGCACGCGCCAATCTGTCTTCCGCTGAGCAGCGCGATAGCGTCGGACTCGCGACGATAGCTGACGTGCTGCAGGCGCGCACCGCGTTGTCGCAGGAGCAGCTGAATCTGGAATCCATTCAGGGAAGCCTTCAGACGGCGCGCGGAAATCTCGCCGCGGCCATGGGTATTCCCGCCAATGTGTCTTACGACCTTGGGCCTCTCTCCAGTGCCGTGCCGGTTCGCGCAGTCTCGGTGACCGTTGACAGTCTCATCGCCGACGCCTTGACGCGCAGACCGGATCTCGCAGCTGCGCGTGCTGAAGCTGCTGCCGCGACGGCGAACATCAGCGTTGCAAGATCCGCCGCTCTGCCGGCACTTACGTTCGGAAGCACAGCCGGCCGGACTTACGCCGACCCCACAAAATACGGCGGCGGCTCTTACGGACTCTCACTCGGCGTTTCGGTACCGATCTTCACCGGCTTCTCGCAACAGTATGACATTGCAGCCGCACGCGCACGCGCAGACGCTGCAAACGCTCAGGCGGACGTCTTGCGACAGCAGGTGACCACGCAGGTCTTCACCTCGTACTACGCTCTCCAGACTGCCGGTCAGCGAGTCACCACGGCAGATGCTCTCCTCGCCAGCGCCGAGCAGTCGGAGCAGGTTGCGGCTGGACGATACCGTGAGGGAGTTGGCAGCATAATCGACTTGCTCACAGCCCAGTCTGCTCTCGCCAATGCACGCGCACAGCAAGTTCAGTCTCGCTGGCAGTGGTACTCAGCGCTCGCGCTACTCGCCCACGATGCCGGAGTACTCGGCACGCGCGGAGAAACGCCATTCCCTTTCGTGTCGAGTCCCGACACGACCCCCTCGTCGCAGACCGTTCAGCATCCATGAGTTATAGACAGTTTTCATCGTACGCGATTGTTGCGTTAATCGTGTTGGCCGCCGGTTGTTCCAAGGAACCGCCGCGCAAGCAGCCCAACATCCCGGTTGTGGTCGCAACCGCACGACGAATCGAAGTGCCGTATACGTTGACTATGAACGGAGTTGTCGAGCCACTCCAGACAGCGGCCGTCGAGGCGCAGGTCGGCGGAATTCTGAAGCGCGTTGCGTTTACCGAAGGCCAGGAAGTGAAGGCAGGTGACGTGCTGTTCGAGATCGATTCACGGCCGTATGTGGCGACGCTGGACCAGGCCCGCGGACAACTGGCCCGCGATCAGGCGCAGGCCACGAGCGCCGCGAGAGATTCCGCCCGCTATGCCGCACTCGTGCAGAAAGACTACGTTACCAGGTCGCAGGCGGACCAGGTTGGCGCGACGGCAGCGTCAGCGGCTGCGACCGTCGATGCCGATCGCGCAGCGGTCGAGCGCGCACAGGTGGACGTATCGAATTGCACTATTCGCGCGCCAATATCTGGACGCACCGGCGCGCTGCTCGTTCGCCAGGGCAACCTGGTAAAGGCGAACGCATCGACGCCGATGGTGGTGATCAACCAGATCCAGCCGATCCTCGTACGGTTTTCCGTGCCGCAGGGAGATCTACCCGATATTCAACGCTACTTCGGCGCCGGCAAGCCGCTGGCGGTACAGGCGCTTGCATCCGAAGGGCCGGGCGCCACTCTCGACGGCACACTTGCATTCGTGGACAACACCGTCGATTCCACTACAGGAACAGTGCTGCTGAAGGCCAAGTTCACGAATACTGCGTCAACACTCTGGCCCGGCCAGTTCGTGGACGTGTCGCTGCGCCTGTACGTCGATCCCCACGCCCTTACAGTGCCGTCCGAGGCAGTCCTTACCGGACAGACGGGATCCTACGTGTTCACGGTCGACAGGAGCGGCAATGCACACCAGCAGAATGTGCAGGTCGCGAGAACCGCCGACACACTTTCCGTGATAGGTAATGGTCTGAAAGACGGCGACCAGGTTGTTACCGACGGACAGTCCCGAATCGTCGAGGGAGCCAAGGTCATCATCCGCCCCGCGAGCGCGGCTGGGGCCAGCCCGCGTACAGCGGACTCCGGCGCCGCGAACCCAGCACCTTCCGGACCGCCTTCGGGATCTCCTTCGGGCCGTTCCCCTGGTGGGTCTTCGGGAGCTGCTTCGGGTCCAGGCAATGCCGGCGGCCGCTCGCCCGGAACTACCCGGCAAGGCAGCGGTACCAGCACGCCGGGGCCCGGACTATGACGGCATTATTTATTCGGCGGCCGATCATGACGACTCTCGTCATGATCGCCATTTTGTTTTTCGGGGTTGTTTCCTACCAGCGACTACCGGTAAGCGATCTGCCGTCGGTCGACTTCCCGACGATCAGCGTGAACGCGAGTCTTCCAGGTGCGAGCCCGGAGACGATGGCGTCTGCAGTGGCAACGCCACTCGAGAAACAGTTCTCGACTATTGCCGGCATCGACAACATGACGTCGACGAGTCAGCTCGGATCGACGTCGATCACAATCCAGTTCACACTTGATCGTAACATCGATGCAGCGGCTCAGGACGTCAATGCCGCAATTTCCCAAACGTTGCGCAGTCTCCCGCTCGGCATTCTTCCGCCATCATACCGGAAGGTAAATCCCGCCGATTCCCCCATTCTGTATCTCGCACTCACCTCCAACACCATCCCGCTGTCGCGCCTGGATGAGTACGGCGAGACAGTGATGGCTCAACAGATCTCGATGACGCCGGGCGTCGCGCAGGTCGTGGTCTATGGATCGCAGAAGTATGCGGTACGCATCCAGCTCGACCCCACGTCGCTGGCGAATCGTGGAATCGGCATCGATGAGGTCGCATCGGCGATCAGCAAGCAGAACGTCAACATGCCCACAGGTACGCTGTGGGGCCCCAACCGCGCCTACACCGTCGAGACAAACGGGCAGCTTCAAAATGCTGCGCAGTTTCGTCAGATGGTCGTCGCGTATCGTAACGGGGCGCCGGTGCACCTCAGCGAGCTGGGTCAGGTTCTGGATGACGTGGAAAACAACAAGACTGCCAGTTGGTATGACGGCGAACGTTCCGTGGTGCTCGCAGTTCAGCGCCAGCCGGGAACGAACACGGTAGCCGTTGCGCAGGGCGTGAAGGACCTGCTCGGGTCGCTACGCACTCAGATACCGGCAAGTGTCCAGATACACGTCCTGTACGATCGCTCTGCTTCCATCGAAGCGTCGGTCGACGACGTGAAGTCCACACTCGTGCTCACGCTGTTTCTCGTGATCATGGTGATCTTCCTGTTCCTGCGAAACGTATCCGCAACCATCATTCCCAGCCTTGCGCTGCCGATGTCGCTGGTCGGAACGTTCGCGGTGATGTACCTGCTCGGCTACTCGCTCGACAACCTGTCGCTCATGGCGCTGACGCTCGCTGTCGGCTTTGTCGTGGACGACGCGATCGTGATGCTCGAGAACATTGTTCGACACATGGAGATGGGAAAACCGCCCCTCCAGGCTGCCTTCGACGGCTCCGCCGAGATCGGATTCACGATCATGTCGATGACGCTGTCTCTCACGGCGGTGTTCATTCCGCTCCTGTTCATGGGCGGAATCGTTGGCCGGCTCTTCCATGAATTCGCCGTCACGATCGGTGCGGCAATTCTCGTGTCAGGATTCGTTTCGCTGACGCTCACGCCGATGTTGTCGAGCAGATTCCTGAAGCCCCCGTCGCACGAGCACGGCCGCCTGTTCAACGCGACTGAGCGAGCATACGAGCGACTCGCAGGTGGATACACCCGGAGCCTCGGCTGGGTTATGCGACACCGGTTCGGTGCGTTGATCTTCTCTCTCCTGATCCTGGTGGCGACGGGCATACTGGCGAAGATCGTTCCTACGGGTTTCATCCCCACCCAGGACACCGGACAGATCTCCGCGACCACCGAGGCAGCGCAGGGCACCTCGTACGCAGACATGATCACGCATGAGAAGCAGATTGCGGACATCGTCGCGAAGGATACGAACGTCTCCGGATTCATGTCGTCGGTCGGCAACGGCAGAGGTAGTGGGAACCAGGGCCGCATATTCATGAGTCTCAAGCCGTTCGGCCAACGCCTCAGTGCCGACGAAGTTGTGAACGAGTTGCGCCCCAAGCTGACGGGTGTCCCTGGCATGAGCGTGTTCATGCAGGTGCCGCCAGCAATTCAGATCGGCTCGCGCTCCTCCAAGAGCCTGTATCAGTACACGATGCAGGGACCCGACATCGCAGCGCTCGACTCCGCAGCGGAATGGATGGAAGCGCGGATGCGCGGTCTTCCGGAGCTTCAGGACGTCACCAGCGATCTGCAGATTGCAAACCCGCAGGTAAACGTCAACATCGACCGCGATCACGCTGGCGCGCTTGGCGTTTCGGCGCAGGACATCGAGACGG
>DATBNQ010000147.1:0-11829 GCA_036554185.1 Gemmatimonadaceae bacterium | reverse complement strand
AATCTGCACCCGGATCAACCCGCACTAGATCTGGCTGCGGCGGTTCTTGGGAGTGGTCGCGCTTCGCGGCTCTATCGGGCGGTTCGTGATCGCAAACTGGCAGGAAGCGTGGGAGCGTACAACTATTCCCCGGCGGAAGTCGGTGTATTCGTTGTATCATCGGAAGGTGATCCGGCGACTGCGGTTGCCGCTGCACGAGCGATCTGGGCACAGGTGGCGACGTTGAGATCGGGCGACGTTTCAGCCGAGGAGATCGGTCGCGCGCAGCACCTCTTCATGTCACGATGGGCGAGGCACCTGGAAACCACGGAAGGGCAGGCTGCGTATCTCGCGGAATGGGAGTCGCTCGGCGGCTGGGAGGCGGGACAACAGTACTACGATGCATTCATGAGTGCCGACGCGGCTGCCGTTGTTTCGGTTGCGCAGCGGTACCTGCGGGAAGATCTTGCGGCCGCCGTCGTGTATCGCCCTCGTGGCGTTGCGCCAGTTGCGAACGACGCGGCCGCATTCCAGTCGATGTTGTCGAGTGGCGCGGTTCTGCCACTCGATCCGATCACGCCGCGTGAGCCCCAGGCAGTACTCCCACCAGCGCGGGCGACCTTTGTTCGAGAGGAGGCGAGCGTGAGGGTTTACGAGCTTCCGTCGGGGATTCCCGTTCTTGTGAGGCAGCGTTCAAACGCACCAATCACACACATCGGGATCTACGCAGCGACCGGAGCAGCGCACGAGCCGCGGGAACGCGCGGGCATCAGCGCACTGGGTGCTCGTACGTCGATCCGGGGCACCCCGACACGCACATCGCTGCAGATTGCGGAAGAGTCTGAACTGCTCGGTGGAAGCATCGGCACATCCGTGAGCTCCGAGTCGTTTGGGTGGTCGTTTTCCGTGCCACCGGCGCATTTGAAGCCAGCGATTGCTCTGCTTGCGGACGTCGTGCAACATGCAACGCTTGACGATGATGCGCTGGAGACGGAGAGATCGGCGATGATCGCCGATGCTGCACGATTACGCGATGACATGTATCGCTACCCGTTGCGACTGGCCAACGAGGCCGCCTATCCCGAGCATCCGTATTCCATCCCGGCGGGTGGAACGGAAACGTCGCTCAGGGAACTTGCCGCGCAAGATGTTCGGGACTGGTATCGCACGATGCTGCTCCGTGCACCGTTCGTGATCGCGCTGACTGGAGACATGGACGCCGACGATGTGGCAAGCGCCATCGCGACCAGCTTCAGCGAGCTCGCGCCTCGCAGTCGCGATACGCTGCCTGCGCCCTACTGGCCGGACAAGATGACGGAGCGAGTGGTTGCACGAGACAAAACACAGAGCGCGCTGGTGCTCGGCTTCCCGTCAGCGAGTCGCACCGATGCCGATCGGTTCGCGGCGCACGTGCTCGCGTCGATCGCAAGCGGTCTTGGCGGGCGATTCTTTGAGGAGCTCCGCGACAAGCGCTCGCTGGCATACACGGTCCATGCATTCGGCTCGGAGTATCAGCTCGCCGGCGCGTTCATGGCCTACATCGCGACCGCACCGGAGCGCGAGAGCGAGGCCCGGGATGCGCTGCTCGCGCAATTCGCTGCACTTCGTTCCGAGCCTGTAACCGACGATGAGCTTTCGCGGGCGAAGCGCTACATGCTCGGTATGCACGACATCCGGCAGGAACGTGGCGGCGCCGTTCTCGGTGACATCATCGAGGCGTGGCTCTTCGGCCAGGGATTATCCGAACTGAACGAGATTGCGGCGCGGATTCAGGCTGTGGGCGCCGCTGACATCCAGCGGCTCGCGCAGAACTATTTCGATCCTGCGCGCGTCGTCGAGGGAGTGGTGCGCGGACAGCCTGCTTCAGCAACTCACTGAGCCGCTGACTCATGCTCGGCGGCGAGCGCTCGCTGCAGCTCGCCGAGCGCGGGGCGGAAGCGGCCGTCGGGTGCACGCAATCCGCGTTGAGCGTCGTAATCCCCCGCGTCGGTAAATACGATGCCATGCACCGCCGGCTGCGACGTCGCCCACGCGAGCACGCCGCGCAATGCAAGGAGCTGGCTCTTCTCGCCGTGAGCAACCGGGTAGCCGCCTGCCGCGAATACCCAGTGCGGCTTGGGTCGCGTGGTCGCGCGCAGCCACCGCTGTGCGATTCGCATGTGCGTATCGAGCGAGGTGGCGCCGTCGAAGCCTGGCATCAGCGAAAAGCCGAGCACATCGACAGGAGAACTGCGCGCAGCCGCCCAGGCGTAGACCACACTGTCGCGTGATCCGAAACTCGCCGCCGATACCGCCACACGAATATTCGGATTCACATGGTGCGCGATCGTCGCAGCGCGTGAGACGAAATCGATCCAGAACGCGGGTGTTTTTACGCCAAGCGCACGCGCTCCCTCGCCATACGGCTCGTACGCCGGGATGATGATGTTTGGCTTGAGTGCGCGCGCCAGTCTGTTCACGTCGGCCAATCGTGCTTCGACGTACGCCGCGGACGACTGGTTGAGGCTTGCGCGCGCGCCGCGCGGATAACCGAGGGTGACGATCAGGACCGTGCTGTCATCGCGAATGTCGTCGAGCGAACGGGACAGCGAGTCGAGCGCCTTTCCGCGCGCGCCTTCGGGATCGACGACGATCGAAAGCGCTTCCACGCCGAGTGAATCCGCAAGCTGGAAGTCATTCTTGATAGCGATCGGTGGCGGCGCTGCACGAAGCTCAGGAAAGATCTTGAGGCCAAACTGAAAGTCGCCGGCACCGCGCGCTGTAAGTGCGTCGTGGTCGTACCGCGAATAGCTGCCGATCGCCTCGCTCGCGCCGGGAATCTCGACGAGGACGAGAGCGGTCGCGACACTGATCCCAAGCGCGAGGACGTGGCGTATCGCAACACGCATTCTCGAGCGTGATGGCAGGGCGGGCGAAAACATCGGGACGAGAAGCCACGTGGCTCGTGACAGTGCCGCAGAGCCGGCGACAACGCCGAGCGCATCCGACTGTGCCGCAGAGAGTACCAGCGAGAAATAGGGCGGCGCAATTCCAACGGCGTTCATGTGCCTGCAAATCGCGACAATCGCTATGACGATGTCGTACGTCAGAATCGGGACGCCCAGAATCGCGCTCACTCGGCCACGCGACAGCGCAGCCGATGCCTGGATCACGAAGAGAATCGTGACGGCCGGCCACAGCCACGCCAGCGGTTGAATTGCGCGGCCGTATACCAGTGAGGCGTCGGACACGGCAACAACGAGGGCGGGCACCAGGAGCAGGGCGCCCAGGCCCATCGCGATGGTGGAGACGGAAAGCTTGCGGCGCCCCTGGAGGATCCGGCTCGCGACCGTGATGTTCCAGGCCACTATCGCGGCACCGATCCCGAAGTAGCCCGCAAGGAGCACGCGGTACGTCGATAGCATCGCGCCGAAGCTAGGTGGCGGTCATGCCCGTCGCAACCGCTGCGCGCCGGAGGTGCTGGCGTCTATCGAGCGCTTTGGGCAGCGGGGCTCGGCCCGCTGCCGGGAATAACATGGATTCCCGAATTCCCGCAGACGACCAATCGCGAAGGGATGGCGTAGCACGATGGGATGACGACTCGCCCGCGACAATGTGACAGTATTCGACGCTGCCGCTCGCCTTGCTCTCCGGTATAATTCGCCATGAGCCGGAGTAAGCGGTTGTGGAATGTACCGAATGTGATCTCGCTCTCGCGGATGGTTCTCGCGGTCGCATTCGTGCTGATAAGTGCGACCTCCACGCGAATAGTTCTGATTTGCGCGGCCGCGCTGACGGACTTTCTCGACGGACTCGTGGCTCGGCTGGCGAACCAGCGAAGCGTGATCGGTGCGCTGCTCGATCCGATCGCTGACCGGCTTTTCGTCCTCGCGGCCGTCTCGGCGTATCTGTTCGGCGGACTGCTTGGCACCGGGCAGTTCTTCGTGTTCATCTCGCGCGACATAGCCACCGCGATTGGATTCGTCGTCGCCCGGATCATTCCATGGCTACGACCTGTAACATTCCGTGCGCGCCTGCTCGGCAAGGCGGTGACGGTCCTTCAACTGGTGACACTGATCGCGGTCCTCGTGAAACCGAACGCGACAGATGGATTGATCATCGCGATCGGAGTGTTGTCGGCAATGTCAATTTTCGACTATACATTGGCACTGTGGCGTGCGCGCGTACGGTAGTTCGGGACTCCAGTTCGCCACGAGCATTCTGCTCTCACTGTTTACCAATCCACGCACGAGGAAATGAAAAAGTGACGATCAACCGCGCGGCCCTTGTTGCCGCATTGATTCTTTCGGTGTCCGCCGTCTCCGTCGGAGAACTCTCGGCGCAGGCGCAGCAGGTTGCGGTGGCGGTTTCGTATGTTCCCTCGCTCCGGCTCGACCTACTCGGCGGCAACCCGACGGCGCTTCAGGCGGGCGCGGGAATCGCCTTTCCGTTCAGCAATTATTTCAGCCTTGGTGCGGCTGTCGGTGCCGGCATCAGCAAAACCGGCTTCAGCGCCCGGCTTGACGGATTTGGCCAGTTCTCACTCGATCCGTATCACCAGCTCGAGTGGGAGCCGTACATTGGCGGCGGCGTGACGGTGCGCGGCGATGGCGGCGGTCCTGGCACTCGCACGTATCTGCTCGGATTCATCGGCGCTAACGGGCCGAGTACCGGGTCCATCGCGCCTGGTGTCGAGCTCGGGTTCGGTGGCGGGGTACGGCTCGGAGTTACAATGCGCTTCACGGGAAGCCCGAAGCACTGACGGGGTCACTTGGATTCCCGCCTTCGCCGGAATGACGGAGTCATGTGGATTCCTGCTTTCGCGGGAATGACTGAGCCACATGGATTCCCGCTTTCGCGGGGAGCGTGACGACCAACACGCGAGGTATGTAGAATCACTCGCGTAGTTGGCCGATAAACTCAACGGGCGCCCATGGGCGCCCGTTCGTCAAACAGCTTGCTTTGTCTTCAGCGGTTGGGCGAATCTCTCGCCCAACGTGCGGAGCTGCGTAAGCTCGAGCTTGGTCAGCTCGGGATAGCGTCCAGCGAAGTAAGTGATCGTTGCTTCGAACCACTCCGTCTGGTGCTCCTGCTCGGCGCCGATAACGCCGCACCGCATGATGTGCTGAAAGAGCTCGTCCCGCGCCTCGTCCAACGGCGATTTCTGTGTCGTTGGCGCGGAGTGCGCCTGATATCTAGGTGAATTCTGCTTCTTGTTCATTAAACCCGGTTAAGAAAAGTCTCACAGGTACAACACCGTAAACTAATTGATCGGCTGGTCATTTAGTAGTGGATGTGGCAATTCAATGATCCAGATTGCTGCCCGAATCAGCGATGAACTGCAGCAGCAATTCGGCCAGATAGTCCGGAGCTTCCTCGGGTATCAGCCGGGCGACAGCTGGAATCCGGGTAAGCGTCGCTTTCGGGATCGCGGCCGCAAGTCTGCTCGCCGTGTCGCGATTCACCCAACGATCGTGATCGCCGCGGATGACGAGTGTGGGCGCCTTGATATCGGAAAGAGCAAGATCCTCGAGATCGGACTTCCGAATCGACGCGCCGAGCGTAAGCAGGTGGTTTACGCCGTCGCGGCCGGCGAACGGTGCGAGATACCGGGCCAGAAGCCGCGTTGGCATGTGCTCCGGCTTGGCCACACTGTCCTCCAGCACGGCTTGAAGAAGAGGAGCCGCGCCCAGTACGCCTCGGGTCACCTTCAAGGCAAATCGGGCCGTGCTCCGCTGCAGCGTACCGATATCGCCGGCTGGAAGCTCGTCAAATGCCGGAACGTTGATCAGCACCAGTCTGGCCACCCGGTCCGGCCGAGTGACCGCCAGACGGAGGGCGACGTCACCCCCCAGATCGACGCCGACGATGGTCGCGCGGGCGAGCCGGAGTGCCGTCATGGCCGCGTCCAGATATTCCGCTTGCGCGGCGATCCCGAAATCGGCCTCTGCCGAGCGGTCGGATTCTCCATGGCCAAAGAGATCCAGCGCGTAGGCCGTATGGCCCGCCTCGGCGAGGATCGGCGCCACGTTCCGCCAGAGAAATGTGCACGTTCCGAAGCCGTGCAGGAGGATCACCGGCGTGCCGCCGTGGCCATATCGCTCCACGTGCACTGCCCCGGGGCCGACCGGCACTCGTAGAACGTCAGCTTGCATCGCGAGATAAATTCACGGGATGGCGAATAATAAACCTCCCCGGAATGCAAGAAGCGCGGCAGCGAAGCCGTCCTCCCAGCGCGGCGTCTTCTTCGGCGTACTCGCCGCGATCGTCGTCGTAGGCGGCGCCGCGATTTTGTACTTGATGAAGAATCCGCAGTCGACTGACAATGGTGCCGCAGCGCAGGCCGCTTACGCTGCACTTCAGGCCAACTACAAGAACGCGGGACCACCCAAGCCGTACGTGATGGGAAATCCCAAGGCTCCCGTAGTGATCGAAGAGTTCGCAGACTTCGAATGCCCGGTGTGCGGCAACTTTGCCACCGTCACCGAACCCGACGTTCGCAAACAGATCGTCGACGCCGGCCTCGCGTACTACAAGTACTACGACTTCCCGCTTCCCATGCACCACAACACGCAGTTCGCGTCGAATGCCGCGGCATGCGCGGACGAACAGGGAAAGTTCTGGGAGATGCACGATCAGATGTACGCGGGCCAGGATGCGTGGGGTCTCAACGCCGATGGCGAGACTCAGGTTACGGACAATCCGAAATCCGTCTTCCTCGGCTACGCTCGCAAGATCGGACTCAATGCGGCGCAGTTCGAGCAGTGCTATGACTCGAAGAAATACCAGTCGCGTGTCGACGCGAATACTGCTGAAGGGTTCAAGCGGAACGTGAATCAGACGCCGACATTTTTCATCAATGGAACGATGATGCCAGGCGCGCTGCCGTATGACATGATCAAGCAGGCCGTTGACGCTGCAGCGTTGGCAGCCGCGAAGCCGGCCGCCACGCCGCCTGCAGCAAAATAGGCAGTAGACAATGCGACGAATGTCGATAGCCGCGCTCGCCCTCATCGGAGCGTTTGTTGCTTTGTACCTGACGATGTACAAGGTGGGCGTGATCGGTCATCTCGCTTGCGGACTCGGCGGCTGCGAGCGCGTCAATACGAGCAAATGGTCGATATTCGTCGGCGCGCCCGTGGCGGCGTGGGGGGTGGGGTTCTACGTCACGACATTCATCGTCGCGGTTGTCGGGACGTCCGCGCGATACGCGCAACGTCCGGGGGTGTCATACCTGCTCGCCGCGATGTCGCTCGTCGGTGTCGTGTTCTCCGCATGGCTGACGTACCTCGAGCTGTACGTCATCGACGCGATCTGCAAGTACTGTGTATCTTCGGCGGTGATCGTGACGCTGATCTTCATCGTCAGCGTCGCGGACGTCGTGCAATGGCGTGGAGACGCGGCGAGCTGACGTAGCGTCAGACGCGCCGAATCGAGCGTTGTCGTGCGGCCGCGTCGTCCAGGCGGACGCGCGGCTTCACTTCGATGTCCTCCTCGCCATCCTCGCGCGCGCGGCGACGGAACGGAACGAGATCGCGGCCCAGGGTCACGAGGGCACGCGTCGCAACTGCGCTTGCAAGCGGCTCCGGGATCGCCATTACGCGGATATACGTGTCGATCGCGCGGTCGAACGAGAGATCCTCGGCAAGCGTGTCAACGAACATGAGCGCGTTGTCGACGTGTGCGCGAATAATCGTCTCGTCAGCGCGCGCCTGCGCCAGACGAAGGCGACGCTCGGCATTGGGATGCAGCCGGCGTCCGAAAAGTGATTCCGGGAACAGAGATCTGAAAATCATGACTCCAGGGATTCGTACTGCACCTTGAGACCCTCTACAACGGCGGGGTCGGCCAGCGTGGTCGTGTCACCGAGTGCCCGGCCCTCGGCTATATCACGCAATAAACGGCGCATGATCTTGCCAGAGCGAGTTTTGGGGAGGTCTGCGGAGAATATTATGTCGTCCGGCCTGGCGATCGCGCCGATCTTGTCGGCCACGAACTGCTTGAGCTCGGCTGCCAGCTCCGGTGAACTCTGATGGGTTCCGCGGACGGTCACAAAGGCGGCCAGAGCCTGTCCCTTGAGCTCGTGCACCTTGCCGACCACGGCAGCTTCTGCCACGGCCGGATGCTCCACCAGCGCCGATTCGACTTCCATGGTCCCGATCCGGTGGCCGGCGACGTTCAGGACGTCGTCAACGCGGCCGAGGATCCAGTAATTGCCGTCTGCGTCCCTCTTGGCTCCATCACCCGGAAAATAGAGATCGGGTCGGCCAGGCCACTTGGAGAAATAGGTCGCACGATACCGTGCGTCGTCGCCCCAGATAGTCCGGAGCATGGACGGTATCGGCCGCGTGAGGGCGAGGAACCCGCCGCCGACGGGAATCGAACGGGCGTTCGAATCGAGCAAGTCGGCGCTGCAGCCGGGCAGGGGGCGAGTCGCGCTTCCAGGGGTCGTAGCTGTGATGCCGGGGAGCGGAGAAATGACGATGGAACCAGTCTCCGTCTGCCACCAGGTGTCGACGATCGGACACTTTTCGTGGCCGATGTGCTTGGAATACCACATCCAGGCTTCGGGATTGATGGGCTCGCCCACGGAGCCCAGGAGTCGAAGCGATGACAGATCGTGGCGCGCGGGGTACTGATCGCCCCATTTCATGAATGCCCGAATGGCGGTGGGCGCGGTGTAGAGGATCGTGATGCGATGTTTTGCTATCAGGGCCCAGAAGCGATCCTTGTCGGGCCAGTCCGGCGCACCCTCGTACATGACGCAGGTGGCACCGTTGGCGAGCGGCCCGTAGACGACGTAGGAATGTCCGGTAACCCAACCCACGTCGGCCGTACACCAGAAGATGTCATCCTCGCGCAGATCGAAAACGGTGCGTGTGGTGCTCGTGACGGCGGTCATGTAGCCGCCCGTAGTGTGAACGACGCCCTTCGGTTTTCCGGTGGTGCCGGAGGTATAGAGGATGTACAACACATCTTCGGCGTCCATCGGAACTGCGTCGCCCCCAGCGGGGGTCTTCTCCATCAATTCGTGCCACCACAGGTCGCGCGGCGCTTGCATCGCGCACGGGATCTGTTCAGCGGAATTACCGGAGGCGCGACCATGATTTCGCTGCACCACGACAACGTGTTCGATCGACTGTGTGTCGGCGACCGCCCGGTCTGCATTGGCCTTGAGCGCGACCACTCCGCCGCGGCGGTATCCGCCGTCGGCGGTAATGAGGACTTTCGCCTGCGCATCGACGATTCGGTCGCGTAGCGAGTCGGGCGAGAATCCACCAAACACGACCGAGTGAATCGCGCCGATCCGCGCGCACGCCAGCATTGCGACGGCAGCCTCGGGGATGAGCGGCAGATACACTGCGATGCGGTCGCCCTTCGTTACACCGAGCGATGTGAGTACGTTGGCGAACCGAGTTACCTGGTCGTACAATTCGGCGTAGGTGATCGTGCGCTGATCGCCTGGTTCTCCCTCCCATATCAGCGCCGGCTTATTGCGTCTCGCGCCGAATGCGTGGCGATCGACGCAATTGGCGGCCGCATTGAGCTTGCCTCCAACGAACCACTGGTAGTGTGGCGGCTTCCAGTCGAAGACCTGGGTCCATGGCTGGATCCAGTCAAGTCGTGCCGCTTCACGTGCCCAGTATGCTTCCGGGTCGCTTGCGGCTTCCTGATAGATCGCCGGATCCTTGATCACGGCGTGGGCCGCAAATTCAGGCGGCGGCGGGAACTTTCGCTCTTCTGTGAGGAGCGCGTCGATCTCGTTCATGAAGGGAAAATACAGCCTCAGCGCCCATGCGCGACCGCCGCGGCGCACGAGACCGCGACATCAGCGTCGGTGCTGGCTAGATTGGCCGCATGACCGAAGATCGCAAGACAATCCTTTTCGAGCGGCTGCATGACGCAGTCGAGCTTCCCGCGCGCGCGACTGCCAACAGCGCCGGTTACGACCTCAAGGCGAACCTCCTGGGCAATCCAAGCGTAAAGCTGAGCCTCGGTGGCCGGCAGTACGAAGGCGCGCCAAAGGGCGACGGTGCGGGTGCCGTGCTGGAGCTGCTTCCGGGCGAGAGAGCGATCGTTCCGCTTGGATTCCGCGCGACCCTGCCATCGGGCTATGAGGCGCAGATAAGGCCACGCAGTGGCACGAGCTTCAAGACGTCGCTCGCAATCGCGAATGCGCCAGGCACCATCGATCCAGATTACAACGGCGAGTGGGGAGTACTCGTCAGAAACGACGGGACTCAGCCCATTCTCATCTCGCATGGCGAGCGCATCGCTCAGATGGTTATCGCCAGGTACGAGGTGCTCGAATTCGAGGAAGGCGAGGTGCGTCGCACGACCGATCGTGACGGTGGATTTGGCAGCACGGGGCACAGGTAATCCACTCGGCGTTTTGGATGTTGAATGCATCCGCTAGATTTCGTATTGAAACCCATACTCATAAAGAACGGCTCATCCAAGATGACCACACCCGGTAATACTCAGGACAAATCCGCTGGCACGCTGTCCCTCACCGACAAGCGCACAAACAAGAACTACGACCTTCCCATAAACGACGGGGCGATAAGAGGTGTTGATCTCCGCCAGGTGAAGACGGCCGATCCGGACGACGTTGGTTTGATGTCGTACGATCCGGCTTTCATGAACACGGCGTCGTGTCGCAGCTCGATCACCTTCATTGACGGGGGCAAGGGTATCCTGCGCTATCGCGGATATCCGATCGAACAGTTGGCCGAGAAGGCCTCGTTTCTCGAAGTGGCGTGGCTGCTTCGGCATGGCGAGCTACCGACTCAGACCGAGTACGACGGATTTGTGCACGACATCACGTACCACACGTATGTGCACGAGAACATCCGCAACTTCCTGCAGGGCTTCAGATACGATGCGCACCCGATGTCGATGCTTCAGAGCTCGGTCGCGGCGCTTTCGTCTTTCTACCCTGGAGCGCGCGAGATTTTTGATCCGGAGCAGCGCAACATCGCCGTGATCAGGCTCCTCGCCAAGACGCCAACGATTGCGGCGTTCTCGTATCGCCACTCGAAGGGTTTGCCGGTGGTTTACCCGGACAACTCGCTGTCGTATGTCGAGAACTTCCTTTCGATGATCAACCGCATGACCGAGCCGCGTTACGAGGCGAATCCGACCTTCGTGCGTGCGCTGGAAATTCTGTTCATCCTGCATGCCGACCACGAGCAGAACTGTTCCACCAGCTCGGTCCGCTCGGTTGGATCGTCGCACGTCGATCCATTTTCGGCGATGTCGGCGGGAATCGCGGCGCTCTTTGGACCCTTGCACGGCGGCGCTAACGAGCAGGTGTTGCGGATGATCGAGGAGATCGGCACGATCGGCAACGTTCCGGCATTCATCGAGAGTGTAAAGGCAGGCAGCGGCAAGCTGATGGGATTCGGGCACCGCGTGTACAAGAGTTACGATCCGCGGGCCAAGATCGTGAAGAAGCTGGCTGACAGCGTGTTCAAGATTACGGGCGTCGATCGCGGGCTGGAGATTGCGCTCGAGCTCGAGCGAATCGCGCTTCAGGACGATTATTTCGTTTCGCGCAAGCTGTATCCGAACGTGGATTTCTACACGGGTCTGATCTATCGCTCGATGGGCTTCCCGACCGAGTATTTCACGGTTCTGTTCGCGATCGCGCGCATGGCGGGCTGGCTGTCGCAGTGGGAGGAGATGCTGCTCGACAAGGAGCAGAAGATCGCCCGTCCGCGCCAGATTTATACGGGCTACGGCGAGCGTCAGTTCGTGCAGACGATCGAAGTTGGCGGCAAGTAGAAACCGGTTCGGAACCAGCTGAAATAACGGGCGCGCCGAGAAATCGGCGCGCCCGTTTGATTGCTATCCCTCGAAGATCAAAAG
>DATBNQ010000032.1:0-20760 GCA_036554185.1 Gemmatimonadaceae bacterium | reverse complement strand
GGACGCACGACGCAATACTCATTGCAGCGGATCCGGCGCGGGCATTTGAGACAGTCACGACGGATCTTCTCCGGGTACAATGCACGGTCGGCCACGATGTAGCCGGCGCTCTCGAAGAACTTGGGCGTCAGCGTCAACGCGAACAGTTCATCGACACCGCGCTTGCGCGCAAGACGTTCCACCTCGCCAACGATGGCGGTACCAAGACCCAGTCCATGCGCGTCCCGGGCAACGGCGACCGATGCCACCTCGGCGAGCGACGGCGAATATTCCTTGAGGGCGCCGCACGCCATGACGGTTCCGTTCGCATCGACGGCAACCACGAAGTCGTGCAACGTCATACGTACGGAGTCGGGGGAGCGATACAGCATTATCGCTTCGGCGGCATAGCCGTTCACCAGCGACGTGATCCCTTCGATATCTGAATCACGCGCGGGGCGAACCGTTACCGCGGTTGTGATGTCTGTTGTCATCTCAGCACCTCCTCGAGACACGCAAGTCCTTCCGTAAGCTCATCACGCGTGATGACGAGCGGTGGCAGCAGCCGCAGCGTGTATTCGCCAGCGGACAGGATCAGCAGGCCCGCATCCATCGCGCGCGTCACGACGCCCGCCGCCGGCTCGACCACGTCGAGTCCCCACATCAGGCCGACGCCCCGGACTGCGCGCACACGCCCCGTGCGACGGACGATTGCATTCAGCTGCTCGCCCAGCCATGCGCCGTTGTCTCGCACCTGTTCCAGCAGAGCCGGATCAGCGAGACGCTTCACGACGTGCAACGCGACGCTTGCGACAAACGGTCCACCGCCGAACGTGGTACCGTGATCTCCTGGCTTCATCTCTGCGGCAATCTCGGCGCTCATCAGTACCGCACCCATCGGAAGGCCGCCGGCGATCGGTTTGGCAACTGTGATCATGTCCGGAATGACCCCTGTCTGCTCGTAGGCAAACAGCGTTCCCGTACGACCGAAGCCGCACTGAATCTCGTCGAATATGAGTGCGATGCGACGCTCATGTGTCAACGCACGCAACTCGGCGAGAAGTCCGTGATCGATCACGCGAACTCCACCCTCGCCCTGTACCGGCTCGACTATTACTGCTGCAACGGTCCGCGCATCCAGCGCAGCATCGAGATCTTCGATCGTCCGCTCGACAATCGACACGCCGGGCGCAAGTGGAAGGAATGGTGCCTGGTACGCCGGACGGTCAGTTGCCGCCAGCGACGCGAACAGCCGGCCGTGAAAGGCGCCACGCAGCGAGATTATCCCGGTTTTTTCGGGCGAGATGCTGCGGCCGAACTTGCGCGCGAACTTGAACGCGCCTTCGTTCGCTTCCGCGCCGGAGTTGCAGAAAAACACGGACGACGCAAACGAATTGTCAACGAGAAATTGCGCAAGCTCCTCACCGGGCCGTGTGCGGTAGAGATTGGACGTGTGTAACACACCGGTGTGCAGCGCATCCTGAATCGCCCGCGCGATGCCGGTGTCATTGTAGCCCAGCGCGTTTACCGCAATGCCGCTGGCGAAATCCAGATATCCCTTCCCCGTTGCGTCGTACAGGTACACACCGTCACCACGCACCATTTCGACGGACGGACGCTTGTATGTGCCGAGAATAGCCGGCGAAGTTGAAGTCGGCGTCGAACCTGATGGATCGACAGCTATTTGCATCATGGGAAGCGTCATCGTCGTCACTTCGCACCTACCGTTGCGAGTGTTATGAATGTTCCACGCTCGGAATCCTCGAGCGCGGCCAGATCCGCAATTCGTACAGATTGAACCCCGCCGGCCAGAGCAGCATGCGCCGCTTCCAGCTTTGCAGCCATTCCCCCGGCGGCGACGCCCGATGCAATGAGCGAGCGGGCCTCGTCCATGTCGAGCTCATCGATTACGCGCCCGGCGGAATCGAGTACCCCTTCGACGTCGGCAACGAGCAACAGCTCATCTGCCCCCAGCGCCACGGCAAGCGCCGCCGCCGCGTCGTCGCCATTCACGTTGAGCGCGGTGCCCGGTGTTTCGGCGCTTGATGCAAGCGGTGACACAACCGGCAACAGGCCAGCGAGCCAGAGCGTCTCGATCAACGAAGTGTTGATGCTCACCGGCATTCCGACAAATCCGAATTCGGCGATTCCGAGTGGCTGTGCGGAGATGAGTGCCGCATCCTCACCGGAGATTCCGATAGCCGGTGCGCCGGCAGCGTTCAGTTGAGATACCAACCGCTTGTTCACGACTCCCGACAGGACCATCCGGATTATGTCCAGATCGCCAGCCGTGGTCACGCGCCGCCCGCCAGCGAACCGCGGCTCGCCACCAAGCTTCCGCTGCAGCGCCGATATTTCGTCGCCGCCGCCGTGCACGATGCACATCGCTCCGCTTTCATTCCATGCGGATGCAATGCTCGGCGCAAGAGCGTCCGCCGATTGCGCGCGACCGCCAATCTTCACAACCCGCTTCATCGGCTCCGTCATGCAGGGAGCCCTGCCACTTCAGGAATACCAAGCATCAGATTCGCGTTCTGGATCGCCTGACCCGCCGCGCCTTTCATGAGATTGTCAATCGCGGCAACTATGACGAGCGTCGGCTGACGCACGTTGGCCGCCTGCGTCACGCTCAGACGAACGACATTCCGCCGCACGACGTCGCGCAGAGACGGCATCGTCTCGCTCACTTCGATGAATGGCTCCTCGTCGTACATCTCCTCCCAGAGCTTCAGGGGATCTGTCAGCCGTTCGGTGACCGGAACCGTTATCGTCGCTAGAATTCCGCGTGCAACTGGAAGCAGGTGCGGCGTGAAGAGAATGTCGTTGTCACCACCAAGATCGCTCACCACAGCACGCATCTCGTTCAGGTGCCGATGCTCGTTGCCAACTGAGTACGCGCGAAAGTCTTCGGCGACTTCGGCGAACATGAGCTCCGGTCTGGGTGTGAAACCGGCGCCCGTGACGCCGCTCGCCGCGCTGACATTGATGGTCGCACCCTTCACGACCAGCGACCGTGCGAGCAATGGGGCAAGCGCGATCAGAATCGCGGTCGGATAGCAACCGGGGTTCGCCACGACGTCTGCGTCGAGCAGCTCCGGGCGCATGAGCTCGGTCAGACCGTACGGGACTGAACTGGTCAGTGCCCGCGAGGCGTTCCCCGGTCTCAGATCGGCAGACAGGTCCACAACCTTCGCGCCGGCCGAAGCCGCCGCGTCGACCCACGTGGCGGAACTCCCGTGCGGCAGCGCCGAGAAGACCAGGTCGGCGCTCTCCAGCCGCGCGTCGTCCGTAGGTATCAGCGTGATGGACTGGCCGGCGGCAAGGATACGCTCCCCAGCCCGGGAATTCGCAGACGCGAAGCCCAGCTCCATGGCCGGATGGCGGGCCACGAGCTCACATAGCTCCCGACCCGCATAACCCGACGCTCCAAGTACGCCGACTGTAATTTTATTCACCAGGAATGTATAAACAGTCAAAGGGCCCATCGCAATGGCGATTTTGGCCATGGCGCATGGGCCCCGAAGGGTGCGGCCTGCCCCGTAGCCGGCCGTGTCCGGATTCCTGGGCCGGCTTGCACTCAGCGACGGCCGGAATTCACCCTGATTCGCGGTCCGGGGCGGCGGGGGGGGCGCGGGCGGCGCGGGCGGCGCGCCGCTCATGAGAGCACGAGCGGCGTGGCTACTGGATCAGTGAAACGTCTCGTGTCGCGCCAGCATCGCGACGAATTCTGTGATTCGCCTGGCGCGTGTTTCGGCCCGCTTGGCAGTATGGAGCCGAAACAGAATGGCGTAGCGATTCTGGCTCGTGAGGGTAGCGAAGAATTTCGCCGCGCGCTGGTTTGCGTCCAGCGCGGCCTGCAGGTCCGGTGGAACTAGCGCTCGTGCCTGCGGTTCATACGCCGCGTCCCAGCGGCCGTCCTTGCGTGCGCGATCCATCTCCGCGGCACCCGCTGGCCTCATCATCCCGCTTTCGGTCAGTGCAACGGCTTTCTCACGATTGATCCGTGACCACATGCTTTTCGCGCCACGGGGCGTGAACTTCTGGAGAAACGTCGTTGCGTCATGCGCCTTCTTCTGGCTGTCGATCCATCCATAGCACAACGCAATGTCCAGCGCCTCGGCGTACGACACCGACGTTATGCCGGATCCCTTCTTCGCGAAGAGAATCCAGAGGCCGGTGGACGTCGCATGATTCTTATCGAGCCACCTCGTCCAAGCGGCTTTCGTTGCAAACGAAATCACCGCTAACTCTGCCGGCTGGGCCTTTTCCGCTCGCTTCTTCACAGACGTCGATGACATGCGACCCGTCGCCGCCCGGAATCACGGCTTCGGTTTCAGCGCCTGAAGCGCACGAGCAGCACGCCGGTCATTCGGATTCAGAGAGATCGCCTTCTCGTAACTCTTGATTGCTTCCGCCGTGTCGCCAGCGGCGAGTTGCGCGCCAGCGGCCGCGCTCCACGCGGGCCCGGAGGTCGGCGCAAACTCGAGGTTCAGCATGTAGAACTTGAGCGCGTCGGACGTGCGGCTACGCTGTTGCAGCGCGCCGCCTACCTCGACGAGCGGAGCGACGCCAAAGTCATACGAGCCACTTCCGTAATACCGCTTCCGCAGGTTGCGATAGAGTGTCATGGCCGAATCTGCACCCGCAGAATCGTACGCGGTGAGCACGACCTGTTCGAGCTGGCGCGGCTCAGTGAGTCCCCGATGACACGTCGCGCAAGAGACGACCACCGGCGGTTGCAGTCGCGTTGGGAGTTTGGTCAGATACTCGCCATTGATCGCGGCCACCATGCGCAGCATCGTGCGAGCCTTGATCTTGGTTGGCTTGACGTCCGACGAAAAGTCGCGAGTCGTTCCGGGCTCGTCGCCGGTCACGTGGCAGAATTCACAACCGACACCAAGCGCGCGGGTGAAGGTACCCATCGTGTCGAGAAGTGCCCGACGCGGAATGTCCTTCGGGAAATACTTGAGATTCTTGAGCGGTTCGGGCTGCGCGGGCGGACGCTGGTTCTGCGCTCCGATCGTCAGCACGGGGAAGGCGATGGCTGCACAAGCGACAAGTGTAAGAATCCGATTGCGTGTCATGGATCAGCAGGTTAATGGGAACGCCACGGACTTCGGCGTACAGCGCCTATCAAGACTGTACGTCCGCAAGCCTCCGGAAGTTGACAGAAAAATCCAGTTTCCGGAAGGTCGTCGAACCGGGAGTGAATGGGGTGACCCACCTCCGTGTGCGAGATCCCAGTTGCTCGGCGGTCCGACGGCGGCGACACGGCCGCGTAGCTCCAGCGGGCGTCCGGTCTACGGAAGCCGAGTGGCGCGACGCACTTCGCCATCGGGAAATCCCTGCACGTATCCGATGACTCTTCCCGTCGAGTCTCGCTCGAAGACAATCAGTGGAGCAATACCATCAGGGCTGAACGCTGCGGTCGAAACCGGGATGAGATGCGCGCCCGTTTTTTCGCCCGTCGCCGTCGCCACAAGCTGATGGCCTTCCCAGTGAACGTCGTCAGCAAAGCCCGGCGCGATCTGATAATGGCCGACGAAGGCGGCAAGCGACGCCGAATCAAGCGCGATCGGCTTGACCGGAGCCGCCACCCACGACTGGGTATGAAGCTCCAGAAGCCACGTGCCACCTCGCCTCACGAGGACTTCCTCCGCGCGCACAACAAGCGTCTGTTTTGCGCTACCCACCTGTCGATGATCGGATCGACGATACGCAACGATGGCGATGTCGCCAATGCGGCGTGCACTCAAGCTGTCGATCTCATACGTCGGCGTGGGCACCTGCGGTTGCGCGGCCAGGTTGAGCAACTGGGCTCTCGAGAGCGGCGTTCCTCCGTTCGCAATGCCGATCCACTCGAGATCAGTCGCCAGGAGCGGACGCAACGCGGCGGTATCACCACGCGCGATCGCCGCGTACCGTGCAATCAGAAGTGGCTTTATCTGCGCAGTCAGCCCGTTCGACTGTCCGCTTGATACGAGAGGCGTAATTACCGTCGCGAGCACCAGCAGCTTTCGCAATCTCTTCGCCCAGCAGCTCAGCATCTGTCGCATGGCATAGCTACGCATTCGCATTGTCAGAGAGAAGCTTGCCTATCTCACGCGAGCTGATCGGCTCATCCACAAAAGTGAAGGTGCCGTGTTCCTTCATCTCGCGTGCGGCACGAAGGAAAGCGCCGAGCGCGACGCGAGTGAGGGCTCCGCCGACGCTCACTCGGCGGACGCCGATTCGGGATAATTCTTCCATGTTGAAGTGAACGCCCTGCATTCCTGCAAGCACATTGACCGGAAGATCGACCGCCTTGATCATCGTTGCAATTTCCTTGACGTCGGTCATGCCGGGAGCATACAGCACGTTGGCGCCAGCTTCCTGGAATGCCTGCAATCTCCGGACGGTGTCGGCCAGATCCTTTCGGCCATGCAGATAATTTTCTGCGCGGGCAGTGAGCATGAACGGAAATGGTAGCGTGCGCACGACATCCACAGCGGCGCGAACGCGCTCGACGGCCTGTCCAAATTCATAGATGGGCTCGCCGTCGGCATTGCGGCTGTCCTCGATCGAGCAGCCGGCAAGTCCCGCGGCCGCTGCCATGCGGATCGTTTCTGCCACCGTTTTTGTATCGTCGCCAAAGCCGTTCTCGAGATCGGCACTCAACGGCAGGTCGGTTGCGGCGGCAAGTGCGGCAACGTGCGCGATCATTTCGTCGCGCGACAAGCCGTGGTCCTGCCGGCCGACAGAAAACGCGTAGCCGGAGCTGGTACTCGCAAGCGCCTCAAATCCCGTAGCGGCAAGGAGCCGCGCAGAGCCGACATCCCACGGGTTCGGGATAATGAACGCCGAATTGCGTTTGTGAAGCGCGCTGAAAATCTGACACTTCTCTGCCTGAGTCTTCATGTAAAATCCCTCGCAAGAGCGGCGCAAATATTGTCGGTGAGTGAACGATCCACCCATTCCGCATCCCGCGCGCGCTTTGATACCAGCAACGCAGGCACGTCGCTCTGAGCAGCGAAACGTACCTGCGTTATCGGTGCATCCCTGTCAGTCATTCAGCGCCGGGAAAGATCTGCTCAATTCATCAACTGCCTGGTGAAGTAGGTCATCTCAAGCGCGGTTGTGTGCGCACGCTCCTTGAGACTCGCGCCCGAGCCGTGGCCACCTTCGGTTACTTCATAGAACAGATACGGAATGTTCATCGCTGAAAGTTTCGCCGCGAACTTGCGTGCGTGCTGCGGACCCACGCGATCGTCCTTGGTGGTAGTCCAGATGAACGGTTCAGGATATTTCTCGCCTGCATGAATGTTGTTGTACGGCGAGATGGATGCCAGGAAGGCACGCTCGGTCGGATTGGAAACGCTGCCGTACTCGCCAACCCACGACGCCCCAGCCGCGATCTTCTCATACCGCAACATGTCGAGCAGCGGAACCTGAATGTCGACTGCATTCCACAGCTCCGGATGTTCAGTGAACTCAACGCCCATGAGCAACCCGCCATTCGATCCGCCCTCGATACCGAGCCGGCGACTGGTCGTTATGCCGCGTTTCACGAGATCCCGTCCGACCGCGGCGAAGTCATCGTAGATCACCTGCCGATGTGTCTTGAGACCGGCCTCATGCCACGCCGGCCCAAACTCTCCGCCGCCGCGAATATTCGCGAGAACCCAGACTCCCCCACGCTCCAGCCAGAGTTTGCCAAGATTCGGTGAATAGTTCGGTGTCTCGGAGATTTGAAATCCGCCGTAGGCATAGAGGATCGTCGGATTATGTCCGTCCAGCTTCATTCCGCGCTTGTGAACCACGAAGTACGGGACCTGCGTCCCGTCCTTGGATGTCGCTTCGAATTGCTCGACCGTGTCGCCGGATGCGTCGAACTTCGCCGGCATGGACTTGATCGATTTGAGCGCGTGTGTGCTGGCGTCGACGAGCCAGACTGAACTCGGTGTCAGAAATCCGGCCACACTCAGGAAGCCGGTGTTCGAGTGAATGTCGCCGTCGACGTTGCCGATCGACAGATTGTCCGGAAGATCAAGCGTCGATTGCGTCCAACCGTCCGATGTCGCCGGCGTGTACACGTACGCACGCCCTCTGACGTTGTCCAGTCGCGTCATGATAACTGCATGCTGCGTGATCGAAAGACCATTCAGCGATTCGCGCGGGCCCGGCGCGTATGCGAGGGTGGGCTCGAGCTTCGCGGGATTCGCCATCATCGCCGCGATCGGCACCGACACGAGCGAGCCGGCTGTGAACGTCTTTCCGCCAGATGTGGTCCACGAAGTGTCAAGACTGATCAGGACTCGGCCGTCAACCATCCCCCTGATATTCGCCTTGTTCGGGATTCCGAGTGAGTCAGTGCCCTTCGATGTGAGTATGAAGCGTTCGTTTTCGAAGAAGCTGGGGGAGCGCGACACCATTACAACCTTATTGTTGTCGCCGTCGATCAGCGTCGACGCTCCGGCGCTGACGTCAGTCTTCGCTCCGCGATACACTTCCGTGGCGGATGACATTGGCTGTCCGCGCTTCAGACGCTTGACGATGTACGGATATCCGGATGTGGTCAGATCACCGGGTGCCCATTCGCGTGTGACCAGGAGAGTATTCGGATCCTCCCACGTACTGCTCTGCTTGCCGTGCGGGATCATGAACCCGTCTTTTACGAAACTGTTCGTCCCGAGATCGAATTCGCGACTCGTTACCGCATCCTCACCACCATCGGAAAGACTTACGATGCAACGCGTCTCCGCTGGCTCGGCGCAATCTGCGCCCTTCCAGAACCAGTTTGCCTTCTCCGCCTTGGATAATGCGTCAAGATCGAGCACTGTCGTCCAGGCCGGCGACGCTGTTTGATAGCTGACAAGCGTCGTCCTGCGCCACACGCCATGCACATGCTCGGCATCCTGCCAGAAATTGTAAACCTGGCCGTGAATGATATTTGGATAGGGAATTCGATCGCGTGCTTCCGCCAGCTTGACCGCTTCGTCATGAAGCGCAGCGTATGACGAATCATGCTCGAGCACATTGACAGTCTTTACATTCTGCGAATCCACCCACGCCATCGCCCGTGGACTCGACACCTGCTCGAGCCAGATGAATGGATCGGTGGTGTCGGATGACGCCGCGGACGTAGTCGCCGCAGACGTCGATGCGGCCTTCGATTGCCCGCACGCGCAGAACGCCATGGAAGCGCCAATCAGCGCAACACGCGTAACTGACCGAAACTGGAGTTTCATGGTCCTTTGGGGTTGTTGTTGCGGAGAGAATAGCTCCCCAACTGTCGCCGCGCCACCATCACGCTGGCAACGCGGGAACGGCTCGGCGACGGAGTGCAGACCGCAGTGGCCAGTGGCAGCCGCCAGGTCTGCCGGTCACGGCACCCAGGGAACCGCTGGCACGCGTGGTCCCACACCGTGCCTGCGAAAATCCTATCGGTTGAGCCAGTAACTGAGCTTCACGAGAAATGTGTTGTCAGGCCGAATCTTGAGCAGGTCCGGGTACGACCGCGTCCAGCCCTGCGCGTCGGGAAGGTTGTCGTAGAGCTGGCGGCCCTGCGTCCACACGACGTACAACGTCGAGCCCGGCCGATACTCCCAGCGAACCACCGTATTCGATTTGAACTCGCGGTCACTGAATCCCGAGAGCGCGCTGGCGGGAGCGGCGTATGCAACGTACCGATCCAGATAATTCGTGGCCCGCGGGCTCGCGCTCAGCTCTCGTGGATCGGAAAATGAACCGTTCGACACGAACGGCTGAGCGTAAAACTGAATCGATAGCTGAGGTGTCGCTATGTACGTGGCACGTACCGCGGTGGATATGGTCTGCTGATGTAGACGGGCAAACGCGTAATGCGTGGCGGTGGTTACCGTATCGCGGAAATTGCCGATCCACTGCGTGTCGTTGACATTGTGAGTCGCGCTTACGTCGAGCGAGAAGAGCAGTTGGCTGGAGGCCTGTATCGCAACACTCGGCTCCAGGTTCACGCTCGAGCTCCGACCTTCGTCACCCCGATAAAGATTAGCTGACAACGACGGAGCGATACGTCGTCGGTCATCTCCACCGATCCCGATCCACGGAGCGACATAGCTGGATTGCCGTACCGCCGGCCCGCCGCGCGCGCACCGATCGCAGAACGTGGATCCAAGCTGGCCATAGGTGACGCCCGTATGAATTTCCCAATTATTGTGCAATATCATGTGCGCGTTCGTGTTCAGCGCGTGCTCGAGCGGGAGTCCATCGGCGGTCCAGTAGTTCCAGAAATTGCCGTTCAACCTGAGGCTGTTGTAGACCTTCGTCGGTGCGAAGAAGTTCAGCGCACCCCAGTTGTTCCATTCTTGATGATCTGCGCGCTGCAGATATCCAATGTCGTTGACCTCATAGCCGGCTGACTGGCGCTCATAATTCATCTCGAACCGCGTGATTCCGCCACCGTATTTCCCGACAGCGAATTCCTGTGAGTTCCCATTCAATGATGTGAGGCTCGAATCGACCCTCTGACTTCCGTCGGGCCGCTGGTAGTAATGCACCGCATTCATCTGAGTCTTGGTAATCGCCGCGGCGGTGCCTGTCACGTTGCTTGCAGTGTAACTCCCGGACACCTGGTAATTATTGTCCAGAAATTTGTGCGAGAAATCCAGTCCTCCGACGGTCGCGGTCCGCCGCAACGCGTCCTGCGTCCACGAGTCTGTCTCCCTGTCGACGCTCGTTGCAATGATACCGATGTTACTTGCTCCTCCGCGAAACTCCCGCTGCACTCGTGCGACCCCGTAGTTGGTGGTCGGCTCGATCGTCCTGCCCAGTGAGCCTGTTGCCTGCTCTGTTACAGCGTCCAGCACGCCGACTGAAAATGCCTTGCCGATACGGCCGCTCAATTTTGCCGCGCCAAGTATCGTTGTAGCCGTCGGTGAACTGGCGTCGCCGTAGCTGCCGAGCAGTTGCGGAGCACGACCGATTCGCCGCGAATAGAACAATCCTTCCGAGCTGCAGTTTACCGCGCTGCAATTGAGGTTGAACGCATAGCGTCCCTGCCCCTCGACAAAAAACGGGCGCTGTTCGCTGAAGAACGTCTCGAAGGCGCCAAGGTTGAGCACCGAGGGGTCTGCCTCCACCTGCCCGAAGTCCGGATTCACCGCTGCGCTGAGACGCAGGCTTGGCGTCACCCCGACCTTCAGATCCGCACCGGCGGACAACCGCTCCGCGCGCCCGTACGACGCGGCACCCGTAGTCGACACGTTCTTCGTAACGACATACGGCACGAGCTCGACTGGATGCACTGATCCTACGTCGCCTATCCCGGTCACTGTTCCAAGCTGCGAGACCGTCGTACCCTTGCTTATCCGAAATACCGGCCAGCTTACGCGCTCCTTGAAGCGGTCTATGTCTCGCCAGATGCCGAATCCAATCGTGTGGATCGGCGTGTTGTTGAAACCGAGTTGCGACATCGGAATCGCGAATTCCGCCGTCCATCCCAGCGAGTCGATGGTCGTCGCAACGTCCCAGACTCCATCCCATGTTGGGTCTTCGCCGGTGTCATTGTACATCGCGTAATCACGCTTTACTCGTCCCGGGCTCACCGCAAACTCGAACCCACTGCGCTTGTCGTGATACGAGTCGATCATGACCTTCAATTGATCGGACGGAGGACGGACGTCGCGGCGCGCAAGTGTTGTGCGAATTTGCGCTGGGTCCGGATCGAATGCACGAATGAAGACGTAGATGTTATGACTGTCGTAGGCGACCTTGAATTCGGTACGGAATCGCGGGTCACCATTCTCTACGGGATCGAATTCGCGAAACGCCGTAACAGCAGGCGCGCGGCGCCAGATGGGATCATCGTCGCGTCCATCAATGACGGGCGCCCGATCCGCGTGTGTCGCAACCACCGACGCGGCGTCGGCGATGGCCTCGCTGTCTGCCAAAACCTTGCGATTTGTCTGAGCCGACGATGTCGCCGGTATGGCAGTCGCAATCAAAAACATGGCCGCACCCGGTATGCGCCAGGGGATCAGCCGAAGAAATGGAATCGAGTGGGACACGGACAATCGTTGGGGTGGCTCGGCGGCGAGCTCGCCGCGGCGAACCCGATCGTACCGAGTAAGATGCCGCACACCTCAAAATGGTTTGCTCAGCTCCGAGGAAGCCGCCTAGTTGACAACCGCCATCGAAAATCCGTCGTAACCCTTCAGTCCCACCGTCTGGATGGCGGTAGCGGTCACTCGGGACGTCACCGACAGCATATCGAAGAAGCGGCGCACGCCACGCGTGCTCGGGTCATCACTCTCCGCATCCGAGACGTCCCCCTCCCTTATCACGTTGTCGACGATGATCACCGTACCGGAGTGCGACAACTTGAGCGCCCATTCAAAGTACGATGGTATGTTCGGCTTGTCTGCATCGATGAAGATGAGGTCGAAGGGACCGCGCCCTTCAGTCTCGAGTTTCGGAAGCGATTCGAGCGCGCTTCCAATACGAAGCTCGACGACGTTCGCAAATCCCGCGCGTGCGATATTCGCTCTGGCGACCTCCGCGTGCTTCCGTTCCTTCTCTAGAGTGATCAGTCGCCCTCCGGATGCCATGCCACGCGCGAGCCAGATGGTGCTGTACCCGCCGAGTGTCCCTATTTCGAGAATCGAGCGCGCACGGAGACCCGTTGCAAGAACCTGCAACATCTTCCCCTGCATTGGCGAGACACTGATGGCTGGCATCCCCGCGGCCGCCGTCGTGGCCTGCGCGGAATCGAGTACCGGATCCGACGGCGCGAGGAGGCCAGCCAGATAGTCATCGACTTCGGTCCAGGTGTTCTGATCCATCTTCGGCTCCATGATCCGGTTGCTGCTCACTGCTGCACAAGGCTGCCCATTCAACAGTTGATGCAAGGGGCGGTCCGGCCGCGCTCACAATCGCGATGTCACAGGCGCACCTTCGGCGACGTACTTTCCCGATCGCTCTCGTGGCGGCCAGCCGCGCGCCCAGACTACCGGCCTGGGTGATCGGCCAGCATCTTATTCATCGGTAGTTCCCCCAATACGCAGCATTCCGAGCACGAGAGAATAAAAAAAATGATTACAAACCTGATGCTCACTCTCACCAAGCCATTGGTTACGAAATCATGGCTTGTCGCACTTCTCACCGTTCCGTTGCTGCCAACGCCGACCGCGCAGCCTCTGTACATGCCGCGAAACATGAAGCAGGCGGTGAAGCGCGGGACGCGCTCGCTCGACGGACGCCCGGGCCCCAACTACTGGGAGAATCACGGCCGCTACTCGATCTCGCTCACCGTCAATCCGCCCGATCGACTGGTCAAGGGGACGGAAACTATCAGCTATGCGAACAACAGCCCGGACACACTGCGCACACTCGTCGTCAAGCTCTTCGTGAACATTCACAAACCCGGGGCGCCACGAGAGGGAGGCGCCGCCGCCGATTACCTCAACCCCGGCGTCAGCGTCGACGCATTCACCGTGAACGGAAAGGCCACTCCGTGGGGCAGTGACGCGCGGACGTTTACCTGGAAACGGATACGATTGGCCGCTCCGCTCATGCCACACGATTCGGTACAGTTGTCGTTCGACTGGCACTACGAAATTTCGCTGGAGGCCGGCCGCGAGGGGATGCTCGACTCCACCACCTATTATCTCGCCTACTTCTATCCGCGCATCGCAGTATACGATGACTACAATGGCTGGGATACGATGGACTTTACCGACGAACAGGAGTTCTACAGCGACTTCAACGATTACGCGGTTTCGTTGACCGTCCCGAAGGACTACGTCGTATGGGGCACCGGGACACTGTCGAATGCAGCGCAGGTCCTTCAGCCCGACGTGCTGCAACGATTCAACGCTTCGATGACGTCTGACTCGGTCATACATGTTGCAACGAGAGAGCAGATGGCAGCTCATCAGATCACCGCGCAGAATGCGACGAACACATGGAATTTCACCGCCCGCGACATTCCGGATATGACCTTCGCCGTGAGCAACCACTACGACTGGGATGCCGCCAGTGTTCTGGTAGACGATGCAACTCACCGCAGAGCTAGCGTTCAGTCGGCGTTCAATGATACCGCCGCCGACTATCATCACATGGTCGGCTTCGGCCAACACGCGCTCGGATGGCTCTCGCACAACTGGCCCGGTGTTCCGTACCCTTACGAGAAAACAACCATCGTACAGGGCTCCGCGGATATGGAATATCCCATGATGGTGAATGACGGCAGTACACCAGACACCGTATTCTCCCGCTTCGTGGTCGAGCATGAGCTCGCTCACACGTATTTCCCTTTTTACATGGGGACCAACGAAACGCGGTACGGCTTCATGGATGAGGGCTGGGCAACGACATTCGAATATCTCATCGGTACGGCGGACCTCGGCAAGGCCCGAGCAACCACCTTCTTCCAGCAGTTCCGTGTGAACGGCTGGATACACGACCCGTCACCGCTTGAAGACTTGCCGATCGTAACGCCTGGAGACGTTCTCAAGGGTTCAGCGTATGGCAACAACGCTTACGGGAAACCCGCGCTCGGCTACCTGGCCGTGAAGGACCTGCTTGGCGATGCAGCATTCGGCAAGGCACTCCATGCCTACATGGATCGCTGGCACGGCAAGCATCCGTCGCCGTGGGATTTCTTTAACACATTCAGCAATGTTTCCGGGAAAAACCTGAACTGGTTCTGGAATAATTGGTACTTCAGCAACAACTACATCGACATGGCGCTGTCGAGCGTCAGAAAGACCGGCAGCGGTTATTCCCTGACGATCGATAACATTGGTGGCATGGACGCTCCGGTTGACGTCCACGTGAAGTATGCCGACGGTGATACAACATCATTCCATCAGACTCCCGCGATCTGGGAAGCCAATCAGAAGCAGGCTACGGTCGTCATTCCAGCGCGAAAGACCGTCAGCTCGATCACCCTTGACGGTGGCATCTGGATGGACGCCGACACGACTAACAACAGCTGGAGCACAAAAGGGAAATAGCCTGGCGCATCACTTTGCCAGCGCAACAATCAGCCGCGTGAGTGTGTTGAGATCATTGAGATCCAACACCTCCGCGGGTGAGTGGCTGTATCGGCCCGGCCATGAAAGGCCGGAGCCCATTGCACCCCGAGCGATGAAGGGCACCGCATCCGTTGACCCACGCGTGGTGCCGATCTGAAGTGGCAATCCGTTCGCCCGCGCCACTTGCATGATACGCGATCGTTCCGACGTCGGAACCACCATTCCGTCATCCAGCGCCCGCAGAACCGCACCGGCCCCAAGTCGAGCGAACGCGAAGAGCGGTGATTCGAGCGGGGTATCCGACGAAACGAACGTGTCCACAGCATAAGCGTGGTGAACCGATCGCCCCATCTGTCGCGCGACAGCACTCGCACCACGGAGGCCGGTCTCCTCTTCGACTGACCAGACAAATATGACTTTGTGCCGGAGCTTGGCTGGCTCAATACTCCTGAGTGCAAGAAGTAACGCTACATCACCGCTGCGATCATCCAGCGAGCGAGCCGTGTAGCGCGTCGCCGCGAGACGCAGTCCTCGCTTGTATCCCGTGATTGGCGAGCCGGCGTGAGCTCCGTGCGCAACGAGCGCGGTCGAGTCCATTCCGAACCATGCCCGCATCGAGTCCGGTTGTTTGCGAATTGCCGAATCACGCGGAACGAAAACGCCCGCAATCGGCGCGGGAGTCACAACACCACCATGCTCATCCGTCCTGTCCATGTAAAGCTGCGCCGGTTGCCCTTCCCATGACGACGGCATCACCCCGCCCGACGGCGAGAGTGTGACCATGCCGTTGCCGGCGATCGATCGCACGGTGTACCCCACTTCATCCATGTGCGCGACAATTACTGTCGTATCACGATCGGGACCCATCGCCAGGATCAGATTGCCCGCGGAATCCTGCGTCACCGCCGCGCGCGCCCATTCCGGCAAGGCGGCGCGGACTGCATCGCGTACAGGCTGCTCGAAACCGGAAACCGCAGGCAACTCGACAAGCGTCGTCAGTAATTGCGCCGTCGCCGAGAGGCTGTCTGCGACCCGGGAGCCCGGTGCGCGCCCTCCAAGTGATACCCATTCCGCTGCTTCGACCGAACCAGCTGCCTTCCGAACGGCTCCCAGCAATGCATCAAGATCCGTTGATTGAATGCTTTCCACCAGCGTCCCCGCGAAACGCGCGCGAACTTCCAACTGGCTTGCAGCGTCCAATCCCGCATTCGGGAATAATGTGCCAGCACGCGGCACGCTAGACGTTGAGACAGCGCCGTCATCACCGCGCGCATTTCGCTGGGCCGACGACGTTACCAGCGTGCCTTCATCGAATGCGCCAAGTTCTGCGACAGCCGCCTGCAACCCGCGCCAGCCAAAGCTTCGTTGAACAGAAAGCACGAAGACAGTCTGACCACCACCACGCATCTCGTGCGCCGAATGCGCAACGCTGGCGACAGCAGCGCACGCTGCGCGACCACTCGCATCGGCTCCGGCTACGTAGCCGGAGTATTGCCACGGTTTCACTCGGCGTGCAACCGGATCGAGTAACTGAACACCCATCCGGAGCGCCTCCTGCCTCGAGTGCGCGCCGATGTCTACCCAGAGCTCGTTTACGTTGACGACAGTCGTGTCAGCAAGATGCATGCGGGTGAAGTGCACATTTGTAACCGCGACCACACCGGGAACGTCGCCCGTGCGAGTGAGTACGTTGATCTGCTGCGCCTCGTGAAACTGGTCCCACAGCGGATGCGTGCGCTCATTCCCGGAACGGTGCAGCCTCAGATACCCCTCGTCGGTGATCTCGCTCACTACGTACCCGACATGATCGAGGCCACAGGCAACGAGCCGGCGCGGATGGCCCGCCCCCACCGCCATCGTGAGATTGCCAATTGCATCGCGCTTCCAGCGCGAGTCCGTCGCCATGATTGGGTCTGTGATGTGAAACTCCTCCCCAGGCGGTGCGTCGAAGGCCAGCCATGATGCAACGGCAGCAATTGGACGAGACCCCGTCAGGGCTTGTGACTGAATTGGGTGCGTGCCCATAGTGGCCACGGTGGCAATTGAGACGATGACGTAATTCGTTCGGAGTTTCATGCGGAGCTCGAGAAGTAGGTCCAACCGCTTCCAGGTCTTGCGAGGCAATCATAGCCGGTTCGGGAGTGCGGCGCGACCCACCCCGAACCGGCCGTGCGCAGCTGACAATCATTGATAAATTATGAATACACATGACTGCATCCTCTGCCCGAACCAATCCTTTCCTCACCGCAAGCTCGCTCCCATTCCAGGCGCCTCCATTCGACCTGATCAGAGAGGAGGACTTCCAACCCGCGATCGAAGAGGGGATGCGGCAGCAACTCGCCGAAGTCGCGAGTATCGTCGACAATACGGCCGCCCCAACATTCGATAACACTCTCGTCGCGCTCGAGAAGTCCGGCACGCTTCTCAGCCGCGTCCTGCACGTCTTCAGCGCCCTAACTGGCGCTAATACAAGCGAAGCCCTGCAACAGCTGCAGGAACATGAAGCACCGAGACTGGCTGCCCACGACGACGCAATTCATCTCGATCAGCGGCTTTTTAACCGCGTCGAGGCGGTGTACGATCAGCGCGATACACTCGACCTGGACAGCGAATCACGCCATCTGCTCGACTGGTACTACGATGAGTTCGTCCGCAAGGGCGCTCGGCTCGATGCGGTGGATAAGGCAGCGCTGAAGAAGTTGAACGAGGAAGCATCCACACTGAGCACCGTATTCACCAACAGGCTGCTGGCGGCCAGCAAATCCGGCGCGCTCGTGCTGCACGACAGATCCAGGCTGGCCGGCATGAGCGATGGCGAGATCGCGGCGGCACAGCGACCCGGCGATGACCCGGGTGGCGCCGGTAAGTGGGTAATCCCGATACACAACACCACGCAGCAGCCGCCATTGGTATCGCTGCTCGATCGCGGCGTGCGGCGTCAACTCTTCGAGGCGTCGTGGAATCGCACGGAAAAGGGCGACGCCAACGACACCCGCGAAATCATTGCGCGCCTTGCGCAGATCCGCGCGGAGCAGGCCCGGCTACTCGGCTATTCCAGTTACGCCGCGTGGTCGCTCGAAAACCAGATGGCGAAGACTCCCGAAACGGCTCTCGGGTTCGTCCGCGACCTGGTACCGGCCGCCGTGGCCAACGCACGCGCCGAGGCCGACGCGATTCAGAAGATGATTGCCAGCCGCGGTGAAGCCTTCGAGTTGGAGGCGTGGGACTGGGATCACTACGCCGAGCAGGTCCGCAAACAGCGATTCGATCTCGACGAAGAGCAGATCAGGCAGTACTTCGAGCTGAACAGCGTGCTCATCAATGGAGTGTTCTACGCCGCTACCCGGTTGTACGGCATCACTTTCACCGAGAGACACGACATACCCGTATATCACCCGGACGTGCGCGTGTTCGAAGTGACTGACGCGGATGGAACACCACTGACACTGTTCTACTGCGATTTTTTTGCCAGGGAGAACAAGATCGGCGGCGCGTGGATGGATAACCTTGTCACACAGTCAAGGCTCCTCGGCACAAAACCCGTCATTTACAACATCGCCAATTTCAGCAAGCCGGCGGCCGGACAGCCTGCGCTGCTGAGCTTTGATGACGTGACGACAATGTTTCACGAATTCGGTCACGCACTGCACGGATTCTTCGCTGACCAGCAATACCCCAGTCTGTCCGGTACCAGTGTGGCTCGCGATTTTGTGGAGCTGCCATCCCAGTTCAACGAGCACTGGTCGACGGAAACCACGGTTTTTGCGAATTACGCAAGGCACTACGACACCGGCGAGCCAATCTCTCCGGCTTTCGCCGATCGAATCAGAGAGGCGGAGAAATTCAATCAGGGCTACCGACTGACCGAGGTTCTGGCTGCAACGCTACTCGATATGGCCTGGCACACTCTGCCAGCCGGCGAGCCCTTGCATGACGTCGATGCCTTCGAGAAGAAGGCGCTGGCGGATAACAACGTGAGCCTGCGCGCTGTCCCCCCGCGCTATCGTTCCAGCTATTTCCTGCACATCTGGTCCAACGGCTATGCGGCGGGATACTACGCATATTTGTGGGCCGAGAT
This sequence comes from Gemmatimonadaceae bacterium, assembly GCA_036554185.1. Classification (GTDB taxonomy): domain Bacteria; phylum Gemmatimonadota; class Gemmatimonadetes; order Gemmatimonadales; family Gemmatimonadaceae; genus Fen-1247. The sequence goes on along the minus strand of DATBNQ010000032.1, from coordinate 1,707 downwards.
GCTCGATGCGGATGCGTATGAGTGGTTCAAGGAGAATGGCGGACTCACTCGCGCAAATGGAGATCACTTTCGCGCAACGATCCTGTCGCGGGGTAACACGGCCGATCTCGCATCCATGTATCGAGAGTTCCGCGGCCGCGATCCCAGGATCGAGCCGATGCTCGAGGGTCGCGGACTACGAGTGACCGCAGAGCAATAGGCAGCTACATCACGGCGCTCGCCAGATGTCGAGAACGCCGGTCGTTGCGTGAGAATTGGAACTGCCTTCTGGAAGCGCAATCCGACCGTCGACGATGATAGGGCTGTTCCAGTGACCCGAACCTGCTGCGAGATTGGCAACCTGTCTTCCAGTGGGTGGATCGTACACCACTAATCCTCCCTTCGGGTTGTACACATACAGCAGCCCACCGGACACGACGGGGCTGGTTCCTGGATTGGTGTTCTTCCACACAGACTGCAATCGGTTGTCAACGAGCGTCCACGCCTCGGTGCCGCCGCCGTCGGCGACGTACATGAATGTCGTCGAACCGTTGTGGACGACCGCCGGGGCAGTAAAGAGCCGATCGCCCGACGGAGTCGACACAACCTGCAGCTCGGCGCCCTTGTGCGGCGTCGCACCGCCCATGACCTGCGGATTCAGCAGGCGGATCGTTCCATCCTTTCCACCCTGCGCGACTAGCCCCGCGCCAAGGAGAACGGGTGAAGTGGATCCTACATCCGCGTCTGTCTGATCCAGCTGATCCGTGTTGGCCGGCGTGTAATTCCCGAGCATTGCAGTCGCAGTCGGGTTCAATTCGATCGTGGCATCGCCCCAGTACTTCGCGCCGTCCCATTTGGCATTGCCAGTGGCTATGTAGATGTTGCCTGTGGCGGAGTCGATCACAGCTCCGGCGCGCCCCCATATCGCCGAGTCACTCTCGGGACAGGACGCCGGATTGATCAACTTTTGTTGATCGCTGCAAAGTGAATTCCATACATGCAGCAACGTCCCGGTCGCTCCATCCAGGATGGCAACATGGCCCTGATAGGGCGGTGCGTCGCCAATGTAGCCACCGGTTACCGCAATGACATTGCCTTTGAAATAATTGAGCGACGACGCAATCTTCTCGCGCCCTGGTAGCAGTGTGATTGCGGTGTTCCAGACAACCCGTCCATCGGCGACGGCGAGTTTCTGGATGTGTCCGTCCGGCGAAGCCGCGAATATGAAGTTGCGATCGTCGGAAGCAACCGGTGTCGAGGTGGTAATCTGAGGTGATCCCGCCCAGCCGCTGTAGCCAGTTGGCGTGTACTCCCAGAGCACTCTGCCACTGTCGGCATCGATTGCGAGCGTCTTTCCATACGTCGTTGTCACGAAGAAAGCGTCGTGCGTGCCGCCGGCTATTCTCGCCGCGTGAAGGTAGATCGCGGACGCGTCGACGGTTCCGTCTATCGTAACCTGTTGCTTGCGCAACGATGCAACATTGCTTGCGCCTATCCCGGTCGAGGCCGGGTTCGCGCTCGAACGGCCGACGTCGAATCCGAACTGCGTCCAGTCCTCGTGGACCGCCGGAGCCGCAGGCGAAGAAGTGCCAGTCGAATCACTCACCACGGCCGGCTGCCGTGCAGTCGGTGCACCGCCGCATGCAGCCAGCATGAGTGTGCAGATCGTCAGGATGTAGAGCATGTGAGTCAGTCCCCCAGAACCGGTTCGTACTCGCCCGGTACGGC
>DATBNQ010000012.1:0-32070 GCA_036554185.1 Gemmatimonadaceae bacterium | reverse complement strand
TTGGTGTGATCACGGGAGGTATCTACACGCGTACGGTGCGACTCGAGGGATCGATCTTCAATGGTCGCGAGCCGGATCAGATTCGCACCAACTTCGACTACAAGGGGCGCAGTCTGGACTCCTACGCAGGACGACTCACGGTAAACCCGAGCGAGAGCTGGAGCCTTTCGGGGTCGTACGCGTACCTCAAGAGCCCGGAGCAGTTGCGTCCCGAAGAATCGGTGCATCGCATCGGCGCGTCGGCACTGTATGGGCGACCCTTTGGTGTGTCCGGTAACCTGGCAAGCGCATTCATCTACGGGGCCAACAAGCATGCCGGCCAGACGAGTCTCTCGAACAGCCTCCTCGCGGAAAGCAATCTCGTGATCGATCAGCGTAACACCGTTTTCGGACGCGCGGAGTTTGTGCAAAAAGGGCCGGAAGATCTTCCAACGTCATCCACAACGACGGCTGCGCCCGCGCTTGCAAAAGAACCAGGTGCTGGCATCTTCGCAATGGTCGATCCATCTTCTTCGAGTCCGTACAACCTCGGCGAAATGACGCTGGGCTACGTGCGCGAGGTCACGTCGGTGTACGGCGGGAGTCTCGGACTCGGCGTTGCTGGTACAGTCAATATGGTCCCGTCCACGCTGAAAGCCACGTACGGCACGCGCGTACCTCTTGGAGCTACGGTCTTTCTGCGCCTGCGGCCTGGGACAATGCACATGAGGATGCACGCGCCGACCAATGCACATGCGAGAGTGAACTAACTGGAAGGCGCGATGACGCGAAGCACGGGACGACCGCCGATGTCCTGAAGCGGAAGGTACAGACGATGCGTGTGCGAGTCGAGCCCGACCGTATGCGCATGCGGCGCGCGGTACTCGCCAGCTGGCCGCAGCGTCATTCCGTCTGCCCAGAACGCTGAGAGCACACCGCCTTCGGACGCAACATACAAACGGCGCCACGCGGAGTCCCAGGCCAGCACGTCGGGCGTGTCGCCGACGTCGTACGTTCCGATGACGCGCATGCTAACGAGATCCAGCACCAGCAGCTTTGCATTCCCCTCGCACGACATGAATAGGAGCCTGCCAGCTTCGTCGAGCGCGAACCCGTGCGGATGCTGCGATCCGGGCAGATCGTAACGGCCCACGATCTTCTCGCTCACGGGGTCGATCGCCACGAGCTGATTCCGCGTCTGGACCGCGACGAGAACGCAGTGCGAGACCGAATCGTAATGCGTGTTGCCCGCCTCACCACCCAGAAGAATCGTGGAAAGCTTCTTCCCCGTCCTTGCGTCAATCACAGCGTCGGAGCTGCCCGATTCGTCGGACACAAATAGCTTCCCGACCTCGGAGTCGTACGCTATTCCGTCCGGGAACTGAATGCCACCGACTCGTTGAACGACTTGAAGCGTGCGGTCATCAACTCCTACAACATTGTGATCGCCCGCAGCCGACACATACACCATGTGCAGCGATGGAATCGCGAGCACGCCGGTCGCGCGAGACACTCCCGGGATTCGTCCAACAATCCGTCCACTGTCGGTCGAGAAGACCAGCGTTTCCCCGGCATTCATGTGATTCATGTAGAGTCTGTGCGTCGTCGGATCGAAGCTCTGATAGTCGAAGCGGTTGGCTGGCCCGGGGAGCGGCATCTCTGCGACGACGCGAAGAGCGGAGCTCGCCGGCGCGTGCGTCGCAGGAAGCAATCGATGGTAGCCAGCCGGCGTGAGCGACGTCGGCGTTGCTGCACATGACGTTTGCCCGAGCTGCAAAGCATCGAGTGGACCAGTGGGCCACGCGAGCGCGACGATCGTTGCAATAAGCGAAATGGCCGAGCGCACGGTCATAAAATGATTCCTCAGGCTTTTCTGTTGGTTGAGCGGCCGATATTCGCCGCGTTCTCCGCCGTACGGCCGCTCAGCCGCTGGATGTCCGGCGATTGCAACTTCCTCATGACAAAGGCATCTTGTCGAACAATCGTTCCTCGGCATTGCGTGTTCTTGCTCGGCTGCCTCCTGCGCGGGGCCGCCGCACCGGCTTATGAATCCCTACGATCGGCCGGACGACGATTTTCAGCCCGCCTCGCACCTCCGCCTGCTCTCTTTCGACCATTCCTGCCTTCGCGTATTGTATACAATCCTGACCTCGCCCCCAATGCAAATCCATAAACTCGAATCCAACGCCGGCGGAAAGCTCACCGCCAGACGCGCAGCATCCGCCAAAGCTCGGCAGCCTCGTCCCACTCCCTCCGAACGGATCACGCTCGGCGTGATCGTCGGCAACCGCGGCTTCTTTCCAGGTCACCTCGCGCGCACTGGTCGCGACGACATGCTCAAGGCGCTGGCCGCCGAGGGGATCGATGCCATTGCACTCGGCCCCGAGGATTCCGTTCACGGCGCCGTCGAAAGTCGCGATGAGGCCAAGGCCTGCGCTGCACTCTTCCGCGCCAATGCCGACAAGATCGCCGGTGTGATCGTCACACTCCCAAACTTCGGCGACGAACGCGCCATCGCCGAGACACTGCGGATGGCGCGCCTCGATGTTCCCGTGCTCATCCACGCAACCGCGGATGATCCGGCGAAGATGGGAATCGATGCTCGGCGTGACGCGTTCTGCGGCAAGATGTCCGCCTGCAACGTGCTCACACAGTACGGCATTCCCTACTCGCTCACATCTATACACACTCAACGACCGGAATCCGAAAGCTTTCACGCCGACCTCCGCAACTTCGTCGGCGTCTGCCGCGTTGTTCGCGGTCTCAAGCACGCACGCATCGGCGCGATCGGCGCGCGACCAGCGGCGTTCAAGACCGTGCGATTCAGCGAGAAGATACTCGAAGCCTCCGGTATCGCCGTCGAGCCGATCGACCTCTCCGAAATCCTCGGGCGCATCGACCGCCTGCCGAGCGACGATCCGCATGTCCGCACCAAACTTGATGAGATCCAGACATACGTCACCACCGACGGCATCCCGGCGGAAGCACTCATCAAGATGGCGAAGCTCGGACTCGTGATCGACCGATGGATGAAGGAGGTGGATGTAACGGTGAGCGCTGTACAGTGCTGGACGTCCATGGAGGAGTTCTTCGGTGTCGTACCATGCACGGTGATGAGCATGATGAGCGACGTGAACCTGCCGAGCGCATGCGAGATGGATGTGTGTGGCACGATAAGCATGTACGCGCTGACACTCGCATCCGGAACGCCGAGCGCGCTGCTCGACTGGAACAACAACTACGGCGACGATCCCAACAAGGCAGTCTGCTTCCACTGCAGCAACCTCCCGAAAGCGTTTTTCGAAGACGCCCAGATGGACTACCAGGCGATCATCGCCGGCACCGTCGGGAAGGAGAACACATACGGCACAATCGTGGGAAAGGTCAGGCCAAGCCCGATGACCTACGCACGCTTCTCGACGGATGATCGCACCGGCCGCATCCGAGGCTACGTCGGCGGCGGTCGATTCACCAACGATCCACTCACCACGTTCGGCGGCGCTGGTGTGGTCGAGATTCCGCGCCTGCAGGACCTTCTGCGGTTCATCTGCGAGAACGGCTTCGAACATCATGTCGCGGGCACGATGGCGACTGTGACTGATCCCGTGCACGAAGCGACATCGCGGTATCTCGGCTGGGACGTTCACAAGCACGCATAGCAACGTGGCCATCGTCGCGGGAGTCGATTTCGGCACGCTGAGCGTGCGCGTTGCAATTGTGGATAGTATCACCGGCCAGCTCGGCGCCGGCGTTGCTCCCTACCCGGTGAAGCGCGATCGCAACGATCCGGATCTCGCCACGCAGTCGCACGAAACGCAGATGAACGCGCTGGTCGATGCAGTGCACGTTGCGCTCGCCGATGCCGGGGTATCGGGCAACGACGTGCTTGCGCTCGCCATCGACACCACCGGTTCGACTGTGATTCCCGTGGGCGAAGGGCTTGTTCCACTCGGGGATTACTATCTCTGGGCCGATCACCGTGCAAAAAACGAGGCCGCTCTCATTACGGAAATTGCGCATCGCGATGGATTGCAGGCGATCCAGTACTGCGGCGGTGTGTATTCCTCGGAATGGGGTTTTGCCAAACTGCTGCACTGGCTGCGACACAATCCCGATAAACGCGACGGATTTGTCACCGCGCTGGAGAACTGCGATATGGTTGCGGCCGTGCTGACCGGTGTCACCGATCCACACGACGTCGCGCGCTCGATCTGCGCCATGGGACATAAATGGCTCTGGAACGAGGAGCTGGGAGGCCTTCCTTCAGAAGAATTCCTTTGCGCAGTCGATCCACTGCTTGCCGGCGTCCGGGAGAAATTGCAGGGTCGATACCTCACGTCCGATCACGTCGCCGGACGACTCACATCCGAATGGGCCGGAAAACTGGGACTCGCAGCGGGCATACCCATCCCGGTCGGCGCATTCGATGCACACTGGGACGCGATTGGCGCGGGTCTCGTGGAGGGCGATGTCGTCAATGTCATCGGCACCTCCACCTGCATTGTCGCAATCGCGAAGAACGTCGACTTCGTACCCGGAGTTTGCGGAGTTGTGCGCGGTTCGGCGCATCCGGACTTCGTTGCTGTAGAGGCTGGTCTCTCGGGTGTGGGAAATATCTTCGAGTCGATCGCAGCGCGAAGCAATCGGAGCGTCGAAGAATTATCCGCAGATCTTGCAAGCTATCGCGCGGGCCAGACAGGTCTGCTGCGCCTCGTCTGGGACAATGGCGATCGCACAGTCCTGGTGAATCCGAATCTCGGCGGCGTTACGCTCGGCTGGAATCTCAATCACACCGCCGGCGACGAGCTCTTCGCCGCGATCGAGGGAACCGCTTTCCATACGCGGATCGTTCTCGAACGAATGGCCGAACATGGCGTGCCGATCAACCGGGTGATTCACGGCGGTGGCATTGCACAGAAGAACGACGTGCTGAACCAGGTCTACGCGAACGTGCTCAACAAGCCGATTCTCGTTCCCGAACGTCCAATCACCGGACTCGGCTCGTCGATCTTCGCCTTTCTCGCGGCTGGTGTCTTTGAAACCATCGAGGAAGCGCAACGCGCGCTCTGTCCACCGTTCCGCGTCATCGAGCCGGATCCTTCGGAACTGGCAACCTGCGAACAACTGTATGCGATGTACCGGTCGCTCTACTTCGCACTCGGCGATCCGCAGTCGCCTGCGATGCACATCGGCACCATACTCCCGGAGTTGCGGCGCATTGCCGCCGAGACGCGTCCAACAGGAGCTGCAACATGATACGCCGTCGCTGCGTTGGACCGATCAGGATCGGAGTTAATGCGTTCTGCTGTATTGTACTCGCAATTATTTCGCTGCAGGCGTGCGCGTCGGCCCGTCAAGCCGCGCGGCCGGATGCGGTGCAGCAGCCGGAGGCGTACCTGTTCTCGTACTTCACGCGTAACGGCGAGGACGGAGTGCACCTCGCGTACAGTCGCGATGGGATCCACTGGTTGCCGCTCAACGACGGCAAGGCCGTCATTACGCCGCAGATTACCGGCGCGGGCGAGGGATGGCAGGAATGGAACACGACTGCTGCGCTGATGCGGGATCCAAGTATCCTGCGTGGACCGGATGGGACGTTTCACCTCGTATGGACCATCGCGTGGACCGATCACGGGATCGGCGTCGCGCACTCCAGAGATCTGATTCACTGGTCCAGACAGACGCGGGTACCCGTGATGGAAGGCGAACCCACTGCGCTAAACACGTGGGCGCCGGACCTCTTCTACGACGACGCTACGCGTCAGTTCGTGATCGTGTGGGCCTCCTCGATTCCCGGACGATTTCCTGCAACGGACTCGCTCGCGCAGAAGACATCGCGCGGGCGCGCCGATCACAGACTGTACTACGTCACCACCAGGGACTTCGTCACGTATTCGGCAACGAAGCTGTTGTACGATGGTGGGTTCAGCGCCATCGATGGAACGATCACACAGCGTGGCGACACCTATTATCTGGTGATGAAGGACGAGACCTTCTATCCGCCGCATCGCGATCTCCGGATCGCCTCGAGCAAGCACGCGACCGGCCCGTACGGACCAGCATCACCGGCATTCACCGATCGCGACACGGAAGGTCCCTCAGTGTTGCAGACCGGCGGCTACTCGTACATCTACTACGACGAATACACGAGAGGCCACTACGGCGCGGTTCGAACGAAGGACTTCGTGCATTTCGAGCCCTTTTCCGATTCACTGAAGACGCCGCGGGGAATCCGGCACGGATCGGCATTCCTGGCGCCGGAGTCGGTCCTCGACGGACTACTGGCGCTGGGAAAACCGCACTCGTAGCGACGAGGCGACCGAACAAGCCGTGCGGCCGGGGCAAATGGACTGTATACTTTATCCAATCTTGAGAAAACCACCCGATCCCGGCTTCGGACAAGGACTTCCACCCATGTCAGATTCTGTATCCCGCCGCGACGCCATCAAGCGCCTCGCCACGATTACCGCAGGTTTCGCGTTAACAGGCGATATCAGCCGCGGAGGACTCACAATCCGCCGCAATGCACGGGACATCACCATCGCCGGCCAGCCGGTAGAGATAACGGTGCTCTCACTGAGCCCGCAAACAGTGCGGCTCACGATCAGCCCACTGCGGAACGGGCACCCCGACCCGCTACCGATCACGGGCGAGCTCGCCGCCGAAGAGCTAGGCAGGATCTCACGGCGCGCTCGCAACGCGTCGCAACTCGCGCGCGTGCGAGCCGGCGAGCTCTTCGTGACCGTGGCAGACAATCCGCCGCGCATTCGAATCGAGACACCTGACGGAAAGCTCGTACAACAACTCGGCTTCGACGCATCAGCCGCAGACATGTCATTCTCACTCGGCGAAGGACCTCTGCTGGCACTTGGAGAAGGCGGGCCGCAGTTCGACCGCAAGGGGACGACGGATCCGATGATAATCGGCCAGGGCGGATACCACCTCGCAACCAACGGAACCCGCGCGCCAATCCAGTGGCTGGTAGGCACTGATGGCTGGGCGATGTTCGTCCACCAGCCACACGGCGCCTTCGATTTCAGCGGAGCCGCGGGCAAATTCACGCCGCATGCGGCTGCGCTCCGATTCGATCTCTTTGTAGTCTCATCCAGCGATCCGCGCGTGATCATGCGCGAGTATGCGCGGATCACTGGACTGCCGGAAATGCCGGCGCTATGGGGATTCGGCTATCTGCAATCGTCTCGCACACTCGCCGGACCCGACGATGTCATGGGCGTCGCGCGCACCATGCGCGAGAAGAGGCTCCCATGCGACGCGCTCATCTACCTCGGCACCGGTTTCTGCCCGTCCGGCTGGAACACTCGCAATGGTGACTTCACCTGGAACACCGCGAACTTCCCATCGCCAAAGCAGCAGGTCGAAGCACTGCACGCCGAGCATTTCAAGGTTGTGCTGCACGTCGTGGTGGAAGGACATCATCTCACCGGCACCGTGTCGGATAAGTGTACCGCGGCACCGCTGCCAAGCGGAGTCACCGCTGACGGACACTGGCCGCCTGATAGACAGGTCGCATGCTACTGGCCAACACACAGGTCAGTAATGGTGGATGACGGCATCGATGGTTGGTGGCCTGATCAGGGCGATGGCTTCGATGGCCCGTCGGAGCTTAATCGGCATCGCATGTACTGGGAAGGAACACAACTCTTCCGTCCGAACGAGCGGCCATTCGCATTGCATCGCAACGCATCTGCAGGAGTGCAGCGATTCGGTGGATTTGTCTGGTCCGGCGATGTGCAGTCACGCTGGGAAACGTTGCGTACTCATGTGGCTGTGGGAATCAATTCCGGGCTGACGGGCCTGCCGTATTGGGGAACTGATATCGGCGGATTCGTTCCGACCACCGAGTACACCGGCGAGCTGTACCTGCGCTGGTTCCAGTTCGGAGCGTTCTGTCCGTTGTTCCGATCGCACGGACGCAACTGGCACCTGCATCTGCCATGGGGTTGGGACGGCGGCGATGGCGGTCCACCGGAGACACGCAATTTCCAGGTCGATCCTGCAGAGATGCACAACGCGATGGTCGAGCCGATCTGCCGTAAATATCTCGAGCTGCGCTATCGACTGTTGCCCTATCTCTACACCGCCGTCCGTGAGAGTCACGACACGGGAATGCCGATCATGCGCGCCCTGTGGCTGCACCACCCCGACGACGCAACAGCCGTTGCGCGTGGAGACGAATATCTCTGGGGCCGCGATCTACTCGTTGCGCCTGTCGTGGAGAAAGGCGCAACTTCGCGCCGCCTCTATCTTCCGCGCGGACCCTGGTTCGACTTCTGGACGGAGGAAAGAGTGGACGGCGGACGCGAGATCGATCGCACCGTGGACCTCGCAACCATGCCACTCTACGCGCGCGCGGGTTCGGTCGTACCGATGGGCCCGATCAAGCAATATGTCGCGGAGCCGATCGACGAGCCAACGACGCTTGTCGTCTATCCTGGGGCAGACGGCGAGTCGACGTGGTATGAGGACGACGGCAACACGTTCGACTATCGCCGCGGTGACTTCATGCGGATTACGATGACATGGCACGACGCAGCCCGGCGGCTGACGCTGCGTCTTGCATCTGGTTCGCGGATGCGCGCGCCGGCACCGCGGCGGATCAACGTACGCCTGGCGGGAAGCAGCAAATTGACATCGGTGTCGTTCACGGGGCGAGAGATCGACGTTTCGCTGTGAGTTCAGTCGTTCCAGCAGGAAGGGACTGAACAGTCGTCATTCCCGCGAACGTCGACACCGTGTTCAGGTAATAACTCACACGCTTGGGTTGTGCGAGAGACTGCTATTCGCCGTACATCTCGGTGAGCAGTCGTCGCAGCGCCGCCGCATTCCTTTCCGAAAGCGCGCCAATCTTCCTGCCGACCCGGGACTTTGCAATGGTACGGATCTGATCAGCCGCGATCTCAGCGGTCAGGCGTCCACACGGCACTTGCAGACGGGACCGCCATGGAGGATGAAGTTGAGTCGTGAGCGGGCAGACGGTAACTGTATTCAGGCGATCGTTCAGCGCGTCGAGGCTGACGATCACTACGGGGCGGGTCTTCGCCATCTCCGAGCCCAGCGTGGGATCGAGCGCTGCCCAGCGCAGCTCGTATCGTTTCACGCTCGCTTTTTCTTTTTGCGAGCCGGGTACGACGGCTTGGGTTCAGCAACGCGACTGGACCGATCCGGCTCCCACGGAATCTCACTCAATCCGTCCGCACTCACCGAATCCCAATCAGTCCAGTTCTCATCGGCGGCTTGCATTTCTCTGGCGGTTTCATCCCACGAGAGTTTCTCGATCACCGGACCGGTGGGACGCAGAAAGATCCCATCGCTCCGTTGCTCCATGACGACGGCACTCCCGATCCGATATCGCTTGAGTGTCTCGGCAGGAATCCTGATCCCGTGCGAGTTGCCAATGCGCGTTATCTTGAGCTCGATCGGCTTCATGTAATTACCGTAATTACAATGCTGCCGATTGTCAATGATCTGTTGGTCGCCATCCCGCCGAAGGTTGTCATCCCGCCGAAGGTCGGGATCTGCTGGTTGTCATCCCGCCGAAGGTCGGGATCCACGGACGACGCTCTGATGACGTTGCCCCCGCCTCGCAGGAGTAAACTCCCCTGGGTATCGCATTCAGTTGCTCACCGGTGACGACGCTACACTCAGTGCCGATGCGCGTGCCACAATAACAGCGTTCGTTCCGTGTGAATCATCGTACCGATGACTCCTGCAAGCGTAAATAATGTCATTGTCTCCTCGCCAATGGATCCCGACCTTCGGCGGGATGACGATCCGCATGGATCCCGACCTTCGGCGGGATGACGGTCCGATGGCGGCCGACGACGCCCTAGCTGTCGCTTGTCCTCTGGCCGTAATACGCCGCTGGTCCGTGCTTGCGAAGGAAGTGCTTGTCGAGCAGCGCCACCGGCAACGCATCTGCGTTGGCGTTGAGCGTGAGTGTCGCGTACGCCATGCGCGCCACTTCCTCCAGCAGATCGGCCGTCTCCACCGCCGCGGCAACTGAGACGCCCCAGCAGAAGCTCGCGTGCCCCGCGACAAGTACCGCTGGCATTCGCAACGGATCTATCCCGGCAAATCGGCGCACAATTTCGCGCCCTGTATTTGCCTCGTACTCCGACTGAATCTCTCCCACGCCAAGATGCTTCGTCAACGGGATTGCGCCATGAAAATAATCCGCGTGCGTTGTGCCAAGACATGGAATCTCGCGCTGTGACTGGGCCCAGACGGTGGCGTAGTGCGAGTGCGTGTGCACGACACCGCCGATCCTGTCGAATGCACGATATAATTCCAGATGCGTGGCCAGGTCCGACGACGGACGAAGATTTCCCTCCACGACATCCCCGTTCAGGTCCACCACCACCATATCTGCGGCTGTCATCTTTGCATAAGCGACTCCGCTCGGCTTGATCACCACGACACCGGTGTCGCGGTCGATCGCGCTCGCATTGCCGAACGTGAATCGTGCAAGTCCGCGAGCAGCGAGTTCCTTGTTGGCCTCGCACACTTCCGCTCGAAGCCCGGGCACCGCATCGCGTCGGCCAGTCATACGATTCCGGCTCTCTGTTTCGCGCGCTGGATGATCGCCGTCATCACATCACGATGCGTGGTGAACGTGTCGTCCACTACCTGAAGTGTTGGAATGCTCCGCGGCGACAGCGATAGCGTTTCTGCATTGAAGTGACCGAATCCGGATTCGTGCACGCCGCTGCTGCCGCGACCCGGCGCGGGGCTGCTTAGATGCTGATATGCGTGACTGTACTTCGACCACAGCGGGCCGAGCCCGACCTGAAACATGGGGATGAAACCGTGCAGCGCGTCGTAAGGCATCTCGCCAACGCACGCAACCTGTGGATACTTCGCGCGCAGATTCTCGACCAGGCGACGAGTTCCCTCGTGCATGTCGCCGTTGGTACTGTTCACGTGTCCACCGACGATGTCCAGGAAATACGCATCGACGTTGTACTGCGTGATCATGTCTGCAATCCGTCCTTCGAGGTGTTCGCGCCATGCGTCGGCGCCAAGATTCATGTATGCGAGCCAGCCGTCCCCGTGACGGTCGTTGTTCCAGTCCACCCAGTCGATATTGTAGACGTTGCCGTCAATCTTCTTCGTTACTGCGCTGGCGATCCCGGGCCAGCTTGGAAGCTTCGTGTTCGCGGCATTCGTGCCATACATCGGCATCATCCTGAATCCGAGCTTGTGACCCTCGTCGATCAGCCGCCGGAATCCGTCCTCACCGCCCATTCGATCGGACACCTTGTACGTCGGGTAATCCCAGTAGTAGCGTCCGTCCCACGCAGGCAGGAACACGAGCACGCGATAACCGGGAATCTGCGTCGCCATCCAGCGCAGGATCTCCAGCTGCTTCGCGAAATCGTTGAACATGTAGCCGGTGTAATGCATTCCGTGCAGCGTCGTCACCATCGCAAGGTTGCGCATCCACGCTGGTACATCCGTGCGCGTCTCCCACGATTTCAGCCCGAAAGCCTTCTCGATGTGCTGCATGTGCAGCGCTATCGCGTCCTGCTCATTTGCAACTCGCCCAAGCCGCCACGTGGGAACGGAGACTCGTTTGTCCTCGCGCCAACCGTCGTGCTCGTAGACCGCCTCTACGCGATAGCTCGTGTCGCCGGGCGCGAGATAGAATCGCTTTGGCCGCATGTGATTGTCCAGCGATGACACGTAGAACACGTCGCTCGCCGTCTGGATCATGAGGAGCGGCGTTGTCATGCTCCCCCCGGGACCGTTCAGATCGCCCGCGCCGAACGCGTAGCCTGCGAGCAGCTCGTTGTCGTGCGGATCATTGAATCCGCCGCCGCCGAGTGAGACGTGGCCGCGCGGCACGCTGCGGACAATCGTAGTTACGGATTTGACCGGCCTTTCCATTTCGACGACGGCATCCCACTCGATCGTCGCACCGTTGCGACGCATCGACGCCGTCAATCGACCCGGCGCGGTCTGCTGACCCCCCGCCCACACAAAGCGGTCGCAGGCGATCGTCAGCACGTCGCCGTTTCCAGTGACCTTTATCGCCGCGCGATCGAGCCCGTACGTGTTCTCCCCGGTGAAGACGAGAAAGCCGAAAGTGTAATCGCCAAAGGCCACCGACGGCTCCGGGAAATCGAAGCTGAACTTCTGGAAGCCGTTCCCGCGCGGCGGAATGAAGATCTCGCTCGTGGAAACCAGATCGATGATCGTGCCGGGCGAATATCGCGCCGTCGCCACGACGGCTCCGACAGTCGATGGCGTGGCGACCTGGGCGGCGATCGGCGCCGGTACGTGGAGCGCGTCGGGCGTAACCAGCGCACCTGCGCCGACCAGACCCATCGTTTTCAGCCACTCTCGCCGGGAGACGGAGTCGCTCATGAGTCCAAACGCCGCATCGAAACCTGCCTGGAATGGTTGTCCGACACGGCCAGCCCGTGTCATGTTCGGTATACTATATCCGACCGAAGAATGGAGCGCCAGCAGCCTTCCCGCCACACAGCTCCGTTCACAAGATGCAGAATTGCACGATGACCCGTTATTCGTATGCGGCATCGGGCAGACGAATCACGAGGAACACGCCATGACGCTGTCTCGCCGTAATGTCCTGAAGCTCGGCATCGGAGCCGGTGCTGTCTCACTGCTCGATTCCATGACGATCGGAGCCGCACAAGCGGAGACGACCCCGTCGATGAGCGCGCTGCTCAGGACGCCCAAGCGGCAGATACTCGCGGCCCGCCCCCTCCCGCTCAGCGGAGTTCGCCTGCTCGGCGGTCCGCTGAAACAGGCGCAGGACGCGGACATCCGGTATCTCTTCGAGCTCGAGCCCGATCGAATGCTGGCCTACTACCGGCAGAACGCCGGCCTCGCGCCCAAGGCCAAACCGTACGGAGGATGGGACGGCGGCGGCCGGAATTTGACCGGTCACATCGCGGGCCACTATCTCTCCGCCATCAGCGCGATGTGGGCCGCAACCGGTGACAGGCGCTTCAAGGATCGCGCAGACTATATCGTGGCGGAGCTCAAGCTCGTGCAGGACAAGCATGGCGACGGCTACCTGAGCGCGCTCGAAGGCGGTCGAAAATGCTTCAACGCACTCGCGAAGGGTGAGATCAAAGCGGCGGCCTTCGACCTGAATGGCGAGTGGTCGCCATGGTACACCCTTCACAAGACGTTCGCAGGACTGCGCGATGCCTACCGCTTCACCGGCAGCGATACCGCGCTAAATGTCGAGACGAAATTCGCGGGTTGGGCAGCAGGCATCCTGTCCGGACTGAACAACGAGCAGATACAGCACATGCTCGACACCGAGTTCGGTGGAATGAACGAGGTGCTTGTCGATCTCTACGCGGACACCGGTGACGCTCGCTGGCTCGATCTCTCGTACGATTTCGAGCACACTGCTTTCATCGAGCCGCTGCAGCGCCATCAGGATGTGCTCAACGGCAAGCACGCGAACACGCAGATCCCCAAGCTGATCGGTTCCGCAGAGCGATATGCGTACACGCGAGAGTCCGCCGATCTCCTGGCCGCTGCCTTCTTCTACGATCAAGTAGCGCAGCACCACAGCTTCTCGACCGGAGGTGATGGCACGGATGAATACTTCGGGGCTCCGGATCACCTCGGCGCGCGCGTGCACGGACGCACAGCGGAATCGTGCAACGTTTACAACATGCTCAAGATGTCGCGGCAGATGTTCTCGATGTCACCTGACGTCCATTTTGCCGATTTTCAGGAGCGCGCGCTCTTCAATCACGCGATGGCGTCGATCAATCCAGACAATTCGCGCATGTGCTACATGGTCCCGGTCGGACCAGGCGTCACGCACGAATATCAGGACATGCTCCACGACTTCACCTGCTGCGTCGGCACCGGAATGGAAAACCACGCGCGTGCCGGTGACGGGATGTACTACGAGTCGGGCGACAAACTGTGGGTGAATATCTACGCGCCCTCCACTGCAAGCTGGGCCGCGGCCGGCGTGCACCTCACGATGGACAGCGACTTCCCCGAGGGAGAGACCGCAAAGCTCACGCTCAAGCTGCAAAGGCCGCGTCAGTTCACGCTGGCCATGCGGAAGCCGTACTGGGCGGCTGACGGCTTCTCCGTCAAGGTGAACGGGAAGATTGTCCCGGAGCGCGCAACGGCACAGAAACCAGCAGACGGCGCGCGCCCCACCGCGCGACGTCCGATGTACAGCTCACCCGTTCCAGTGGGCTCATATGTAGAGGTGAAGCGCACGTGGCAGAGCGGCGATGTCGTCGAGGTCGCGCTGCCCAAGTCTCTTCGGCTCGAACCGACCGCCGACATGCCGAACCGCGTTGCAATCATGTGGGGGCCGTTCGTGCTCGCCGGCGACCTCGGCCCCGAGCCACCGCGCCGCGGCAGTGACGGCGGGAATGGCGAAAACGAGGGAGCACACAAGCCAGCAGTAGTACCGGTTTTCGTCGCCGCGAACGCGCCGGTGGAGAATTGGATCAAGCCAGTCGCAAACGAGCCGGGGCGATTCCGAACCGCAGGAGTTGGCCGCGAACCGAATGCTGCCGGAGTCGAGCACGATGTCGATCTCGTTCCCTTTTACAGACTTCACGAGCGGACGTACTCGACGTATTGGGATCTCGTCACACCGGATGAATGGACTGCGCAGAAGGCAGACTACGTTCGCGAGGCTGAGCGTCTGCGGAAGCTCGACGCAGCCACGGTCGCGTTTGTAAACCCGGGTGAAAAGGCACTCGAACAGTCGTTCAACTACCAGGGCGGCAAGGATATCACTCCGCAACACGTGGTCGGACGCACCGGGCGAGCGGGGCGGAGCTGGTTCTCGTATGACGTCCCTGTCGAGGAGCGGCACCCGATGGTGCTCATCGCCACTTACTACACCGCCGATCGGCGCACCTCGCCCGCGTCATTCGAGATTCTTGTCGATGGTCAGCAGATTGCCGACCAGAAAGTGGAGCGTACCGATCCGGGCCGCTTTTACGACGTGCAGTATCCGATACCGGCCGCGCTGCTCGAGGGCAAGTCGAAAGTCACGGTGCGATTCCAGGCGGACGAAGGAAGCCAGATCGCCGCGGTATTCGGCATTCGGATGACGCGCGGAGACGAAATCCCCTGACGCAGCACGCTTTCAGACACGCTCTGAAAGCTGAATGACCTCCATCCCGGGTGTGTCGGGAATATCCCCCGACACAACGATCCACCGTTTCACGCCGCAGGCAACGCTGTCTCCGATATTCCGGTCATCATCCGAAGGAGCCCTTCCTGCGTCGCGGCGGCGCGCGACACTTCGCCCACGATGTGTCCGTTCCGCAGCACCAGCATACGTGTGGACAGGTTGATCAGCTCCGGCAGCTCGCTCGAAATCAGGAGCACGGCGCAACCATGCGTGGCCAGCTCGTCGATCCATGCATGCAGCTCTGCTTTCGCACCCACGTCGACGCCGCGAGTCGGTTCGTCGAGGATGAGAATGTCGCACTCGGCGGCGAGCCACTTTGCCATCACGAGCTTCTGTTGATTTCCTCCCGATAGCTCCGCCGTAACCGCATCGGGTTTCGCCCGCACGCGCAGCCGCTCGAACAGGCGGCGAACTACCGTGTTTTCCCGCGATTTATCTATCCAGCCAAAACGTGCGAGGATCGACAACGTCGGCAAGGTGCTGTTCTCGTCGGTACGCATTGATAGAACCAGACCCTGCTTCTTGCGGTCCTCGGGAACGAAACCGATGCGCAGACGCACCGCGTCGCGCGCCGATCGGATGTCGGCGCGCACGCCACGAACCCACACCGCTCCGCGTGTCGCCGGCTCGAGTCCGAAAATGGACTGCGCGATCTCCGAGCGTCCCGCGCCGATCAATCCTGCAAGTCCCAGCACCTCACCGGCGCGCAGCGTGAACGAAACGTCGTCAAAGGCCGTATCGCGTGCGAGCCCCTCGACGCGCAGTCGCTCCTCGCCGAGCTCTTCAGACACAGCGGTTGGAAAATACTGCTCGAGTTGGCGCCCGATCATCAATTGAATCAGCGCGACCTCATCCAGCTCGCTCGCCCGACGTGTTGCCACGTGTCGGCCGTCGCGCAGCACAGTGATGTCATCACATAGCCGATGGATCTCCTTCATTCGATGCGACACGTAAATGATCGTCACTCCGCGAGTCTTCAGTTCATCGATCAGCGTGAAGAGTCGCTCCGCGTCGTCAGCCCCCAGGCTACTCGTCGGCTCGTCGAAAACAATCACCTTCGCCGCCGCTCCCACGGCACACGCGATCTGCACGAGTTGTTGCTCGGCGACAGTCAGCGTGTCCATCTGTCGCTGTGGATCGATCGACGCGCCGATCGTGGCGAGAAGCGTTCGGGCTCTGCGATGCACGACGTCCCTTTGCACGAAGCCAAGACGTCGCGGGAGTTGACCGAGACAGAGATTCTCACCGACCGTGAGATTCTCGCAAAACGCTAGCTCCTGATGAACCATCGCGACACCAGAAGCGAGTGCGTCGCGAGGATCGTCGAAACGCACGGCGTCACCGTCGAGAAGAATCTCGCCGCCGTCGGGTTTCTGAAGCCCCGCAAGAATTTTTCCGAGCGTACTCTTGCCCGCGCCATTCTCGCCACAGATCGCGTGGCACGATCCGGCGCGCACGTCAAAGCTCACATCCGATAGCGCAACGGCGCCGGGAAAGCGTTTGGTGACGTGTGAAAAGGAAATCGCTGCCATGTGTGCCTGAGATCAATCTCCAGTCAAAGATCCGTCATCCCGCCGAAGGTGTCATCCCGCCGAAGGTCGGGATCCAGTTTGTCATCCCGCCGAAGGTCGGGATCCAGTTGTCATCCCGCCGAAGGTCGGGATCCATGGACGAGGATGCCATTGCGCCACCAATCGTTGTCGGAGTCGGACGTACGTCGTCCAGCATCGCACGAATGCTGTTGTCATGGCATCGCGCATCACGACTCAATACACCGCCAGTTTCAGCACGACAATGGCGAGATTCGAAATCGAATACTCCTGCGATGCGTGGGCAACATCATCTGAGCCTCGTCCGTGGATCCCGACCTTCGGCGGGATGACACCTTCGGCGGGATGACAACCCGATCCCGACCTTCGGCGGGATGACACCGTCGGCGGGATGACAACCCGATCGTCTACTGCAGCGCAAGATACTTCGGATCCACGTCCGTGAATCCCCACGCCTTCAGCTGGCGCGCCCATGTACCAAGGTTGTCCTTCGATACGCGCACGAGATCCATCTGCACGTGCGCAGGAACGGCCTTGTGCAGATACACATGATCGAAGATCGTCTTCACGGATACGTAGCCCCAGAGATACGTCGGCTGCGCGAGCAGCACTGGTGCGAGCCCTTTCTCGACGTATGGCAGCTCCGCCGGCAACGCATCCACCGATACGATCTTGAGTCGAGCCGGATCGAGATCCGTCAACAGAGTATTCGTGAACAATGCCCAGCCGCCGATCATCGCCCAACCTTGAATGCCGGGATACGCATTCTCCGCGCGCACCACTTCAGCCGCCGCGTCCTGCGGTGTCTCAGCGTGGTAGAACGTGTTGACGATCGTGATCCCGGGATAGTTCTTCGCCTCGTTCTTCACTCCCTCGATGCGTTTCTGCAGATTCGGCGCGTTCTGGCTACCGCCAAGGATCGCGACTCGACCCTTTCCATTCATCTGCTTGGCGAGCTCCTGCATCACCTGCTTGCCCATCAACTCGTCATCGCCGCCATAAAACGAGAATCGTTTTGAACCGGCAACATCGCTGTCGAATGTCATGACTGGAACACCACGCGAAACTGCTTCGTCGACCGCGCCAACGAGCTTGCCCGCGTCGCTCGCCGAAAGGAGGATCGCGTTCGCGCCGCTGTTCACCGCCGAAGCGATTCGCTGCGCCTGAATTGTTGCATCCTCGCTGGGTGGCGTGAGCCAGTCCACTCGCACGTTCACTCCGTACTGCTTCGACAGCTCCCTGGCCGCGGAGTCAGCGCCAGTCCGGCCCGATAGAAATACGGGATTGGTCGAGCTCTTGGCGATCATCGCGATCGTGAATGTCTTGCTGGCTGCGCCGGCGTCACCACTGTTCTTCCCGCCGCCACTGCAAGCGATAAGTCCGGCGGCGCACAATAGGAATGCAACGGGAGCTGAACGCGGATGCTTCATGAATGCGCCTCGGGTGCTGCGGTGGATGTGTCAGGAGCGGGCGAAGGCGGCAGGCCCCCGTGCCTGCCCGCCATCTGCGAGCCGGCGGCCATGCGGCGCGCAAGCAAGCGAGTGCCGCCCTGGTCTAATACGACAGCAAGAATCATTGCGCTGCCAATGATGATCCATTCGTAATTCTGGTCCAGATGCAATGTACGAATGGCCTGGCGGATCATTACAATGAGAATGGCGCCCAGCGTCGCGCTGATCGCGCTGCCCTTCCCGCCGATGAGGCTCGCCCCGCCAACCACGGCTGCCGCAATCACATACAATTCGTAGCCATTCGCATCCGACGAGGTGGCAGATCCATAAAACGAGGCGCCGAGGAACGCGGCAATGCCCGCGCTCAGCCCGGAGATCGCGTATACCCCCAGCTTGATCCGATCCACGCGAAGTCCGGAATAACGGCTCGCCTCCGGATTACCGCCAACAGCGAAGACGTGGCGTCCACTCACAGTGCGGCTGAGATAGACCTGGCCGATCGCCGTAACCACGAGCATGACGAGTAGCGGCACCGGAAACAGGTCAGCGCCGAGTCCGAGGCGAGCCTTGGCCACATTCGTCAGCGCGTCGGGTACCAGAACACTCTCGGCGTGACTCACAACGAAGGCGAGCCCGCGGAGCACCCACATCGTACCGAGCGTGATGATGAACGGATGCACGCCAAGGCCGATCACCATGAAGCCATTCGCGAGCCCGCAGAGCAGTGCGATTGAGAGGCATGTCGCGAGAGCGACCAGCACCGTGGCGACCGGACCCATCGGGCCGAGTGTCCGGAGCACCATCGCCATGCCAACGCCGGATAGGGCGTAGATCGCACCCACTGAGAGATCGATACCCCCAGCGATGATGACGATCGTGGCCCCGACTCCCATGATCGCGAAGGAACTCGCATCCGTGCCGATCTGTACGAGCGTGTAGGCGTTCAGGAAGTTGTTGATGCGGGCACCACTGAGCACGTCGACGTGAGAGCCCGCAGCGAAGGTCAGCGCGATACCCAGCGCGATCAGGACGGCAACGATGCCGATCTGCTGCGACTTCAGGAGGATGGCAGCGGCTCGGCGGATGTGCGATGTCCCGGGCAGGGCGGAAGTCACGTTGTGCGGCGGACTGAAGGAAAGGGGGTCAGCGTGTGCAACAATGGGCGGAGGCGCAGGGCTTGTCAACGGAGGTGGGGCCGCCCCTTTCCGGTCGATAGTCGCAACCACCATTTTGAGCCAATACTTATCGCAATTTCAGAATGCGTTTGCTCATCGCTACGTGTCTTTGGACGTCCATTTTCCTCGGATTCCCCCCTCCCAGTCCCGCCCAGGAACTGGTTGGCGTCGTACACATCACCGGGACCAACGCTCCCGCTGCGGGCGCGACCGTAGTACTGATCGATTCTGCCGGCACGATAGTGCGTGGCATGCTCACGCGGGAAGACGGGCGCTTCACGCTTCACGCATCGCACGCTGGTGTCTATCGCGTGCGAGCGCGCCAGATCGGCTTCTCGCCGGATTCTTCTGGCCCATTCCAGCTCGACCGCAACGGTGCCACGACGGTCGACTTGAGTCTCAAGCATTTCGCGGCCGCGCTCGGCGGCGTGAATGTCTCCGAGAAGATCCGTTGCGCGATTGCGCCCGCTGCAGGAACCCTCGCCCTGCAGCTCTGGGAGGACGTTCAGAGCGCGCTTACCGCAACGGTTATTACGGAATCCGGGGGGCACCGGAGCGACGCGCTGCTCACACGGTTCACCCGTGAGATCGACCCTGCGACTGGGCGCGTACTGCGATCAACGTCGTGGCAATTGGTTGGCTCGAGTTCCGAGCCGTACAGTGCGCTTCCCGCGGATTCACTCGCGGCTCGCGGCTTCGTAGTGAAGGAAGGACAGGACGTCGTGTACTACGCACCTGATGCACGCACGCTGCTATCCGACGCCTTCGCCAGGACCCATTGCTTCCGTCCCTCGGAAGATCCCGATCACGCCGGATTGATCGGGCTCGCATTCACGCCGCTTCCGCACGGAAATATTGGTCAGGTATCCGGCGCGCTCTGGCTCGATAAAACGAGCAAGGAACTGCGTTATCTCGAATTCCGGTACAGCAGCCCAAACAGCGTCGGCCGTGCCGGTACGTATGACTCGACAAATGCCACCGGACGCATTGACTATGAGAAATTGCCGCAAGGTAAATGGATTGTGAATCGCTGGCTGCTGCGCGTCCCAATCATTGAAGTACGCGAAGCTCGCACGATATCGAGCAACGGATCGCTTGGGGTGGGTGCCACGCTTACTTCTACGAGGATCGCCCACTTGAAATCGCTCTGGGAGATCGGCGGCGAAGCGCGAATCAATGCAGACTCGTCATCTGTCGCCTCACAAATCGACGAAGGCAGTGTGATTCAGGGACGCATTGTGAATGGAGCGGACTCGGGCGCGTTGCAAATTCCGATAAATGGGCTTCGCGTTGAGTTATCCATGCCAGGCGACACCGCACACGGCGGTTTGCCAATGTCGCGTGCTGTTCGATCTCGCTATACGGATGCTGATGGCAGCTTCCATTTCGACAGCCTTCCACCAGGCAACTACGTAATGCGCATTGCATCGGCGAAACTTGATACGCTCGCGGTCATGATTCCCGACCGGACGATTCATGTGAATGGCGCGACCAGGATGACGATCACGACGACGCTACCAACCGCGGTCGCGATTCTTCGTGACCTCTGCGGCCGCAACTTGCGGGAAGGCGAAATGGTGCTCCACGGAATAGTGCGCGATCACAAATCGGGCCAGCCTGCAATTGGTGCTATAGTGAAAGCCTATTGGTACGATGCCATAAATACTGGTCGCAATTTTTCCGCGCACCAGCAGAGCGCTACAACCATCACCGGATCCGACGGCAGGTACGCGCTGTGTACTGAAACCCCGCGCGGCACGCTTCATTTGAGCGCTTCGCTAAACAACCGCAGATCACCGGATGCACAACTGGAACCCGCGCCGGATAGAGTTCGCATGTTCGATTTCATCATACGGTGACGGGTGACGTCATGACTGATCGCGGCGTGTTTCACACGATGCGTCTGGATGCGTTGCGGAAGCATCTGCGGAGTGTCAGCCGATGCGCGTGAGATGCCCGCCCGTAACAGCTCTGTTCGTATATACGGGCCGCCGGTGATCCTTTTCGGGAAGGCGGCTCGGGTTGGCGAGGCGGATTTTATTCCGCCTCACGCTCCCGGCGTATTCGCGCGCGGTTGTTGATCGCCTGGAACGACCCCGCGTAGTCCCTGCTGATCAGAAGGACCTCGCGAGCCGTAGTCTCCAGAGTCTCCGGGTCTCTGATGAACGGCTGCAACGTTTCGCGCACGCGTCGGGCGATCGACAGCTCGAGCTCGCGAACCCTCGTTGGAACATCAAATGTGTCGATTGAGTTGAGCATGGCTTGTTGTGTACGATGCGGTGGAACATTCAACCAACAATGGCGACCTGGCCCGTGACGCTACTCCGTACATAAGGCACTTGGCAAATTTCAAATCTGGTAACGCCACGTGCCACGTGACTGTATCGACCGATGCCGCCGGCAACACTACACATTTGCTCGGCGAACGCCCCGAAACAAGTGCGCAATCCAGCCAATTAGGTGCGATTCCCGGCCAAATTTCCGGAAACCCGCCCAATCCGGCGGGTGGGTGGTCGGTTGACCGACCCCACAGCCCTCCTTCCCTCCCGTGGTGCCCAGGGTGACGAGCGAGACGCCCGAGAGGTCAGTCTGATGACCTGCCTGAAACAAAAACGCAGTCGTTTGGCTTGAACGCGCATATCGCCCAGCCTTGTGCTCCCGTAACATCCTCTCTGAACCTTTATCGGAGAACGCAAGTGCAGAGAAATACCCGGTACGCCGCCGTCCTGGCCGCGCTGATAGCAGCGCTCGCCGTAGCCTGTGCTGAACCGACGGCCCCGCGTCAGGATTCTCCCTGCAGCGGTGGCGGCACGGAAACGTGGGATATCTGCGGCACCACGACCACAACAACAGCAGCAGCCCCGCTCGATACCACAACGGTCAAATCCAAGCCATAACGCGGCCTTCCAGCCTCTCTTCAGCACCGACCGAGCCCCGGTTGCTCGGTCGGCGCTGAAATTGGCTGGATTTAGCACAAGTTGGCCGGGAAACGCATATCGACCCGGAATTGCGAACGCTACCTTACAGAAGGCGACCAACCTTTTGAGGGTGCAATATGCCGTGCTCATGGGATAGCAGACGGGCTTGAAGTGAGGTACGCCGTTCTCTTGTCACCTCAGGCACTCGCACGCGTACACGCGGTGCTTGCCGATCATGGTACGATCGATGTGCTCCTGGACGTCCGAGCACTGTTGACTGAACTGGTCTCGCCACGCGATGAGTGCCTTGTCCTCGATCCGGCGCTGATATCGCCGGCCATCGCCGCAACCCTCGCATCCAGCCTGGCCGAACTCCCCCGCGCAGTGGTCGCGTATAGCTCCGTAACAACCGCGGCCCTGGAAAGTGCGGTGATTCTCGCCCAGCGCACGTCCGCCCGCTTTGTGTTCCGCGGTACACCCAACGAACGCTCGGCGCTCGAGCAGGCGTTGCTGCTCACTCCCGACTCGAACCTCGGCAATGATCTGCTCCTGCTGCTCAAGGCCAATCTGGACCTGCTACCCTCGGGCCTGTGCGATCGGCTGACGGCAATGTTCCGCAATGGCGAAGGTCCTTACACCCCCGATTCCCTCGCTGCAGCTACCTCCGTTGCACGCCGAACGCTGGATAGAAATCTCGCCGATGCGGGATTTGTCTCCACACGGCGCGTGATAGAAGCTGTGCGCGTCACATCGGCCTATCGCGCGATTACTACGTCGCGCACGGCGCTGGGACACATCGCGATGGTACTGGGATACAAATCGAAGCGAACCCTCGACGCTCAACTCAAGCTTCTCCTCGATACCTCGAGCAGCAAGCTTCGCGCAGATCCGTTGTCGTGTGCGGAGGCGGCAAAACGCCTGACGGCTCAGTTGACCATCCGTGACGCACGCAAAATCATCAAACCCGCGGCCATTCCGCAGGTCGCCAGCAATGGCACGCGATCCTTGAAGCTCGTTGCGAATGACACTTCCAAACGGAACGCACATCGCGATGCGTCCGGGGACAAGTAAGTGACCACATGATCAATACCGCATTTCTCGACCATCTTGCTGAAGCACGATCCGACGCGGCATTTGCCCGCACTGCGGCCGGCCTCGCTGCACTGCAGGTTTACGACAGCGTCCGGTCACACGGCTTCGACCCATTCGTCCACGAAGAGGTCCTCGCTCACATTGCATCGGACGTCGAGGCGATTCCCTCCGGGACTAACGTGCGCGCGGCGCTCGAGTCCGTGATCCAGGCGTTGCCGTTCTGGGACGCCGGCGGCACGATTCGAATCGGGCGACGGGCCGTTTACACGGCGCTGCTGGTCTACGGACAGGCACTCGGCGACGAGGGAGAATGGACCCTCGCCGAGAGCGTGTATGCAGGTGTCGGGATGGATGCAGAACTGGACGGCGAAACCTGGCTGGCTGCAGAGTCACGCCTGTTGATGGGTCGCGCGTGCCGAATGTGCGCCGACTGGCAAACCTCCCAGATCGCGTATCGCCGCGCGTATGAGCTCGGTATGGATGCCGGCGACATTGCAATTGCACTGCGTGCGCAGATCGGAGAGGCAAACAACCTCTGGGGTCGTGGAGACTTTCCGGCAGGCAAGCGACTTCTTGCAAGAACCGCCCATCGTGCCCGACAGTCGTGTCCCGAGATTCTTCCACGAGTGACGCTTGCAATGGCGGGTCTCGCGAATGCGGCTGGCGAATATGAGCGCGCCATCAATCTCACATTCGGGCTCCTGCAGGAGCTCGCACCACATCATGAAATGCGGTACAAGGCGCTCGTTGACCTTGCAGCCTTCCTTGCTGACTACGGACTCCCTTCGGTAGCAGCCGAGGCGCTCCAGGTTGTCGAGAGGACTGCATCGGAGCCAAGAGTCCGCCTGCACGCGCAACTCAATCGTTTTTTTCTATCCGCGCAGCACGACACTGAAGCAGTGTTCACCGTGTCGCGCGCAGCTCTCGCAACGGAATCTCTCACCCCGCGTCAACAAACGCAGTTTGCGATCTTTGCCTCACAGGGCTACCGGCGTTTTTCGCGACTCGACGCAGCGCAGGCATCCGCCGAGCAGGCCGTCAGACTCGCAAATCAGTTCGAACTGTTTCAACTGGTCTTCGAAGCGGAGGCGGAGCAGACCGCGATCGCTGCAGCAAGGACAGCGGCCAACGCTGCAATGGATGAAGCGGTTATGCCAGCCAACCATACGGCCGCTCACCGCGGCAGCTCCCGCCCGGGAAAGGTCCTCTACAGATCCACTACCGGTGGCAAGCTGTCGCCTCGCATTCGGCGTGTCGCAGAGTCGCTTGAAAGCATGGCGCGCCAGCTCGCAACAACGGATGCCATATGACGGTCGTCACTCAGTTTCACGTTAACGAGACAGTCTTCTTGCCTTGATGCATGAGATGCATGGCGATTTATGAGAGCACTCGCGATGTTGCGAAAGCCGTTTCACGTCCGCGCACGATCTGCGGTAATGCCGCCCGGTTCCGTGGCGATCAGGTCGGGGGCGATGGACTTCATCGACGCAGTCACGCGTGGATCGTCCGATGTTGCACTGGTTGACCCAACTCTCGCCGAACGTGATCGAGGAGTACCTGAATCGCTGTCGCGCGCGCACCTTGGCACAGTCCTTTACATCCAACTCACGCCGGAGTATGCACAGGCCGCCGTGGGTATGATCCGCGAAATTGGATCGGGAGAGATCGTGACGTACGGTTACAACGATGATCCGACGACCTTCGCCGGTATATTGCGCAGACAGTCGCGCGCCAACCGCGGCCAGCTTCTGCTTCGCGCGCTCGCACCGCAGCTCGCCATGCTGCCACTGGAGTTGCGCGCCGGCATAAGTACGATGAGTGAACACGGTGACAGGATAGATTCCGTCGATCTCCTCGCCAGCGTATGCGGAATAACACGCAGTACACTGTGGCGTCACTTCAGGAATGCGGGGATCGCGTCCGCCTGGGGATTCGTAACGGGTCTCACCATGCTGCGCAATTACGATGCGCTGGTGGATGCCAATCTCAGGGTTATCAATATTGCGCACGCCGTGGGTGTCAGCTCCGAGCGCGCACTGCAGCGCCGCTGCATCGCCGTAGCAGGGCTCACGGTTCAGGAGATTCGGACGCCGATCTCGATCGAGGAACTTGCGCAGCGAATAGCTGGAGTGCTCACCCTTCCAGCGTCCAGCGGACCATCGGCTAATCCGGACGAATCATCGCACGCTCAAGGAGCAGCGTACGCTCACGATTATTCCGTGTGAGTGATGCCGCGCGGGTGAACTCCGCGCGCGCTTCACCATCGCGTCCAAGTTTCGCCAGAAGATCACCCCGCACGGCCGGAAGGAGATGGTAACCTTCCAGTGACTGCTCCAACACAAGCGCGTCGACAAGTTCCAACCCGGCGGCCGGTCCGGATGCCATCCCCACTGCGACCGCGCGATTGAGTTCGACAATCGGCGACGGCTCGATCTGCGCAAGCACTTTGTAGAGTGCCGCTATCAGGGCCCAGTCCGTTTCGGCAGCCGTCCGCGCACGAGCGTGACACGCGGCAATCGCAGCCTGCAACGCGTACGGCCCAGCCGAACCACCAAGCTGCTCGGCTCGCGCAAGAGCCGTTAGCCCGCGACGGATCAGCAGCTGATCCCACCGGCTGCGGTTCTGATCCAGCAATAGAACCGGTTCTCCCGTCGCCCCGGTCCGCGCGTGGATGCGCGACGCCTGGATTTCCATGAGCGCAACGAGTCCGTGAACCTCCGGCTCGGAGGGTGTCAGCTCCGCGAGAATCCGCCCGAGTCGCAGCGCATCCTCGCACAACGCTGGCCGCATCCAGTCGTCACCTGTCGTCGCGGAATAACCTTCGTTGAAAATCAGATAGATGACACCCAGCACAGATGAGAGCCGCGCGACGCGCGTTTCCCCGCGCGGCAGCTCGAAAGCGACTTGCGCTTCGCGCAGGGTGCGCTTTGCCCTTACGATCCGCTGTGCTATGGTTTTTTCCGAAACAAGAAACGCGCGCGCTATCTCGTCGGTGGTCAGACCCCCCAGAAGTCGCAGCGTAAGTGCAGTCCGAGCGTCCGGCGACAGGATCGGGTGACACGAAATGAAGAGGAGACGGAGCAAGTCGTCACCAACGTCGTCATCAATTGCTTCATCGAGATCGGGAGTCATGGCGTCGCGCCGCGCCTCGATCTCGCGACCCATCTCGTCTGCCTTGCGCTCGACCAGCTTGCCATGACGTATTCCGTCGATCGCGCGGCGCTTGGCAGTCGCCATGAGCCACGCGCCCGGATTGTCGGGAATCCCCGACGCCGGCCATTGCTCCAGCGCAGCTACCAACGCGTCCTGGGCAAGATCCTCGGCGAGACCAACATCACGGACAATCCGTGCGATTCCGGCGATGAGCCGAGCCGATTCAATCCGCCAGACCGTCTCGACTGCGCGATGCGTTGCAGTTTCCGTCACGCATACTAATCAGCGCATTCGACGCGGTTTGTACAAGCGGCCCACCTTCATTCCCGCCAGACAACCACCCGTCATTCCCGCCAGACAACCACCCGTCATTCCCGCGGAAGCGGGAATCCATTTGATGCCGCGTGACTCATAGTCATCGTCGCACATGGAGAGAACATGGACCCACCTGCCGCGAGGACGATGGCCCCCCATTCCCGCTACGATCGTCGTGCCATTTCCGCTCGCAGCTTCTCTTCCTGTGCTCTCAATTCTGGAGGAAACGCGTCCCCGAAGTCGTCGGTCTCGTACACCTGGCGAATCTCGACTTCCGTATCCTCGAACGGCGCCCTCTTGAGCCATTCGATCGCCTCATCCTTTGATTTCACCTGCCAGATCCAGAAGCCGGCAATGAGTTCCTTGGTCTCGGTGAATGGACCATCGATCACGGTACGCTTGCCGCCGGAGAACTTGACTCGTGCCCCCTTGGAACTGGGCTGCAGACCGTCTCCGGCAAGCATCACTCCGGCCTTCACGAGCTCTTCGTTGAACCTGCCCATCTTTTCGAACATTGCGGTATCGGAGAGATCGCCACTTTCCGATTCCTTCGATGCCTTCACCAGAACCATGACTCGCATTGTCGTTGCCTCCTTATGGTTTGTGTTTGTGAATTACAGTCGTGACGTATCGACACGCATCGCGAGCATCGCGGCGTATACGCTACGGTAAGTCCATACCAGATACAGATACAGTAGCGTTGTGATGCCGGCCATTATGGCTCCGGCTGGATAGAGAAACGCGTGGAAGAGCACGATGTTCACTATCACGGGCGCGAGCACGGCCAGAGCCAGTGGTACGAACCGATTGGATAACAGGAGCAGCGCAGCGACGACCTGTGTGCCGGAGATCAACGGCAGCATGTATCCGGCGGCGGCGAGTCCACCCATGAAACCAGCTGCGCCTGCCGGCAACGTTGCGGGGCGCGGGAGGAAATCCAGGAAGCCGTTGAGTCCCACCATGAGAAAGTTCAATCCCACCAGAATTCGCACCGCGGCTGGAAGGTTCGTGAAGCGCAAAGTCACACTGCCTCGTGTTTCAGTAGTCGTTGAGGAGCCGTCTCTCCGACTTTCGTCGGCAATATCCGGGCTCTGCATAGGCGTCGGACGGAGGTCTCCGGAATCGACATGCGGGTCAGAAATATTCTTGAGCCCCCGCCGGCCTACTTATATAGAATGGACTGAATCGGGAGATGGACCCTGGCCTCGCAGCCGCGGCCGTCGATCAGGGTCAGGCTCCCACCATGCGCCTCGGCGATCTGCCGGCTCAACACCAACCCGATTCCCGATCCACCCGGCTTGGTGGTGAAGAAGGGAACGAAGAGATTTGCCGTCTCCGGCAGTCCAAAACCTTCATCGCGTATCGATATATCGACGAACGATTCTTCCGCGCTCCATGCAACCGTCACTCCGCCGCCGGTCTCGAGCGATGCGTCGGCGGCGTTTCGGATGATGTTGATGAGAAGCTGATCGAGTTGATCCGCATCGGCTGCCAGCGTGACCGGGGGGCCTGGTTCCACTATCACGCGCACCCGTGTCTCCATCCGCGCGATCCGCCCGATCCACTCGCCCACATCAACCGGCGCCGGTGCGGGCGCGGGCATACGCGCGAGCAACGTGTACGACGCCATGAAGCGAGCGAGCGCCGCCGAACGACCGCCGATCACATCAAGGCCGCGATCGAGATCCTGCTCCCAATCGTCGGGCCGCGGAGTGCGTCGTACATGCTCTCGCAGACTCGCTGACAGAGACTGGATTGGCGCGAGCGAGTTGTTGATCTCATGGCCGAGTACGCGGAGCAGCCGCTGCCAGGCAAGGCGCTCTTCCTCGCGCAGCGCCTTGCTCAGATCGGCGAGTACCACGAGGTGATGTGGCCGGCCGCCTTGCCGAAATGCGGTCCTTTTAAGCTGCCACTTGTTCACGCCAGGTAGAAGTTCGCGTTCGAACGCTCGTTCGGGATCACCTGCGAGACATTCGGCGATACCGAGCGCCGCGGCGCTGCGGCCGATCGCACGCTCGGAAGGCTGTCCGATGAGACGCTCGCCTGCGCGATTGACAAGCCTGAGCAAGTCCTCGTCATCGAAGACGAGCACAGCAACATTGATCTCGCGCATGACCGCGCGCGCCAGGGCAGATGCATCGAGCGCAGTCAGTCGTTGATCATGGAGTATGCTCCCGAGCCGATTGAGCTCGAACAACGCGAGTCCCAGGGCATCGCCGGTGCTCGCGCCGCGTGCGCGCACGGAAAAATCGCCTTCGCGCAGCGCCGCCGCGAGGTTGGAGATCGTTCGCAATGGATGCACCACGTATGCGCGCAACGCGAAGGCAAGTACCGTCCACGCCAACAGAACGACAGCGGTCAGTACGATACGCAGATGGAGTGCAAGAGATCCGGTCCACAACAACGCGAACGCCAGCATTACGCTTGGTGCAGCGACAGCTATCGCCAGGCCGAGCACGCGTCGCTCGAAGTGCACGACTCGCCGCTCAGATCCTATCAGGTTGCCGTCAGAGGCCATGCACCGACATGCGCCGGTACAGCGCGCTGCGACTCAATCCGAGCGCTTTCGCGGCCTGACTCACATTGCCGTCGTGCCGTGCGAGCGCCTTCTGGATCAGCGCGCGTTCGGCTTCGTTCAACGTCAACCCTTCGAGATGTTGCGCCGCCGAAGTGCCGCGCTCGTTCAACGCGAGATCCGTCGCCCGCACCACACCCGAATTTGCGAGAAGGACAGCGCGCTCGATCGTATGCTCCAGCTCCCGAATATTGCCAGGCCACGAATGGTCCATGAGCGCCTGCATCGCCGGCTGATCGAAGCCCGTGAGCTGCTTGCCGTAACGTGTGGATTGACGTTTCAGAAAGTGCGCGGCGAGCGCCGGTATGTCTTCACGTCGTTCACGCAGCGGCGGCAGCTTCAGCTCTATGGTGTTGAGGCGGAACAGGAGATCTTCGCGGAATCTCCCCGCGGCGACTTCCTGGTGCGGATCGATGTTCGTCGCCGATATGACTCGCGCATCGATCGCCTTTGTACGCGACGATCCCACACGCTCCACCTCGCGCGTCTGCAGCACACGTAACAGCTTGGATTGCAGATTGAGCGGAACGTTCGCGATCTCGTCGAGAAAGAGCGTTCCGCGATCGGCCAGCTCGAAGCGCCCTGCACGATCGGTTTTGGCATCCGTGAACGAGCCCTTGACATGACCGAACAGCTCGCTCTCGAAGACGCCATCCGAGAGCCCGCCCATGTTCACCGCGATGAACGCCGAGCGAGCGCGTGGCGACGCGGCATGCAACCAGCGCGCGATAACTTCTTTCCCGGTGCCATGCTCACCCGTAATCAGGACGTTCGCGTCCGACGGCGCGACACGTTCCATCAGGTCGAGGATTGGACGCATGCGCGGCGACGCAGCGATCAGCTCCGGCATGCCCGTGCGTTTCAGCGCGCGATTCTCACGCTCGAGCTGGCGTCCAGCGCGAACGGCGCAGCCAAGTTCGAGTTGCGTGTTGATCGTGGTGAGAAGGCGCGTATTATCCCACGGCTTCTCGATGTAATCCGACGCTCCGCGCCGAATCGCATCCACAGCACCGTCGACACTCCCCCACGCGGTCATCACGATGATTGGAAGCGAATCATCCAGCTCCCTGATTCGGTGCAGGGCGTTGAGCCCCTCGCGGCCCGACGTCGTGTCGCGCGTGTAATTGAGGTCCATAAGCACGACATCCAGCGACTGACTCTCGACCGCGGCCAGAATGCTGGCTACCGATCGGGCTGTCTCGATCTGGAAACCGGCGCCCTTGAGCAGAAGACGCAGCGCTTCGATTATGTCCGGCTGGTCGTCCGCTACGAGAATCGTTGGCATCGGCGGTTCAGGTTACGCGATTACCTGGAGTGCGAATACGTGGATCCAGATAATCTAACATTCGGCAATAGTCGCATCGGCTGCGCCTGCTGCGCATCGGTCAGCGCAGCGGCCGCCCCACCGCGCTCTCCAGTGCCGCGAACGCCTTGTGGTAATTGTACACGGCGTTGATGCGATCGGTCTCGGCCTGCGCGTAGGCTGCTCTCGATGTGGTGAGATCCAGGAACGTCGAAAGACCCACTCCATATTCGTTCTGAACGAAATCGAGCTCCGTGCGGGCTCTGGCAGAATTCTCCTGCTGCAGGGTGACGGTCTGCTGTGCTGTCTGAAGCGACAGATACGCGGCGCGGATGTCAGCATTCAGTGCCAGTTCGCTCGACTTTTCCCTGTAGCGGGCATCCTCGCGCGTTACCTGTGCTTCCTGAAGTCGCTGCTCGCGAGCGAAGCCGTCGAAGATGGGGAGCGATAGTTGCGCCGATATGCTAGCTGGCGCGCGCGTGAAGGAAAATGGGAACTGAGAGTTCTGACCTCTGAGGCGCGTGGCGTCCGCATCGGTAAACTGGATCGAGCTGCACTGCGAGAGCGTATTGGGCAATCCCACCGCCTGTCGCACTTCCTGAGCAGCGATACAGCCCGATCGCGCACTGTTCGCGCTTGCCTGTGCCTGGGTCACGAGAAAATTCGGATCTCGATACTGATACGTATAGCCGCCGATTCCGGTGCTCACTGTCAGAGTCGGTGTGTATTCCGTCTTCTCGCGCGCCACAGTCAGATTCGCGACACTCTCGCGCTCCCTGAGTGCAACAACGCCGGGGTTCTGGCGATGGGCTAGCGCGAGAATGGTATCGAGCGCGGGCAATGGATCACCAACCCTGAGATCGCTTACGAGTCTCGTATTCTGCGGCTCGCTCACGCCCATCTGCTGAAACAGCCGCAGCTTGTCGATCTCGTTCTGATTGCGAGCCTGCAACAGCGCAACCTTCTGCTGGCTCAACGCCACCTCGGCACGTCGCACGTCGAGCAGTGTTCCGGTGCCGACCTGCTGCCGCGCTTGCGCGAGCTCAAGTTGCGCGCTGGCGTTCGCGACGAGCGAATCCTGCAACTCGGCCTGGGCGAGGCTCTGAAGTACGGTCAGATAATCCTGCTTGACCAGCGCCGAGAGAGTCGACGCCGCACCGGCGATGTCGGCGTCGACGGCCCTGCTATTCGCCTGCTGCACCCTGGGGGTGATGAACGACGACGCGTTGACGCTATACTGAACCCCGATGTCATACTGGGACTGCAGAACGTCACTATTCGCGCTGAGTGACACACCGTTGAAGAATTGCTGTCCGCCCTGCTGGTACTGGCCGGATAGCGACGCGCTCAAGTGCGGTAGTAGCGCCCCGTAAGCAGT
>DATBNQ010000132.1:0-6254 GCA_036554185.1 Gemmatimonadaceae bacterium | reverse complement strand
GAGCTTGCGGCGACCTGAGCGCTGCCGACGCCCTTGCCTGTTACGACTCCTGCAGACGAGATGGTAACGACTGTCGTGTCAGCGCTTGACCAGAATACCGACGCGCCAGTAATCTGAACTCCATTTGCGTCGCGCACCTGTGCCTGCAGTGCGAGCTGTGCGCCGAGGATGACTGTAGGAGCGCTCGGCGTAATTGAAATCTCTGCAACGCCGCCGTTGTTTCCCGGCCCGACAGGGTTCGACGATGAATCGCCGCAGGCAAGGAGCGCAGCGGTGATGAAGATTGCGCGAAACGTGCGCGCGTATGATCCGAACGAACCGCGCGTGCGCGACATCGATGTCTAAAGAGTTGGTTTCTCGATGTAAGTGGGGCGCAGTCGATGCTCGCGTGTTCCGTCGCCCAACTGTCCATCGAGATTGTAACCCCAGCAGAACAGGTCACCTGAATTCGTCGTCCCGCAGGTATGTGAGCCGAACGCCTTCACTGTGGTGAAGGCGTGGCCGCCGGAAACCGGTACTGGCGACGAGCGGCTGACGTCACTGCCGTCGCCCAACTGGCCGTAGGTATTGCGGCCCCAGCACCAGGCGTCGTGACTCTGTGTAAGCGCGCATGTGTGCACACTCCCTGCCGAGATAGCGATGAATTTCTCGTTACCGCTGACTGCAGCCGGCGTGAGATGCGCCGAGCGTGTTCCGTCACCGAGTTGGCCGTACCTGTTGTCACCCCAGCAGTAGATTGTGCCCCCTGAAGTGGTTCCGCAAGTGTGACCACTGCCGGCGCTGAGTGCAGTGAACCGAAGGTCGGTGCGAACGGGGGTTGGAAGAGCATGATCGG
Organism: Gemmatimonadaceae bacterium; assembly: GCA_036554185.1. GTDB lineage: Bacteria > Gemmatimonadota > Gemmatimonadetes > Gemmatimonadales > Gemmatimonadaceae > Fen-1247. The sequence continues at coordinate 5,419 of DATBNQ010000132.1, read as the reverse complement.
AAGTGGTTCCGTCGCCCAGCTGGCCGGAGTCGTTGGCACCCCAGCAGTATGCCTCGCCTCGATCGCTCAGCCCACACACGTGATTCCATCCCGCAGCGAGCGCGGCGAATGAAACGCCCGTGGAGACATGCGTTGGCGTGGGTCGATCTGTCGTCGTCCCGTTGCCCATCTGGCCGCGCGCGCCGGCACCCCAGCAGTATGCAGTGCCTTCGCCGGTCAGGGCACAACTGAAACCGGATCCGCTCGTTATCGATGCAAGACCCTCCGAAAGCGAGATTCTCGTCGGTGAGTCCCGCGAATCGCGGCTTCCATCGCCGATCTGTCCGTGCTCATTGTCGCCCCAGCAGTAGACAGCCCCTCCGCTGGTGCGGGCGCAGGTATGGGAGAGACCCGCTGCGATACTCGCGAATCGCACAGTCGCGACTATAGGAGTCGGCTTCGCTACGGCCTGAGTTGTTCCGGTTCCCAGTTGGCCGGAGTTATTTGCGCCCCAGCAGTAGGTCGTTCCCGTGGACGCAATGAGGCAGGTGTGCGCACCACCGGTCGCGATAGTAAACGATGCAGGTGCCGGAGTGGCGGGAACGGCGATGGCGGGTGTCGAAATGGGAGCAGCAATGGGGGCGGCGACTGACGGGGTTGCGGGGGGCGTTTTCACCGCAGGTTGCTTCACCGGCTCCTTCCCCGGCGTTTCCCGCGAACGCGCCGCGGTCCGGGCGCTGTTGCCGATCGCGGTGTCGCCGCCTACGACCGCCGCTGATTTGGCTGTGGTGCCGGTGATCGCCGGTGGCAAGGTAAGCAGTGATGTAGTTGTGTCACCGGGGTTGGCGCTTGCGGCGAGCGAATCTGTTGGACTCGTCGCGCTTGCGCCACCTGCCGACAACGAGTTCGGAGCGGCCGCGACTTGCGAAGGCACTGGGCGCGGTGCAGGCGGAATCGCTGCGGATCGTGACGGGGCCAGCGGCCCAAAAAGCGGCACGGGCCAGACAAAGAGAAGTACGAGCGCGAGCAATGCGCCGATAATCACGACTGGTAGCGCGAATCGACGCACCTTGCCGCGCCGGCGGATCGGCGGCGCTATCGCTATCGCGATGGTTTCGTCAGGAGCTGGCGCAACATCGCGTGCACGACGAACCGCTGGCTCCGTTGAATTCAACTCCGACTGGAACTGTGCAGCGGTCTGCCAGCGCGTTGCTGGAGACTTTTCGAGCAACCCTTCGATCGCATACACAAGGCGCGCTGGTGTGTCCGGCCGCAACGCATCGATCGCCGCCAACTGATCATGCTTCTGATGGTAGATGACGTTGTACAACGTCTCGCCATCCCATGGCCTCCGGCCCGTCAGCATCTCCCAACCCACAAGTCCGAGGCTGTAGAGATCGCTGCGGGCATCGATCGCGCTTCCGTCGATCTGTTCCGGAGCCATGTACGTGGGCGTGCCGATAGCGACACCCGCCAGGGTCAGTTGCGTTTCAGCCTGAACTGATCTCGCGATACCGAAATCCGCGAGCACGGCCCGACCCGAAATCTCATCGATGAAAATGTTTTCCGGTTTGACGTCTCTGTGCACGATCCCGCGATCATGCGCATAGCTGAGCGCGGCGGAGATGTCGTTCAGTGTGCGCTTTGCCTGTTCGAACGAGAGTGGCGGCCCGTCCTTGAGAATCTGCTTCAGCGTGCGGCCCTGAACGTGGTCCATCACCAGACCGAGCCCGAGTCCGTCTATCCACTGCACGGAATGTGTCGCTACGATGTTCGGATGCTTGAGTCGCGCAACCAGGCGAGCTTCGCGATCGAAGCGAGCCAGCGCTTCCTCGTCGCCGAGATATTTCGTGTGGATCACCTTGACCGCGCGCTCCTCACCGGTTGCGCGCTCGCGGACAAGGTACACGATCGCCATGCCTCCACGCCCCAGCTCGCGAATCATGTCATACGACTCGCCAAATGGAGTGTCTGACGCGTACGCTTGTGGTCGCACGGACGGAGCGAAACTCTCGGGCAATTTCATACGGTCAGCTCGCTCGGAAGCGAAGCGCTACCTCGCCAAGCTCGATCCGGTCACCGTCGGAAAGTTTCCGTGCGGTACCGCCGCTGCTCAGAACGCGATCGTTGACAATTACCGGATTTGTCTGCGAGAGGTTTGTGATTGTCCACGTTCCGTTCTCGAAATCTATCCGTGCGTGTCTGCGACTGACCGTGGGCGAGCTGAGAGTGATGTGGCGATGCGGTGGCCCACTGTCCCTCCCGACGATGATTCGCGGTGGTTCACCGAGCCTGCTGAAGAATCGAAGATCCTCCGTCGCGGGTTCGCCGGAAATAACCTGAAGGCGTCCCGGGAGAATCTGCATCGGTTCGTCCACCGGTCGGTTGAACACGATAGTAGCATCCGGCGCCAACTCTTCGACGTCATTCGCGTCGTCGGCATCGGTCACGTCCTGCTCTTCATCCACCTCAACAGAACTGCTGAAATCCTCGAGCGATTCGGTCCAGCGAGTTTGTTTGGCCGGCGCGAATCCGGCTTCTTTCGGTGCGAATGAAGCCGAACGATCTTCAGTTGTCGTATCTGCCGGCCGGACTGGCCGGTGCGACACCCTTGATGGCACCAGGTCTGACGCTCCGAGGTACGACGGAATGATCAGAAACGGAAGTGGTGCTTCGAGCCGCGCGCGCTTCGCGGCAGACCGGTGAAATAACAAGTCGCGGTTGACCGCGACCACCGGTATGCCGATAACGACGACAAGAACTCCTATGATTGCGGCTATTTCCATCGGAACCCTGGGACCCTCGAATCTAGCGTTCTTCGTTGCGGCTGCTGTGCTCGGCTGGTCCGCGTGGCCGCGGGCCGAGCATGCGGGAGGGGCGACCCGCCACCCCAAGAGTTGTATGCCCACGTTCCGCCGTGGTTCCGTTCAGTGCTCGCGGCGATAGTCGATCCCCGCAGGCATCCTTCCATCAGGCTGGCAGCAATCTGAACGGTGATCGCGAACGACCCGACTCCCGCCGATAAACAGGTGGCCGAGGGCTCACTGCGCCCCGGCTCATGGCCAGGCCGTGCCCTGAAAACGATCCGGCTAGCCCGCAAACGTGACGATGGATGTTCCGCTCACGCCATCGCAGGTCGCGGTAATCGTTGTGGGACCTCCCATACGCGTGCCGGCGGTTACGGTAGCTGTTGCGGGGCCTGTCTGCGTCACGGGTACAGCGTCGGCGTTGCTCGAGCTCCATGTGAACGAACGACCTGCCAGCTCACGTCCGCTCGAGTCGTATGCCTTGGCTGTTAACGTGTACGTCCGATTGCTGCGGAGTGATACCGTGACCGGCGTCACGCGCACGCTCGCAACAGTGACTACTGGTGGTGGATCGGGAACGGTCACAGAGGCAGTGCCGCTCTTTCCCTCACTTGTCGCGGCGATCACAGCGGTGCCGGCCCCCGTTGCCGTCACCACACCCGTGCTCGAAACCGTTGCTACTGTTGGGGCGCTCGTCGCCCAGGTAATTGTGCGTCCGGAGAGTGTCGTGCCAGCAGAGTCGCGCAGCGTCGCGACGAGAGCCGTCGCGGTCCCTATCTGCAGAGTCGCCGTCGCGGGGGCGAGGCTCACCGACGCCACCGGTGCTGGTGGCGGCAACGTCACTACCACCTGCGCCACACCGGTCTTCCCTTCGCTCGTAGCGTCGATCGTTGTACTTCCTGCGCCCACTGCGGTAACGAGACCGAGGTTGCTTACAGTCGCGACCGCTGTATTCGCGGACGACCAACTCACCGATCGCCCGCTCAGCACATTTCCGTTCGCGTCGGTTGTGACCGCCGAAAGCGACGCGGAGCGGCCGACTAGCAGGGAGGCAGAGCCGGGTGAGACTGTAACCGCCGCGACAGGAATGAGAGTCACGGTGACCGACGCGGACGCAGCCTTGCCCTCACACGTTCCCGTTATCGTCGCGTTGCCAGCGGTGACTCCGGTAACCTTCCCGCTATTATCCACCGTCGCGACTTGTGATGCGCTCGTCGCCCACACCACAGACCGACCGGTGAGTACCTGACCACCTGCGTCGTATGTCACAGCCTGCAGCGTGACAGTTCCGCCAACGACAACGTTGGCCACCGCCGGAACCAATGCGACAGATGCGACCGGAACCGCGACTACCGCTACCGGCACAACAGCGGACTGTCCGCCGGAACTCGCTGCGACCTGCGTGGAGCCGATTGCCTTGCCCGTAACCACGCCCGTCGTCGTGACGGTGGCGACGGTGGTGTCCAGACTCGACCAGAAGACAGTTGCGCCTGGGACGACCTGGCCATTGGGATCGTGAACTTCGGCCTGCAGCGCAAGCTGGGATCCCAGTGTCACGGCCGGCGGCGCGCTCGGGGTTATTGCAATGGATGCGGCTGCATTGTTGGAAGGGGGCGCCACCGAATCGGTTGCCGATCCACCACACGCGATCAATCCGACGCCGATTGCAACCACGCAGCACTTGAACGCGGCGCAATGCGATCTCCATTGAAAGACTCGGCTCTGGAGAAGCATTCGTCCGCGCATCCGGTCAGCTCGCCAGGAAACGAAGGGCCACCTCACCGAGTTCGATTCGGTCGCCGTTGGAGAGCGGTCGCGCCGAGCTTCCGGTGTCGAGCGCGCGATCGTTGACGAGTACCGGATTCGTCTCAGAGAGATTGGTGATCGTCCACTGCCCGTCGTTGAATTCGATCCGCGCGTGCCGCCTGCTGACGGTTGGCGACCGCAGAGTGATGTGTCTGTGTGCAGGTCCCGCGTCGCGGCCAACCAGGATCCTGGGCCGCTCTCCGACCTTGGTGAGGAGACGCAGATCCCTTCCGGCGGATTCGCCCGAGAGAACGTGCAACCGTCCAGGCAGAACCTGCATCGGAACTTTGCCGGGTCGCTTGAACATTACCGTTGCTTCGGGCGCGGTTTCCAGGGCCTCTGTCCGAGCGCGAGCCGGCTCCGTCCACGTCTCGAGGTCTTTCTCTTGCTCGATGTGGGCCGTCTGCACCGCCGATTGAGGCGCGGCGGCGGCGTGCACCATCGGTTCGGCGGCCGGCTGTTCGACTGGTTCGTCGTGACCGAAAGGCTGGTCCGCAATCGGCGGGAGATCTCTTACCACACCGGCTGGCAGGATATCGGACGCGCCCGGCGAAGTCGGGATGATCAGAATCGGCAGTGGTACGTTCCTGTGCCTGATTCTCCGCCCCGGTTGCCGGCTCTTCCTGCGAAACCATACCACACTGGCTCCGAGGGCGAGAAGAAACAAAGGTGCTAATGTCGTGACGATTTCCATCTGCGCACTCGTCGGTCTGGGGCGGCCGGATTCCTGATCTGGATTGTCGTTTCACCCCCCTGCCCATGCACAAGCCGGGCCCCAATGACCGATTGGACGCGGCCGGAATGGTGCGAACGCGCGTCCAGGCTGC
>DATBNQ010000114.1:0-3753 GCA_036554185.1 Gemmatimonadaceae bacterium | reverse complement strand
CGCGATCGATGCCGTGCGCGACGTCGTGGATTCGGTGCTCAGGAATGGATCCCGCGACGTCAACGACCTGACCGTGTACACCACACTCGATGAGCATGCACAGGATGCAGCTACTCGTGCGGTGCGACGTCAGGCTGCCGTAATTCAACAGGAGTCGCCGGGCCGCGGTCCACATGTGGAGGGCGCAATGGTTGCCATCGATCCGCGAACAGGTGACATCCGCGCGCTCGTGGGCGGGCGAACCTTCGAGCGCGGCGGATTCGATCGAGCGTTGCTCGCGCACCGGCAACCAGGATCCGCATTCAAGCCGTTCGTCTATGCGACCGCGCTGGCGGCCGGATACACACCGGCCAGCGAAGTGGATGACGTGCCCATTTCCGTAAAGATTGGAAGAACCGTCTGGTCTCCAAAGAATTACGGCGGCGAGTACGGTGGACACGTAACGTTTCGCCGTGCGCTCATGCGATCCGAGAACGCCGCGACGGTGCGCGTGAGTCAGCTCGTCGGAATGCCGGCCGTTCTCGCGACAGCCCATCGCTACGGGATACAGAGCGAGTTGCCCAATGTTCCGTCTGCCGCACTGGGCGCGCTCGAAGTAACACCGATGGAACTGGTTACCGCGTATGCGCCGTTCGCGAACGGAGGTTGGCGAGTGACACCGCGCCTCGTTCGCCGAATCCAGAGCGCAGATGGACAGATTTTATGGAGCAGTGACAATCAACGCGTGCGCGTGATGGATCCGAAGGACGCGTATCAGCTCACGTCGATGCTTCAGTCGGTCGTAAATTATGGAACCGGGAATGTCGTACGAGATCTGGGCGTGGACGGTCTCGTCGCAGGCAAGACGGGCACGACGAACGACGGGACAGACGTCTGGTTCATGGGCTACACGCCGACGGTCGTTGCCGGATTCTGGTTTGGCTACGATACCCCGCGGCCGATTGGTTACAACGCGTCGGGCGGTAGACTGGCGGCACCCGCATGGGCCGATTTCTATTCGAATGGATGGGATGAGGTCAATCCGCCCCACGCATGGGATCCGCCACCGGGTATGACACCAGTCGTGATCGATGCGCGCACAGGATATCTGGCGACCGAGTGGTGTCCCATAACGCAGCGTGAGTACTTCAAGCCCGGTACCGAGCCAACGACGCGATGCCCCATCCACAGCGGGCCCCCCGATCTCCAGCTCGACAGCACGTTTCTCCCGATCGACAAGATTCCCAGTGCCGTGGAAAAGATCGGCAAGGGAATCGGTGGGCTCTTCAGGCGCATTTTCAAGCGCCCGTAGCGGGCTCGGTCCGACGTAGTCATTCCCGCTTTCACGGAGTGGTGGCTATCTGAACAGAAACGCCCGACTGGTCTTCGCAGCCGGGCGTTGTTGCTACTCTCGTCTCATCTCTCCGCTCACACGAGCCCGAGCCACTCGTGTGACCCGCCCGTGTATCCTGGAAAAATCTTCTCGACACGAGTCGCGCCGAGGTGCTTGACTGCAACCTCGCTGAACACCGTGCGGAAGTCGGTTGTGAGCTTGAGATCGCGCCCCTCGTTCAACTGCTCCGGCGCGAGCCCGGGCCACTTTCCATATACCTTGCCGCCCTTCACGCCGCCGCCAAGCACGAAGAACGCAGTCGCGTGGCCGTGGTCTGTGCCGCGATTGCCATTCTCGCGTGCAGTGCGGCCGAATTCGGACATCGTCAGCACCAGCACATCGTTCATCTGATCGCCCAGATCCTGCGTGAAGGCGGCCAGCGTTGTCGCAAAATCATCCAGCCGAGTCGCCAACTGGCCCGTTCCATTCCCCTGGTTTACGTGCGTGTCCCAGCCACCAACGTCGGCAAATGCAACCTCCAAACCTACGTTGGACTTTATCAGTTGCGCAATCTGCATGAGACGCTGGCCAAACTGGGTCTTCGGGTATTGCGCGTTGTTCCGCGGAGCATATTGCTGCGGATTGGCGCTGCGAAGAAGCTTTACCGCGTCGAACATTTCCTGACCCGTGCCGTGCACCAGATCCGCGCTGCCGGTCCGATACAATGCCTCGAGCTGTTCGACCTCGCTTCCGGTCGCGCGAACTGAAAATTCCCCGAGCGAGTTCATCGCAATCGTCTCGGCCGGCCCCTCGAGAATGCGCGGCGTCTGCGGCGTCATCGCCACGGCGCGAAACGGAACTGCCTGACACTCCTGACACGTGCCCTGCACGGCAAGCATACGGTTGAGCCACCCATCCGAAGTGCCCTTCACATCCGGAGTTCCCGTCTCCATGAAGTCTTGTGCGTCAAAATGAGACCGCGACGTGCTGGGACTTCCCACCGCGTGAATCGGTGCGAGGAGCTTCTGGTCCCACAACGGCTTGAGCGGCGCCAGAGACGGATGCAATCCGAAAAAACCATCAAGGTCGATCGCGCCCGCCGGTTGACCCGGCCGCGCAACCGCTATCGTCGGACGCATATCGTAATACGCACTCTCGCCGTGCGGTACCACAACGTTGAGTCCGTCAGCCGCACCGCGTTGGAAGAGACATACGAGCGTCTTTCCCCTGGGCACATTCTTCAATTCCATTCCGTACGCCATCCGGCGTAGAAAACTGGGGCTCAATCCCATCGTAACGAGCGCGAGCGCCCCCGATTTCACAAAAACTCTTCGATCCATAAAGCCTCCCAGTCGCGCTATCTGCGTTGAAATTCAGGTGAGCCCAGTGCAAATCCAACCATTTGCGCCAGCCCCGCAAGCTGCGGTGCAGGACCGATTATCGGATTACGCGCCAGTGCGCCCCCAAATCCGGGTACGCCCTGCTGTTTTGCGGTACCCTTGACTCGTGCAGTCCGTGCCGCCGCCATGTCGATCATGGCCACGTCACTGTCCGTGGGCGTCCGGGTTTCAACGGCGCGTTGAGCGGCGCTTTCGGCAAGCGGATGGTCGCCAGTCATCAATATTTTCCGGGTTTGCGGCGAGACGGCACCTTCAAGAAGCGCCGATACGATCGCGTCAACCTGTCTGGCGCGCGGTGCATTCTCAAGGGAGTCGATCCCCGGTAACTGATGCATGTTCGCCCCGGGCAATCGATTGGCAGCGACCGCGAGACCAAAATTGATTCGATTGAGTATCGCCCCTGTATTCATCCACGCATCACCCGTCTCCGGCCAACCGTTCGGATCGCGATGGCCGAACACCGGCTCGCCAAGGTACGCAACCGCAAGTGCAGTCCGTGCGGTCGAATCGGGTTCGGCGCCGAGCGCGCGGGCCGCACTCACCACAACCTCGAACGGCGACTTCACCTTCGAGTGGTACACGCGCGATGAAAAGAACTCGGGCGATGTCACGATCGTCCTTACTACCGCGCGAATGTCGCCATCCGTCTTGAGATACGTCTGTGCTGCGCGATCCACGAGCGCAGTCGACGGTGAATCGCTCACGAGTCGCCGCGCGAGTTCCTGTGAAAGGAAGTGTGCCGTAGCGGGACTTCTCGCAATGATGTCGAGTACGTCCTCGCCATCCTCTTCGCCGCGACCAGGGGCAAGCTTGTGTCCGAGGAACGTCTTGGCGCCCGCGTCGTGCCACTCCGGGCGAAAAATGTATCCGCCGCCCTGGGCCGGAGGCTTGACGCTCCAACCGGTAAGCGCGCGAGCTGCCTCGATCACATCCGTCTGTGTGTAGCCGCCGTCCACCCCGAGCGTGTGCAGCTCCATGAGCTCGCGACCATAATTCTCGTTCAAGCCGGCGTGCTTCGCCGCCGCGGCCCGCTGCCGGAGC
>DATBNQ010000100.1:0-14628 GCA_036554185.1 Gemmatimonadaceae bacterium | reverse complement strand
TGCGCGAGGAACGGCCCGAGGATGTGAGTCTGAAAGTAGAGCGAAGTGTTGCTGTTGAAGTTGATGGCGCCGAGTGAGCTGCCATCTTCGATTTCCTGGCCGTGGTGCCATGGACCCATCACGAGGAACACTTTGTCGTTGTTGACATCCTTTGGCTTGATCGCCTTGTACACTGCGATCGCGCCGTAGATGTCCTCCTGGTCCCACAGGCTGTGCACCAGCATGACGGGTACCTTGAGTGGCTGCATCGCAAGAATCCTGTCCATCGCCTGCTGACTCCACCACGAGTCATAGCTAGGGTGCGCGAGGATCCTGTTCCAGAAGCCAACCTGCTCGAGTCCGTGAGCCTTTCCGAGGTCGCCCGCGGAGCCGCCCTGCATGTAGACGTCGTAGTCGTCGAAATGGTCGGTCCACCACTTTGCGGAATTGTCGCGCGTCGCTTCCTGTTCGAGCACGTACGGCATGTTCTGTTCGCGAAATGCTCCATTGTGAAACCAGTCGTCGCCCATCCATCCGTCGACCATCGGATTCATGGGCACGGAGACTTTGAGTGCGGGATGCGGATTCACCAGCGCCATCAACGGCTCGAAGCCGTCGTACGAGATGCCGAGTATTCCGACGTTTCCGTTGGATTCCGGAATGTTCTTTACGAGCCAGTCGATTGTGTCGTAGGTGTCGGTTGACTCGTCGACGTTGGTCGGATTGAGTGGGCCAATCAACGGACGATTCATCACGAAGTCGCCTTCGGAGCCGTACTTGCCACGGACATCCTGCACGACGCGGATGTAACCGCCTGGTATTATGACGTCGAGCGCGTTGTCGTAGCCGGCGAGATTCACCGCCAGATGCGAGCTGTGTGCGTACGTCGTGGTCGCCGACGCGTCGTACGGTGTGCGCGTGAGCAGTATTGGAGCGCGATGAGCCCCTTTGGGGACGAGGATGACAGTGTGCAGATGCACCCCGTCGCGCATGGGGATCATCACGTCGCGTCGCACGTAATCGAACGACGCGGTTGCGGGATTGAATCGTGCCGGTGTCTCGTTCGGAAGCGTGCCTTGCTGTGCACCGGCGGGTGTCAGAGAGAGAAGCGGCGCAACCAGCGCAAGTGCAACAGTCGCGCGGGTGCGATGCCGATAGGACGGTGACATTGTCGAATGTCCTGAGAGGGTTTGCACAAACCGGCAAGTTCCGAATCGCGGGTACCTGCCGCGATCAGGAAGCTACGGTCTGGAGGGCGCATTGCAAATCTGATCCGGCAGGCTGCGGCCGGCGACGTGTGAGCGCGAAGATCCTGGCCGGCGAGTGCTACCAATCCGTGGGGGCGTAGTCCTTGAGGAATTTCCCCCAGACGTGTTCGCCCGTGTTGATTCCAGCGATTATGGGATCCACGATTCTCGCCGCGCCGTCCACGATGTCGAGCGGGGGATGAAAGCCATGCTCGGCTACTTTTCTCGCCGCGATGTCTGCCGGATCTTCGTCAGTCACCCAGCCCGTATCCACGCTGTTCATGTGAATTCCGTCAGCGTGATAATCCGCGGCCGCGGTACGTGTCATCATGTTCAGCGCCGCCTTGGCCATGTTGGTGTGGGGATGCCGAGTGGTCTTGAATGTTCGGTAGAACTGTCCCTCGACTGCTGATACGTTGACGATGTGCTTGTCGCGTTCGGGCGTGCGCAGCATCAGCGGTTTGAGCCGCGCGTTGATGATGAACGGAGCGATTGCGTTGACGAGCTGCACCTCGAGTAACTCCACAGAAGGCACCTCCGCCAGGAGCATGCGCCATGAGTTGCGGTCGCGGAGATCGATCTGCTGCAAGTCCTGGTCGAGCTGACCTTGAGGGAACAGCGCGCGTTGGGCGACTACTTCATCCGGCAGCAGGCTGATCTGCGAAAGCTCCGCAGCGTGGGTGAGTCCGGCGATTCCGGATACCTGCGCCGCAAGAGTCGCAGGCACTGTTGCGCGGCCGTCGCTTTCCGGAAGCATGTGATAACCGCGCAAGCCCTCGTAGGCGCCGAGCAGCTTGCGAGCCTGTTCGGGCATGTGATTGAGCGATGCCGTCTCGCATTCCATCATGTGTTCGTAGAATGCTGGCGGGCGTCTTACCGTCTGGCACGCATTGTTGATGATGAAGTCCAGGCGATCCCGTGAGTTGAGAAGTTCACTGCAGAACGCCTCAACGCTCGGCGTGTGACGAAGATCGAGACCGAAAATCGTGAGCCGATCTCCCCATTCGGCAAAATCCCGCTCGTGTGCGTAGCGAGCAGCGGAATCGCGTGGGAAACGGGTGGTGACGATGAGCTCTGCGCCAGCGCGGAGGAGCTTGATTCCCGCCTGGTATCCGATCTTGACGCGGCCGCCTGTGAGCAGCGCGACACGCCCACGCAGATCGGCGGATTCGGTGCGTTTCGCGTAATTCAGCTCTGCACAGGACGGGCAGAGTTGATCGTAGAAGTGATGGATCGTCGAGTAATTCTGCTTGCAGATGTAGCAGTTCTGCGGTTCAACCGCTTCGCGGAAATCGGGATCGGATTCCACGTCATGTTGCTGAAACGCCTCGGGCGGAAAGACGTTAGGCGTCATGAATACAGTCTCGCGACGCAGCTTGCGAATACCAGTGTTGGAAAGGACCGATTCGGCGCGTCGCGCCTTGGCCGTCTTGCGATCGCGCTTTGTAGCCTGAACGAGGCGGCGACGATCTGCGGCGTCGGGGCGCGAGATGCGGCCGGCGGCCTGCAGAAGGCGGGTTCTTTCGGCTTCCGGCACGCCAGCGAGCAGTGCCCGGTCGTTCACGATCGATTCGAGCAGCTCAGCCGCGGCTCGGAGGCGTTCGGCGAGGCTGGGCTCGTTGTTGTTTTCAGTCACAGGAATACTTGCGGAAAAACGACGGGTACCTGAACAGCGGAGCCACGAAAGTTACTCGACGCCCTGGTCTGACGCGGGCAACCGGAATCACAGGGAAATGGCTAATCCAACCATCCACCTGCGAAACCGGCGCGCCGGAGGCCGTTCGAGAGATATCTGCTGTTGCGCATCAGACGCCAGACGAGCTCTGACCGATGGTTCTCGATCATGAGGAGAATCGGTCCCTGATTGATGCCGCAATGCCCCGATGCAATCCAGCCGTTGGTGCCGCCATTTTCATCGGGGAAGGTCTGATTGAACGAGACCTTGAAACCGTAGGGATTCGGCTCTATCAGCTTGAGCGCGTGGAACTGCTCGATCGCCGGCAGCACGATCTCGGGCGCAAAGGGAAGTGATGCGACAACTGCCCATGGCGAGATTGTTCCGTCATCCGGTCCAAACGGCGCGCCGCGTGAGACGTAGTCATAGAAACGTCGCTCGACTCCGTCAACCATTCGTGTCACGCGTCCCGGGCCGTCGCTCGCTGTGAGTCCCCAGCAGCTTTCGCAATAGCCAGTGAATTTCCTTGGATTTCGAATCGCGTAGTTGCGCTGCAGCGCAGTGGCGCGCCGAGTGTTCTCGAAATAATCGAGATGCTTGTCGCGCATGTATGCGTCCTGGATCCCGCGAGTATCAATCCAGATGTGCGAAAGCTGGTGCGTGAACAGCGGTCCCGAGTAGAGCAGCTCAGTGCCGTAGATCTTCTTCCATCGATAGGACGACGTCCAGGCCGCATAACTTTGCGCGGGTAATGGATGCGTGGGAGATCCGAGACCGAGCGCGTAGAGCAGTAGCGCTTCACTATAGCCTTGCCAGCGGTACGGGATGAATCCGCGTTCCGGTCTCCATCCATGCGACACTGTCGGTCCACCGTTCAGCATCCACTGCCAATCGACACGTTCGAACAGCTCGGTCGCGAGTGTGCGAATCTCGCGCTCTTCAACGGTGTCGCGCGTGAAGTATTCCGCGACCGTGAGCATCCCTGCAAGCAGGAAAGTCGTATCGACCGACGACAGCTCGCTCTTCCAGACGCGGCGACCCGTCTTCATGTCGAGGAAATGATAGTAGAACCCCTTGTAGCCCGTCGCGTCTTTTTCCGTGCCCTGTGGGCTATGCCAGAAGAAGCGCAAGCACGTAAGCGTCCGCTCGATTGCATCGGCTCGTGCCAGGTATCCGCGCTCCACCGCAACCGGATAGCTGGCGAGTCCCATTCCGGTGGCGGCAATGCTCGCCGGCGCGTCGCCGTCCGTCCTGTCCAGCACGAGACCGTTGTCCTGGTTGGTTTCGTGGATGAAATAGGCGGCCGTCTTCCGCTCGAGGGTTTCGAGGAGCTTGTCGGTAGTCGTCTCAGACATTTACGCTGCGCGAAGAAATGAAGCCCGATCTACTCGGAGACCTGATCGGCGAGGCTAGCGCGAAGGAGACTGCGGGCGGTCCAGCGCGCTACTGCCTCCGCTTCGGCATCTGTCAATCCGCATATGTCTCGGAGTACGATAAGAGCATCGATGCCAAGACAGGTCGCGAGGCCCGCGACGAGGCGCCTGAAGCGCCGTTTTCCCAACTGTTTCCGCACTGGCTCGAGTGCGAGCTCGATCCACTCGATTCGCCGGTAACCTCTGCGCGCCACCGGCTGTTCGCCAGCTTCGATCGGTGGCGGGCCCGAGATTGTCAGACGGATCATTGTTCGCAGGAGTTGTTCGTTGGCAACCGCGCCGCGCTGAAGTGCGAGGACGGTCCGGTCAAGTCTTGACTCGACGTCGTTCGGAGCACCGGCGTCGTCTCCTTCCACTACTTGAGCAACAAACGGTCTAAGCCCGTCAAGCGCGGCCTCGACCAATAGTTGCTCCTGGGTTGGGAAATAGCGATACGCCGTGCGGCGAGAGATATCCGCGGCATCGGCGACTTCGGTTACCGACGGGCTCTTGCCCGCCGCGATCAACTCAGCCGCGGCCGCGAGCAGCGCTCTCCTCGTCCGGCCCTTCTGGCGTTCTCGCCCGGGAGTCGTGCCGGGTAGTTCGCTGGCGGCTCTTGACGGCGTCATGAAACAAGTATAATACTTGTGGCATGATGGCACTATAGTGCCAGGAAGGCTTACTAGTGCCATTATTGGGCAGGCGGCATTGGCCGACGGCGGTCGAGGACAGTCGCCGCGGCGGCGTCGAGACCCATTGACGGTACACACCCACCGGAGTCGATCATGAAAGTTGCATCCCCGTCCCCCCAGCCCCGCGGTGCAGAGATCGCGGCATCGGGAATACTGATTTCGCTGGTTACCGGCCTCCTTCTCGTGGGCGCGTGTAGTGACGCCGCGGGGCCGCGACCGGTCGCGAACGTGGTGACGATCCACGGAGTGGATTTCTCCTACGACGCACCGAACTCCATTCCGGCGGGCATGACCACGATCAAGTTCATCAACGATGGGCCGGCACTTCACCAGGCGCAGATCGTTCGGCTGGACAGTGGCAAGACGATGGCAGATCTCACTGTCGCACTGGCGCGGTCAAATCAGTTGCCGGGGTGGGTTGTGCAGCTTGGCGGCCCGAACGCAGTGGATCCCGGGTTGACATCGAACGCGACGATGGATCTGGCGGCCGGAAACTATGCGTTGCTATGCGTGGTGAATGTCCCGAATGGAATACCGCATTTCATGAAGGGGATGCTGCAACCGCTCACGGTGACGGCTGTTGGAGCCGGAACGCAGACTGCTTCAGTGCCCGTCGCTGACGAGACCGTAACGATGGACAACTATGCATTCAAGTTGTCGGCGCCTTTGACTGCCGGAACTCACACCTTCAAGGTGCTGAACCCGGACGAGCAGCCACACGAGCTCGAGCTGATCCGGCTGGCGCCGGGCAAGACCGCGGCTGACATGCTTGCGTGGCTGCAGAGCCCGAACGGGCCGCCACCGCGTCAGGCATTGGGCGGGGTCGCGATCATTTCACCATCTCGCGGACCGACCTACTTCACCGCCGACTTCACGACGGGAAACTACATGCTACTCTGCTTTGTGTTCGACAGTGTAGACGGCAAGCCGCACTTCGCGCATGGAATGGTGCTTCCGATAACTATTTCCTGACGTCGGGTCCGGCGCCGGATTGCATGGCAGGCTGCGCAAGGCGTTCGCGGAGGACACCGCGGCGCAGCTTGCCGGAGGCTGTACGCGGTAGTGGATCGGTGACGATCCGGATCTCGCGTGGCGTCTTGTATCCGGCGAGTCGTGTGCGGCAGTGCATGCGCAATTCTTCGGCTGCTCCAACAGGATCGACTTCAGATCCATCGGCGAGCCGAACGATCGCAAGCACGTGCTGCCCCCACGTCGCATCCGATACACCAATGATCGCCGCTTCCGCCACCATCGGATGCGCGAGGAGGACGCCTTCAACCTCGGCGGGATACACGTTTTCGCCGCCGGTGATGATCAGATCGTTGCGACGATCCAGAATACGGAGGTAGCCATCGGCGTCGAGTGAGCCGATGTCGCCGGTGTGCAACCATCCATCCACCACGGTACGCGCCGTCGCGTCCGGTTGACCCGCGTAACCCGCCATGACGACGGGGCCGCGAACCAGAATCTCGCCGGCCTCACCGGCAACTGTGTCACGGCCGTCCAGGCCAATGCGAATTTCGTTCGGATAGATGGGGCGACCGGCGGTTCCCAGCTTTTGAAGCGCATCGGCGGGCGAAAGCGTGGCGACCTGCGATGTCGTTTCGGTCAGGCCATAAGTCTGTGCCACCGGTATGCCGGCGCGCGCGCAACGCTCCAGAACGGATTGCGGGGCGGGACCACCTCCGAGCAGCACGCAGCGCAGCGATGCTGCATATGGCCGGTCGCGGTGTGCGTCGAGCATTCGTTGCAGCATCACAAGCACGACCGACACGATCGTCACTCTCTCTTCATCCAGAGCTCTATTCACGGCCTCGGCATCGAAGCCATCGTGAACGATTGCAGTGATCCCGTAAATCGCTGAGCGAAGCAGGATGGACAGACCGCCAACGTGAAACAGCGGAAGACACGCGAGCCAGCGATCGTCGCTGTGCGTGCCGAGGTTGAGTGCGGAACCAACCGCACTCCACCAGAAATTGCCAACGGTGAGCATCGCACCCTTTGGCTGTCCGGTCGTTCCCGACGTGTAGATGATTGCGAGTACGTCGTTCGAGTCGTGTGTCAGTTGCAGTGGTGCGGCAGACTCATCGCGGCCGTCGAGCATCGCGCATGCGGCAGTCACTGCGCCGCCGGCGTCGAGACTCACGGTCGTGTAGTCGGTCTGATTTCCGCTCGCGGCGGCAGCGAGAGAGGCAGTGCGTCCGTCGACGACGAGCAGGCTTGCGCCGGAGTCATGGATCTGCCAGGCGAGCTCCTCGTGAGTCAGCCGGACGTTGAGCGGGACGAGCGTTGCGCCGAGTCGGAGGGTTGCGTGAACGAGGAGTGCTGCACCGGCGCAATTGTTGAGCAACATGGCGACCCGGTCGCCGCGGCGAACGTTGCACGCTGCGAGCAGGCGCGCCGTGCGTGTCGCGGCCGCGTCGAGATCCGAGTACGTCCATGTTCTTCCGTCCGCGATCAACGCTTCACGTTCAGGCGTATTCCCTGCGCGATGACTGAGCCAGTCGGGCAGGGGGACGGCGGGTTGACTGTGTGACATGGTGTGATACGGCGCTGTTACTTGCTTGCTTGCCGCGTGCCGGCTAGCGAGCGCGCGCGAGGATCATGCCGGCCGAGAAGAGCAGGCCGAACGAGAGCAGCAGCAAGCCGGTACGCTTGAGCATCGGATTCAGATCACGCCCCGAGAGACCGGCGAGTACCTGTCGAACGAGCACATATGCGAGCGGCGCGGTGATCCACGGCAGGATGAGCCATGCGCGTCCTGGCGTATCGCGGAATGCCATCGCAGCAGGAACGAGGTACGCGATGATGGTGAACAGTGCGTACTGAAGGCGCGTTCTCTTATCCCCGAGTCGAACGGCGAGCGTGAACTTGCCGGCGGCGAGATCGGTGGGGAGATCGCGGAGATTGTTGATCACGAGAATGTTTGTAACTAGCAAGCCAACCGGAATCGACGCAACCAGCGCGAACACGCTCCAACTGCCAGTTTGCAGAAACGCTGTACCGGTAACCGCAATCACGCCGAAGAACAGAAAGACGAACAGGTCGCCGAGCCCGTGATATCCGAAAGGCCAGGGACCCCCGGTATAAGCGAGGCCGCAGAGGATCGATAGCGCGCCGATGAGAATGATCGGCCAGCCTCCGATCCATGCGAGATAGCAGCCGAGGAGCGCTGCGGCGCCAAATGCGACGACGATCCCGCGGCGCACTGATTCGTGGCTTATCAGACCGCTCTGAGTGACGCGCAAGGGACCGAGACGCCCCTCGTGATCGGCGCCGCGATGAAAATCGGAGTAGTCGTTCGCGAAGTTCGTTCCGATCTGAATCAGCAACGCAGATGCAAGTGTGACCGCGAGAACGAGCGGCAGAATTCGCCCCGTCTGACTTAGCGCGGCGCCCGCGCCGACGATTACCGGCACGGCGGCCGCTGGCAACGTCGCAGGTCGTGACGCGAGCAACCACGCACGCGCGGGCGCGGAGGTGGTTGCATTGGGAGTGGAGACGGCGCTCACGGAAAACGCGGAAACTTCGACCAGTCGGGGGGCCGCTTTTCAAGGAAGGCGTTCTTGCCTTCCTTGGCTTCCTCGGTGAGATAATAGAGCAGCGTTGCGTCGCCAGCCAGTTGCTGGAGGCCCGCCTGCCCGTCGGTGTCCACGTTGAAGGACGCCTTGAGAAAGCGGATCGCGGTTGGACTCTTCTGCATGATCTCCCTCGCCCACTGCATTGCCTCATCATGAAGTTGCGCGAGTGGAACGACTGTGTTCACCAGTCCCATGTCCAGCGCTTCCTGTGCGCTGTACTGGCGGCAGAGATACCAGATTTCACGCGCCTTCTTGTGTCCGACTACGCGCGCGAGGTATGCGGTACCGTACCCACCATCGAAGCTGCCTACACGCGGACCGGCCTGGCCGAATCTCGCATTGTCCGCTGCGATGGTGAGATCGCAGACCAGATGCAGCACGTGGCCACCGCCAACCGCGAAACCCGCCACAACGGCGATTACCGGTTTCGGGAGGTATTTGATCTGCTTCTGGACATCGAGGATGTTCAGGCGCGGTATCGTATCGGTCTCGCCGACGTAGCCGCCGTGGCCGCGTACGCGCTGATCGCCGCCAGAACAGAATGCCTGGTCGCCCTCGCCTGTGAGCAGAACGACGCCTGTCGTCATGTCGTCGCGCGCGTGGTTGAAGGCGTCGATCATCTCGCCGACGGTTTCGGGGCGAAAGGCGTTATGAACTTCGGGGCGGTTGATGGTGATCTTTGCGATCCCCTCGTCTCCGGCCCTTTCGTAGCGAATGTCCTTGTATTCCTTGATGCTTTTCCACTCGACGGTCATACTCTCTCCTCAAGGTCATCGCGGCTGACTGTAGCGTCACACGGGACGCGGGCCGCGACTGTCAACTTATCGTCTTGGCGCCCGGAGCGAAGGCAGTGCAACGGAGGCGCCAGAAAAGCGCATCAGAGCCAGTCTCCGTCGCGTGTGTCCAGGCTGTCAAGAAAGCTCCCAGCAAGCTCGGCGAACTGTTCCGGCCGCTCGAGGTGCGCCATGTGACCGGCGCCGTCGATCAGGTTGAGATCGGCGTGCGGGATCGCCGCTGCCATGAGCTGGCCAAGTCGGACGTACCTGGCATCGAGGACTCCGGCAATGATTCGAACGGATGTTCGAATGGTCGAAAGATATTCGATGACCGGGGGATCTGCCGCTGCGCCAGCGCCGCGGAGGCTGTTCGCGAGGCCGGTCGCGCGGTTGGTCAGGCGCTGGGCGCGGAGCCGGTGGCGTAAAGATTCAGGCGCGGCTGCGAGGCTGTCCCAGAGTGGCAATTGCTCCCATCGATCCATGAATGCCGTGACCCCGTCGCGCTCGACGGATTGCGCGAGCGCGAGGTCCGCCGCGATGCGGTGATCACGCTCGACGGGATCGGAGATGCCAGGCGAGGTGCTTTCGAGAATGAGTCCGGCGACTCGATCCGGGTAGCGAAGCACGAAGCGCAGTGCTGCGCGTCCGCCCATCGAATAGCCGAGCAGCGCTGCGCGCGGGATTGCAAGACCGTCGAGGATGTCGCGGAGATCGTCGGCGAACCGGACGAGCGAATAGCGTTCCGGATCGGTGGGTGCGGCGGACCTTCCGTGGCCCGTGATGTCCACGGCAATCGTTCTGAAACGATCGCTGAGAGTCGCCTGCAGTTCGGTCCATGTCTCCGTCGAGCCGGTGAATCCGTGAAGCAGCACCACCGGCGGACCGGTTCCGGCGCTCGCGACGTGGAATCGAAGGCCGTCCGCAACCGTTATCTCCACGTGCTCAGTCCCCGAGGTCACTCGGCGGTTGCAATAGCGCTTGCTGCCTGCGTCCACGCGTTGCGGTGGAGCTGTACGTTGCGCGCGCGATCCGTGTGCATTTCGATGATGTGCAGCCCGTCGCCGGTCATGCCGATGATCAGAGCCTCGCACAGAGAGTCAATCGAGTCCGCGGGATGATATGTCGCGCCGTACAGCTTCGCGACGGGCTCGAATCGAAGGCCGTGTGGCGTGCCGAAGAGCTGCTCGAAATGCGCGGGCTGTGCAGCCTGCGGGAGAAACGAGAAGATTCCGCCGCCGTCGTTATTCAGCACGACGATCGTCGCGTTGAGGCGGTGCAGTCTGGCAGCCAGCAAGCCATTCATGTCGTGATACATGGCGATGTCGCCGAGCACGAGCACGAGGGGGCCGCTCTCGGGGTCGATCGTCGCAGCGGCGCCGAGCGCGCTCGAGACTACACCATCGATCCCGTTGGCGCCACGGTTGGCGAGTATGCGCAGCGAACGATTGTCGCCGGCGGCGAACGTATCGAGGTCGCGCACCGGCATGCTGCTGCTCACGAAGATCGTACCGTGATCGGGTACGAGCGCCGCGATTCGAGCCAGCGCGGCTCCCTCGAAATTCTCATCGAGCTCTGCGACGTATTTTGCGATCGCGGATCCCGCGCGTGCGTCAATCCGGCGCCATGTGGCGAGCCATTCTGCGTGATTCGGATCAGCATGTGGCGTGTGGGCGAGATGCGCGAGCACCTCCGCGCAGAACAGACGAGGTTCCGCATGAATCATCTGAGCGGCGAGGAGCGTCGGGTCGGGCCAGAGTGCGGCGTCGACGACAATCTGGTGCGCAGTCGGGTTCTGCTCGAGGTACCGGAGGAGGGCTTTCGACGTCGGCAATGCTCCGATGCGCAGTATTACGTCTGGCACGAGATCGAGTGCTGGCGAGCCGTCGCGAAGCACGGCATCGTAGCGATCTATCAATGCGCAACGGTCGTGCGGCCCCCAGCGAAGCTGCGATAGCGGATCCACCAGAAGCGGCGCATCGAGTGCAGCTGCAAGCGCTGCGAATGGTACTGCCAGGTCAGGGTCGTACTGCGGGCCGCAGACCAGCAACGGACGGCGTGCACCGCGGAGCCGCGACGCAACGTCTCGTACAGTCGCGGGCGGGGTTGCCGAGTGCTGGTCGACGACCGCGACCCATGGTGCGCCGTTCGCGCGTCCGTGCCACACGAGTGCGTCGGCGTCGGTCATAGTCGCTGGCGCGTCGAGCGGAACAGGCGTGAGCGGTTCGCGGAAGGGGAAATTAAGATGTACCGGGCCGGCAGGTGTCGCCCCTGCGGTCGCGACTGCGCGGCAGGCAAGCGTTCGAATGTAGCGCAGCATATCCGGTGTGGATTCCGGGAGCGCAACTTCTGTGAACCACTTGGGATAGTTGCCGTACAGTCTGTTCTGATCGATCGTCTGTGCTGCTCCGACGTCGCGCAGCTCCGGTGGTCTGTCGGCGGTGAACACCAGAAGCGGAACGGATGCGGCGCGCGCCTCGATCACTGCGGGAAAGAAATTGGCTCCGGCCGTGCCGGAGGTGCAGAGCAGGGCGACCGGCGCGTTCAGTGCGCGCGCCATTCCGAGTGCAAAGAAAGCCGCTGAGCGTTCGTCGAGATGCATCCAGCTTTTCAGTGCTGGATGTTTTGCTATCGTGAGCGCGAGCGGTGTGGAGCGCGAGCCGGGAGCGATGCATACGTGCCGCAGTCCGGCGCGAGCGAGCTCATCGACGAACGCGCCGATGTATACGGACACGGCGTGTTCGTCAGCCATCATATCGTATCGCCGCTGCAGGCGGTGGCCTCCGCGATTGCGGAATCGATATCGGTGATGGCAACCGCGGCCGCAATCGCCGTTTGCATTGGTCTCAGCTTGAGCAGCGATTCGGCGTATTCCTGATCCGGATCGGAATCCGCGACGACACCACAGCCGGCGAAGAGCAACGCTTCGGAACCGGTGATGAGAGCGGACCGGAGCGCGACAGCGAATTCCCCGCGGCCGCGCTGGAGCCACCCGACGGGAGCGGCGTACCAGCCCCGGTCCATTTTTTCATTCTGGCGAATGAAGCGCAACGCAGCGTCGCGTGGCGCACCACCGACCGCAGGCGTCGGGTGAAGTGCTTCAACAATCTGCAGGATGGTGTGTCCGGGTCTCAAGCGAGCGTGTACGGCCGTGTGGAGATGATGAACCTGCGGGAGGGAGAGCAGTGCGGGCATGTCGGCGGCGGTGACATCGTCGCAGAAGCGTGCGAGGCCAGCGCATAATGCGCGCCGCACTATTTCATGTTCGGAACGATCCTTTGCGCTCGCGAAGAGTTCCTGCGCCTGGGCTGCGTCGTCGGCTGGAGTTGCGCCGCGGCGTACGGAGCCGGCGAGGCTGCTGGCCTGCACATCGCGTCCGTTCACCCGCACGAGCCGTTCCGGCGTTGCGCCCACGAACGCGCTGTCGCCAGCCCAGAACCCGAAGACGTAGCACGTTGGATGTGCGTATCTCAATTGCCGGATCGTTTCGGCGATGTCGAAATCGGATGTCGTCGCGGCACGTACCTCACGAGCGAGCACGACTTTCTCGAGCGCGCCGGCGCGGATCGTCGTGACGGCGTCTTGAACAGTCGCGCGCCAGTCGTCGCCGCGGCGCGATTCGCTGTAGGTGATGGCATCGGAGTCGACGATCGCGGGTTGCGATTCCGAGGAGCGCGGCTGCGCATCGAGAAATGCCGCGCGCAACCGAGCCAGGAGCGAGAGCTCCAACGTCGGCTCTCCCCTCGCGTCAACCAGGAGCGATGTGGTCAGCCAGCAATCGCCGCCTCGCTCCACGAGCTGCAGCAGCGGGACGGTGAGCCGAGCCTGCGGGAAGGCGTGCCAGGGTCCGGTGGGTGGATGTTCCGGATCGAAGGCGAAGCCTCCCATCAACGTTGGACCTGTTCCGGGAACGCCGGGTGATTCATCCACGACGAGTGCGTCGTCGAGAAGCTCGTTCCAGCTTCGATCGACGGATTCGAATCGACGCGGCCCATCTGGAGAGAATGTTATGGCAGAGCCAAGTCCAGCCAGCGCGAAACCGTCAGCTGGACGGGTCCAGTACATCCGGCTGTCGACGAGGGCCGCCAGGCCAGAATCGGATCTGGCCGCATCGGCGGCTGCAACGAGTGCCTCCAGTGGGTCCGCCGAGGGGACTCGCTCGACTGTGCTGACCAGCACCTGGCGATTGTTGGCGCGCGCCGCAGCGCCGGCTCGGGCGACCAGCGAATGGAGGCTGGTGTCAACTGTCATTAATGGAAAGTAAGCGCCCGGCGGTTTGCTCGGGGCGCCGAACCGCTGGCTAGCGAATGGCGAAGCCCAAGCCGATGGACCGCTGTCCGATGCCGACTACGGGGAACGCAGAAAGCATCAGCGACGAGTTCGGGCGGGTGGTGGTAGCGTTGGCCTGCTGGTCGTGGCTCTGGCCGGCCCGGGCATGTGCGAATGCTTCGATTGCGGCTATCAATCCCACCGCACCGGCCGCTCCGACGCCTACACCGAGATGCTGACGTTCAGCCTTCGTTTCCGTGGTCTGGTATTGGTACGGGTTGCCAAACGGGTCGGTCCCGGTGCGTGTAACCTGGGTCGATACGTTCTGGGTCTGGAGGCCGTACCAGATTCCGCCCGCGGCGGCAGCCATGACGAAAAGCCCACCAGCGGGCTGATGAGTCATGAACTGGCCCATTCCGGGGATTATCAAGCCAGCGGCGAGGGCGGCGCCGGGTGCAGGCATGTGAGCCACTGGCGCAACCGGAATGCGGACGACGGTCGTATCGGGCGGAAGCGCGAGTGCAAGCTCGGCGATTCTCTGGCGCACATCGCTGGCTTCCGGAGCCGAAGGTGCGAGCGCGAGGAAGCGGCAGTACTCAGCCATCGCGCGGGGATCAGCTGCCGCTTCATAGCCGCGGCCGAGGGCGTAGGCGATTGTCGCGTCGGAAGGGTCGAGCTTGGCGGCCTGCTGGTAGAGGGCTGAAGCGGCCGCGTTGTCTCCCACGATGGAGGCAGCCTGCGCTCGTCCGGCGATTTCACGGGCCGTGTTTTTCGCGGCGTCGGAAACAGGCGCGAGTGGCGCGGCGGCGTTCACGCAGCGACTCGGCAGCGCCCTGACAGGGAGTGTGTCGGGGGTCGTGTTCTGGGCTGAAAGGCGCGGTGCCGCGACCGTTGCAGTGACCAGGAGCAGAAGTGAAAGGCGCATTGCCATGAGTGACGATAGTTACGGATTTACCGTGACGATAGTACTGCCCGGCACACCGTCTACGGTTGCGGTGAT
>DATBNQ010000149.1:0-19978 GCA_036554185.1 Gemmatimonadaceae bacterium | reverse complement strand
GATCATGCTCACATTCGTGGTGGTTTCTCCCGCGATCCTGATGTTGCGGGCGCCAGGGGCGCGGAAGGGACCGGCGCCGGAGATGCACTAGCCACAAGTCCGGGCGGTTTCAAAGCCGAGTTCCCAGCCGTGGCGGGCCGGAGCTCGACCCCGCACAACCTCTGAGCCATTCCAGCCGTCCAAGGAGTAACCATGACGGCACCCGTAACCGACATAACAGCCGCGCGATCCGAGCGAGAGCTCGTAACCCGCGCGACTCTGAGAGACCCCGCTGCCCAGCGGGACCTCTACGACCGGCACGTCGACCGTGTGTATCGCGTGGCATTTCGATTGGCCGGCGACGATGATGCCGCCCGTGACATAACACAGGAAACGTTTATTCGCGCCTTCGACAGGCTCGGAGAGTTCAGACAGGAGTCGTCGTTCGGAACCTGGCTCCACAGCATCGCCGTTTCAATCGCGCTTGGTGCGCTGCGCAAACAATCGAAGATGGACCAGCGCCACGTCTCGCTCGAGGTTATCGAGAATGTCGGACGCCACGACAATAACGCAGATGTCGATCTCCGCGAGCGGCTGCACTCGGCAATCGACGCGCTGCCAGACGGTTATCGGACGGTATTCGTGATGTACGAGATCGAGGGCTATTCGCACCAGGAGATCGCGCGCACGCTCGGCGTCGCAGAAACGACTTCAAAGGGCCAGTTGTTTCGGGCACGCGCAAAGCTGCGCGAATCGCTCAAGCAATTCCGGAGGATTGAGCAATGAATGACATCAACGAGTACAGCGGTAATCGCGATCCACGGGGCCGCTCCACCGAAGATGAAGCCGCTATCGCCGAACTTGACGCGCTGATTGCGCGCTTCGGAGCGGACTACAACGCTCCGCCAGATCTCATCCCGCGCGAGGAGATGTGGCACGTGATCCGCTCCCGTGGAACGCAAAAGAGGTCTGAGCGCAACCGAACCACGGTCAGTCTTTTGACGGCCGCTGTCGTCCTTCTCGCGGCGGGCATCGGGATCGGCGTCGAGGCTCATTCACGCATCGTCTCGCGCCCCAATCCCGCAGTCATTGCGTCGACGCCAGCAGGATCGATCGCACCCGTGCAGTCAACGGACGCGAACAGGAGCGATGCAAACATCATTGAAGGCTCGCACGCTCCGGCTGCGTCGGCGCGGTCGCCGCAGGCAAAGCCAAGTGCGAGCTACGCCAACAATACGCGTAACGGCACCGTTGCAGAATCCGGCGATGCCGCGCAGTCAACTGCATACTCTCTCGCGACGGTTCGTCACTTCACTGCAGTCGAAGCTCTTCTAACGTCGTATCAGACATCCCAACGTGATGCGCGAAGCGATGCCCAGATGGCTGCGTGGGCTCGCGCGCTCCTATCACAGACACGGCTGCTTCTCGATTCGCCGGCCGCGAAAGATCCAGTACGCAACAAGCTGCTTCAGGACCTGGAGCTGATCCTGGTTCAGATGACTCAACTATCACCCGCTAATACCACGATCGATCGGGAAAGCCTCGATGGATCCGTGACCCACAGTGATGTAATCACCCGCCTCCGGACAGCAGTGCCCGGTGGTGCCGCCACGACACTTTAAACGGATTGATCGATATGAAATTCCACATCTCTGGCGCTCTCGCCGCACCTTTCCTCGCGATCGCGATCGCCTCGCCTCTCGCAGTTGCGCAGGCCGGATTGACACGAACAACTCGCATTTCCGCAAAAACTGAAGCCGCCTTTGTCATTCCCGTAGAAGCGGGAATCCATGTTCCGTTGTCGTTAACCGCCAAGGACCCCGCCGACTCTCTGTATCGCGCCGCCCGTGAAGCGTTGACGAACGGTGACTACGAAACCGCTGCTCGACTGTTCCACGACGTTGGGATTCGCTATCCCAAGTCGACTCTCCTTCCCGACGCCATGTACTATGAGGCGTTCGCGCAGTATCGCTCTGGTAGCACTGAAGCGATGCGCTCGGCGCACGCGACTCTTGCGTCTCTTCAGAAGCGTTTTCCCGACTTTGGGAATCGGAGCGAGGCCGCAACATTGGCTACTCGAATCTGTGGCGAGCTCGCAAAGCAGGGCGACGCGTCGTGCGCCGCGAGCATCGCTGCGCAAGCTTCCGGCACCGCCGTAAGGGCAATCACCACGCAAGCGGCCTCCGGCGCATGCCCGGCCGAGGACAACGATGAACGCGTCGCTGCGCTCAACGCGCTTTTGCAGATGGATTCCGATCGCGCAGAGCCGCTTCTCGAGAAGGTTCTAGCGCGTCGAGACGAGTGCTCCGCTGCGCTTCGGCGGAAGGCGGTCTTCCTCGTGGCGCAGAAGCAATCCCCACAGGCGGCCGACGTGCTGCTGCGCGTTGCCCAGGCCGATCCTGATCCGGAAGTGCGATCGCAGGCGGTGTTCTGGATGTCCCAGATTCAGGGCGATCGCGCCGTGAATGTGCTTTCGCAGATACTCACCAAGTCGACGGACACCGAGCTGCGCAAGAAGGCGCTCTTCGCGCTAGCGCAAAACAACAGTACGCAGGGATCCAGCATCGTTCGTGCCTTCGCATCTGACGCATCACAGCCCGCCGCACTTCGCGAAACTGCGATCTTCTGGCTCGGTCAGCAGAAGGACGGACTGCAGAACGCGACATTCCTGCGCGACCTCTACGGCAAACTCAACAACGATGCACTGAAGGACAAGGTTCTCTTCAGCCTGTCGCAGGGCAAGGCGGCCGATAGAGCCGCGTGGCTCCTGCAGGTCGCGCAGCGTTCCAGTGAGAGCATCGAAACGCGCAAGAAGGCTCTCTTCTACGCTGGCCAGGCCGGCGCGTCCATGAGCGAGCTATCGAAGATGTACGACCAGTTGCCCGCCGGCGAGCTGCGTGAGCAGATGATCTTTGTCTTTGCGCAGAGCAGCGAGCCGGCTGCGCTCGACAAGTTGATTTCCATAGCAAAATCCGACAAGAACGCGGATTCCCGCAAAAAGGCGTTGTTCTGGCTCGGACAGTCGCACGACCCGCGTGCAATGAAAGCTCTCACCGAGGTAATCGACAGGTGACAATCGGACAACTTCGCTCCCGCGCCGTCGCAGGCGCCGTCGCAATGATTCTGGCCATAGCGCCCCATTCTGTTTCCGCGCAGGGCGGCCAGTCGATCGCGGATCGCGTCCACTCCGCTCCCGACGGAACAGTTCGCTTCAGCTTCACTGCGCGCCCCGACGTGTGCGGCTCGGGAAACTCAGTCTATGTAGGCAATAGCGCCTCCAACCGCGGGAGCGGGAGCAATGCCGACGTGGAATGGGACGCCGATTGTGGTCACGGTCCGGTGCGCGTCGTGCTCGACGTGCGCGATCACTCGGTTACCGGTCTGCGATCGTACGTCGGCGGCCGCTGGCGCGCCGCGAACGGCGTAACCGACCTGGGTAACGTCTCCGCGCAATCTGCGGCAAATTATCTCGTCTCGCTCGCGAAGCAGGCGCCCGCTTCCGTTGGGCACAAGGCAATATTCCCGGCGACGCTGGGCGACAGCGTCACCATCTGGCCGTCGCTCATGCAGATCGCTCGCGACGCCGCGATACCGAACGAGACGCGGCGCGACGCTGTATTCTGGCTGGGACAGATGGCCGGCAACGCCGTCACAGCAAATCTGGCGCAGCTCGCCGCAGAAGACACCGTCGACAGGGCGGTGCGCGAGAGCGCGGTCTTCGCGCTCTCCCAACGGCCGAAGGATGAGGGGGTACCCGCGCTTATCCACGTCGCGCAGACGAACCGCGACCCTGCCGTTCGCAAGAGAGCACTCTTCTGGCTCGGCCAGTCCAACGACCCGAGAGCGCTCAGCCTGTTCGAGTCCATCCTGGCTGGTAACGGGAAGTCGTAGCGGAAAGAGAACCATTTCTCGCGTCCTGGCGTACATATATCGGTAACGAGCGCGGCGCAGATTGCGCCGCTCCACCATGCATCAGGACACGTAAAATGTTCACGCTCAATCGGTACGCGCTCGGCATCAGCCTCAGTGTTGCTTTGACAGTGCTGAGTGTACCAGCCGCGCAGGCGCAGCATTACTCGAATGCCACCATGGCCACCTATAAGAAACCTTCCGACGCGGAGCTGAGGAGCAAACTCACTCCCGAACAGTTCGATGTCACGCAGAAGGCCGCTACTGAAGCGCCGTTTCATAATGAATACTGGAACAACCACAAGACCGGCATCTACGTCGACATCGTTTCCGGCGAGCCTCTTTTCAGCTCAACCGACAAGTTCGATTCGGGAACCGGATGGCCCAGCTTCACCAGGCCGCTGGTCCCCGCGAACATCAAGACGGACACCGATCACCTGCTCGGCTATGCGCGAACGGAAGTCCGATCCGCGCATGCCAATTCACACCTCGGGCATCTGTTTGACGACGGTCCAAAGCCCACAGGCAATCGCTACTGCATGAATTCCGCATCGTTGCGCTTCGTGCCTGTGGACAGCCTGCAGGCGCAGGGTTACGGCGAATATCTCAAGCTCTTCAGGAAGTAGCCGCGAAGCAGAGTGGTCGCTTCAATCAGTTCAAAGCACCCCGCTCGCTGACGTCAGCGACCGGGGTGCTTTTGCGCATCGGTGCTTGCTTCCACCGCGCACACAGGAATACGTACATCGCGGCACGTCGTCAGTGGTCGCTGAGCGCGTGCCCCGTCCGGATCTCTACCGTCGTCTCGAGCTCGTCCAGAGTCTGCAATATCTTCTCGCGCAGGTCTGTGCCGAGGTCCGGATCTGACTTGAGGAATGTGCGCACCGTTGCGACCGCCTCGGGCGTTGACTGCCCGCCCATGAATCCGCCAAGCCACGATCCGATGAAGAAGATGCGACGATTCTTCTGCAACCACGGCAGGGTGTCGAGCGCAGGCTTGAGGTACTTGAGCGTCAGCGCCTGCTGATCCGTTTCGTTGAATGCCCCGAGGCTGGACGTCGCCCACTCTTCGTTGAGCCCTGGATCGCTGAGATAGCGGTTGAAGTACTCACGCTTGACGTTCGAGTCAGGTACCGCTGCACCAGCGATGAATGCGTACCGCTTGCCCTCGCTCGTCGAATCGGACGTCGTCTCGTGCGCCAGCCGCATGCTCGCCGTCGAATAGCCGCTTGCTACGAGACGAGTCACGATTGCCCATCGCGTTGGCGCACGGAGCGGAGAGCCAGCCGCGGTCGCGCTGTCCAGCAGACCGTCGAGATACTTCAATCCGGAGTCCGTCCCGGTAACTCGGATCAGGGCGTCGAGATTGGGCTTTCGAATTTCGTACGGCCGCGATGCGTCACTCGCAACATCACGCAGTGACCTCTCCAGCGCCGGCAGCACCGTTGCTTTTTCCGCCGGCGACATGTAGGCGTCCGCCGCACGCGAAACGTGCCTCAGCTGCGCCCCCACGATCTGCTCGTCTCGCTCGCGCGGCAGCGATTGCTCCGCAATGGCGATGAATTCTGCAGGCTTGATGCTTCTCCGTCGCACAAGCTCCCACAGCGCGTCCCACCCCATCGCACGCGTGAGAGGGTCGGTCAACGATTCGACACTGTCCGCGAGCCAGCGTGCGCTCGCCGAGTCGGGAATGACGAGCGCGTACGCATTGTCACCTGAGTTTGCGAAAACGAAATCCGGTACCGGCATCGCAGTCGCGAATTTCGCCACCGTGCTGTCGCTATTGAGGTTGATGAGCATGTGATCGGTTCGGCCACCCGGATATCTCACAAGTACCTGTGTACGGATCGGCCAGGGAGCTGCACCAGAGAGCTTCTGCGCCGGATGCTGCGTGAGCGATATGCTTTCCAGTGAGCCATCGTGCAGCGTCACGCGCTGGTCGATCACCGGCATCCCCGGGCGCAGGATGTATGCTTCGCCCCATGCTTTCAACGGACGCTTCGCCGCCGCGCCCACCGAGGACAGAAGATCCTGCCATGTGGCGTTGCCGTAGGCACTCTTAACCAGGTAATCATGCAGTCCGCGCTGAAACGCACTGTCGCCTACGAGATAATTCAACTGCTTGATTACACCCGGCGCCTTGTTGTAAACGATCGCCCCGTAGTTGCTCTTGGCCTGATCCAGATTCGACAGTTCCTGCCAGATCGGCGTCGTTCCTTCCGTTCTGTCGACTCCATACGCGCTCGGCTTGTTCCCGAGGTAGAAAGTCTCCCACGCGTTCGAGTTCGGCTCCAGTGCCGCGCGCATCTTTGCGGCCATGTAAGTGGCGAATCCCTCCTTGAGCCACAGGTCGTCGAACCACTTCATCGTCACCAGGTCGCCAAACCACTGGTGCGCAACTTCGTGGTAGATCGTCGCATTCCGCGCGATGCGCTGCGGTCGCGTCGCGCGCTCACGGAAGATGAAGCTGTTCTCGTTGTAGAAGATCGCCCCCGGATGCTCCATTCCGCCGAACGGAAAGGCGGGCGCAAGCACAAAGTCCAGCTTGGGCCAGGGGTACGGGAAGTTGAAGTACTGAGCATACCAGCGCACTGCGCGCCCATTTGCGTCGATCAGCGAATCGGCCTCCACTTCCTTGGCGCGCGATGCACGAACGTACATAGTGATCGGATGTCCGTCGATCGTCCGGGTGAATCGCGCCCAGGGTCCCGCTGCGAAGGCGATCAGATAGGTACTGATCGGCTTGGTTCGCGCGAAGTGGATCCTGGTACTCGTACCGGTGGATTCGCTGCGCAACACGGTTCCGTTCGCGACCGCGTTCCATCCGCTCGGAATCGTGAGGGTCAGCGATGTGCGAGCCTTGATGTCGGGCTGGTCGAAGCACGGGAATAGCTGATTCGCGTCCGCTGGAACGAGCAGCGTGTACAGATAATCGGCGCCATCCGTCGCGTCGTGGTAATGAATTACGCTCGCGCCCGCGGGTGCGATCAGCGCCGCGAACTCGACCGACAGCCGGTTCTCTCCGTTCCGAAGCATCACGGCCGGAAGACGGATGTGCATCCCGTTGCTCGCGTCCGATGCAAGTGGCTTCCCGTTCAGCGTCATCTTCCCGAGCGCCGGACCACGAAAATCGACGAGCCCGTCGCCGTTCCCTCGTCGCGTGAAGGCGATCGTCACCGCGCCGCGCGCTGTGTCCTTGCGAGTAACGTCGAGCGAGAGATCGTAACTCACGTTGCTGATGCGCGCCGCGCGGTACATGGCGAGATCGCGCGAGATGCCACCCCCCATCATGTGCGCGACGTCACCGACACGGTTCGATTGCGGAGGTCTCGACGCCAGGCTCTGCGCTGACGTCTGTCCGGCCAGGAGCAGCGCCGAAAGGGCGCTGAGTGCTGAAATGGAGCTGTATCGCATGCCAGAGGATGCGCCGCCACTCCCCGGTTTGCAAGCGCTCGAACAATCGTTCGAAACAGATTGTCGAGTATCTGGCTCTACCGCGCCGGCGTGGCAAGCGATTCGCCTCTACGAAAGGCGTACGGATCCCCGAGGCAGTTAACTGCTTACCTAACCCAGAGAGAGACCATGTTGCGTCCCACGACTCTTATTGCAATTGCCACTCTCGCAGCCGCGATGGCGGCCAGTCCTGCCATGGCGCAGGACACCATCCACCACGGCGGTGTAAATGGAGCCGCGCGCGCTGTCAGCGGCGCGGTCAAATCAGTCGGTCGCGGAGTCAAGGCCGGCACGAAGACAGTGACCAGCAAGACACACAAAGTCCTCAAGAAGGCCGGCCGCGGCACCAAGTCCACCCTCGCGCATGCCGTGGGTGACACGATCCACGACCCCAACCACAAGCCCGGCGGCCTTAACAAGGTCGCGCGCGATGTGAGCAAATCCATAAAGCACGTCGGCCGCTCTGCCAAGGCAGGCGTCCACGAGGAGGCCGGCGACGCGCACAAGTCGCTTCAAAAGACCGGGAACGATGTAAAAAAATCGGTCAAGGACACCACGCACCATCCGTAAGCGGTAGCACCACGCCTACATAATCGTCGGAATGTGTTGCGCTGTCGCGACACATTCCGGCTGCGTTGGGGCCTCCCCGAGCGGCATTCAGATCGCTACATCACAAATGAACACACAGTCATAACTGCGTAAGACGCGATAACACAAGGACTTATCGCTGGATGCCGCGGATCCCGTAACATGGCCTGCCGGCTTGGCTGTCCGATCGGTACTCTGGCACGCCCCTTCCTCAGGATATCCGTAACGAGTTGGCATTCTGCCACTGTTCATCACACGGAGTCCTATGAAAAGAATTTTGGGAAGTGCGGCCAGCGCGATGGCCGCAGCGTTGCTTGCGTTACCCTCCGCGGCCTCGGCACAGATGGCCAATACCGGCCAGACTCAGACCGGTACCAGTGACAACGCATGGACAGTGACGTTCTGCCAACTCACCGCCGGGGTCTGCAGCACGACCCCAACGAGCCAGTCGGCACAGATCATCAACCCGAGCCTGGTCGGGAGCATCGCTCCAACCTGGTTCCCCGATGGCAGCGGCGCGCAGTGGATCGGCCAAAACACGAGCGCGACACAGAGCGGGAGCTTTACTCAGGCTCAGCGCAATTTCCGCTACGTGTTCTCAACCACGATTGGCAGCGACCCGTTCCAGTTCGCCTACAATACGGACAATTTCTTCAACGGCTGGATGACTGGTACTGGGCCGGCAGACATGACGACGGTCGGCTACGCCAATGGCACCGGCTCGCAGTCCGGCTTCTGCCGCTCGCCGGATGGCTCGTTTGGCCCGCCCTGCCCGATGCTCTCGCCGCCGATCAGTGTCACCTCAGCCGACTTGGCAAAGGGAAGCACGATCTACTTCTCCGTTGATGGCGATGGCACGACAGACGGTTTCTTCGCGGTTACGACCCCGGAGCCAAGCTCGATGGCCCTCCTCGGGACCGGCCTTTTCGGTCTCGTTCCCTTGATTCGCCGCCGCAGGAAAGCCTGATCCTCAATACCGTTTTGCGAAAGGGCCAGTCTGCTATCGATCGATAGCAGACTGGCCCTTTCGTTTTTCGCGATGAACGCTTGGCGGATCCCAGCAGAATAGACGGAGGCATTTTCCAAGGGTATCTTCGGTCCAAACTATTCAGCGGGAAATTTCAAATACTGCCATGCCGATTCGATTTGTACTCACATTCACGCCATTTGGACGTCCAGGCTACCGCGTGGGTGAGTTTCCGACCGAGGATCACGCCCGTAGTGCCGCCGAGCGTCATGGCGCGCCACCACGCGGGGCAACACCGCGCCCGCCGCTCGAGTGGGAACCGGCTCCGCAATTCGGCGCCATCACCGCTCTCACGTCGACCGGCGCATTTCTGATTTCGCCAGCTTGATAAGCGCGATTCAGGATCTCACTCAACAGCTCCCCGTACCGCCCCGTAACTGATCTAGGTAGCCGCAGGTTGCATCCCCTCTCACCAGCTCAATGACGAATTCTCGCCGCGACTTCATCAAGACGGTCTCCGCCGTCGCCGCCACGAGTGCCATTGGTACTCGCGGACTCGGCTCGGTAGACCGGCTCATCGCCAACGCACAACCCTCGGTTGGCGATCCGACATACAGGGAGTTGACCCAGGTCGCCCTGGATGCCGCACGCGCTGCCGGTGCGACATACTCCGACATCCGGATCTCCGCACGTCGCTCGCAGGGAATCAGAACTCGCGAGAATCAGCTCCAGGGCGTGAACGACAGCGATACGCTTGGGTTTGGTGTTCGCGCGCTCGCGAACGGAGCCTGGGGCTTCGCCGCAAGTAACATCCTCACGAAGGATGTGGTTGCGCAGATCGCACGTGACGCGGTCGCGATCGCGAAGGCCAACAGCACGGTGCAGCTCAAACCCATCGTCCTCGCGCCGACTCCAGCGGCGACCGGCGAGTGGAAGAGCCCGATCAGGATCGATCCATTCGATGTGCCAATCGGAGAGAAAGTCGATCTTCTGCTAGCGGCAAATGCCGCGGCGATGAAGGTGAACGGAGCGAGGTTCGTTACATCCAACATGTTCTTCATGCGCGAGGAAAAGACTCTCGCAACCAGCGACGGAACGTTCGTGGTTCAGACGATCTATCGCGCGCAGCCATCGATGGGAGTCACCGCGGCAGCGAAGGGAGATTTTCAGTCCCGCCAGTCCAACGACGTTGCGCCAATGGGCCTGGGCTACGAATACGTCACCGACGTGAACTTCGTGGGCCGCGCCACACAGTGGGCCAATGAAGCCGTCGAAAAACTCTCCGCTAAATCAGTGGATGTCGGCCGGTACGACCTCGTGCTGCATCCGTCACATCTCTGGCTCACCATCCACGAGTCGGTAGCGCACCCGACCGAGCTGGACCGCGCCGAAGGCTTCGAGGCGAATTACGCCGGGACGAGCTTCGTTGCTCCCCCTGAAAAAATGCTCGGCAAGCTCAAGTTCGGTTCCCACTTGATGAACATTCGCGGCGACCGCTCACAGCATGGATCGCTCTCCGCGATCGGTTGGGATGACGAAGGTGTCAAACCAGACGAATTCATGATCATCAAGGAAGGCGTTCTGCAGGATTACCAGACAACGCGCGAGCAGGCGATGCAACTGGACTGGTGGTACAAGAGCCAGGGAAGACCTACGCGTTCACACGGATGCTCGTACGCGCAATCATGGCAGGACGTGCAGTTCCAGCGCATGCCGAACGTATCGCTCTTGCCCGGGGACAAGGATAGCAGCTATGAGGATATCATCGCTGCAACTGACCGCGGCATCGCGATCATCGGCGATGGTTCGTTCTCGATCGATCAGCAACGCTACAATGCACAATTCGGCGGCCAGGTCTTCTACGAGATCAAGGGCGGCAAGATCGTCGGCATGCTGAAGGATGTCGCTTATCAGATGCGCACGCCCGACTTCTGGGGAAGCCTCGACATGATCGGCGGCGAGAAGTCCTACTTCCTCGGCGGCGCTTTCAGCGATGGAAAGGGTCAGCCGAGTCAGGCAAACGCGATAAGTCACGGCTGCGTGCCAAGCCGTTTCCGAAACATCAACGTTATCAACACCGGGAGAAAGGCATGAGTCGGCCCAAGTCGCTATATGGTGCCAATCCCGCTGGCATCCTGACCCGCGCCGAAGCCGAGGGCCTCGCCAAGCGTGCGTTGTCATTTGCCAAAGCTGACGAAACAGCAATCAGTATCAGCAGCGATGCTCGCGCCAACACGCGCTTCGCCGTGAACCAGGTGTCGACCGCTGGTAACGACACCGACACGACCGTGACGATCCGCAGCACATTCGGAAAGCGCTCCGCGAGCGTGACGACCAACAAGGCGGACGACGCATCGCTTGCAGCCGCAGTGAAGGCAGCTGAAGAGCTCGCACGGCTCAGCGCCGAAAACCCGGAGTACATGCCGGACCTTGGCCCGCAGACGTATCCGCCCGAAAGGCAGCAGAACATATCGTTCCCGACTGCCGAAGATCGTGCGCGTGCGGTGAAGGCCGTCACCGATCGCGCGCGCGCAGCTGGCTTTATCGCGACCGGCTACATCGAGTCGGGCGTTGGCACCCGCGCACTTGCAAACTCGCGTGGTCTGTTCGCGTTTGAGCAGACCGGCGGATCCAGCATGACGGCGACCGTACGCACCCCGGATGGAACCGGGTCTGGTTGGGGCGGCGCGAATGCAAACGACTGGTCCGGTATCGACGCGGACGCCGTTGGAGCAACCGCAACGGAGAAGGCCGGCAAGTCGCGCAATCCCGTGGCGGTTGAGCCGGGACGTTACACCGTTGTTCTCGAGCCAACGGCGGTTGGAAACCTCATTCCAATAATCGGTCGCTCGGCTCAGGCGCGCGCCGCTGATGAAGGGCGCTCGTTCTTCTCCAAGGACGGCGGCGGAAACAAGATCGGGATGAAGGTCGCCGATGAGCGCGTCACACTTATCTCCGATCCGGCCGACAACATCGGTAGCAGCATTACCGGCGACGGCGTGCCGGCCGAAAAGGTCGTCTTCATCGAGAATGGCATACTCCAGAATCTCAATTACGATCGGTACTGGGCGCAGAAACAGGGCAAGCAACCAACGGCAGCCGCATTCGGCGCAATGCGCCTGATGGGCGGCGACTCCTCGCTCGCAAAAATGATCGCGAGCACCGAGCGCGGGATTCTCGTCACTCGTTTCTGGTACATTCGTCCAGTCGATCAGCGCACCATTCTCTACACCGGCCTTACACGCGACGGCACATTCCTGATCGAGAACGGAAAGGTCACGCATGCGATCAAGAACTTCCGGTACAACGAGTCGCCTATATTCATGCTCAACAACGTTGAAGCGTTCGGAACACCGGTGCGCGTAAGTGCCAGTGAAGACAGCAGCCCGGGCGCCGCGATCATCATGCCGCCGCTCAAGATCCATGATTTCAACTTTACGAGCCTGAGCGACGCCGTGTAACGGTTTTCGAAGCCCCGCCTGTGCGGGGATCAACGCTCAACTGATCGATCGGGGGATTTTCGCAGTCGCGGAAGTCCCCCGCGTTGTTTTGCGACACCGGGCCAGGGATAGCTCCCGCTGCAACTCGCGCCTCGCCCGAGATTAGGGTCCCGATCGGATCGCCCAATCTCGCCGGACGTGCTTACCATCACCTTGCTTGCAACTCTCATCGTCTCGAATTCATCTCGCGTTCGAGCGATTCCGGCCGATTCGCTGCATCCGGAACCGGTTGTCCTGAACGTTGGGATCGGAAGCGTGGCATCGACGACTGTTACCGCGCTGCGGATCGGCGCGAGAGCGCTGTTGCCCCTCGCCGACGTACTGGCACTCGCTGAGCTCCCGGCGATGGCCGACTCGAACGCATTTGTGTCGACCGATTCACTCTCGTCCCTGATGCACGTGTCGATAACCGTCGATTGGGAAGAGCTGACCGCGACAATCAGCGATGACGGTACGCTTCCAGTGAGCCGTCACGCGGCGCGCGATCGCCGCCGAGCGGAGCTCGACGCCATTCGTGCGAGTTCGATCACGCAAGCCTCCGCGACTCCAATAGGGCCACCGATGCTGCCGCACGACCTTGTACTCGACTACGAGGCAAGTGTATTGACCGATCCGCATTCTCGGCAACCATCCATGCGGCTCGAACTGGGCACCAGCCTGCTGGCTGGCGGCGTGGACGTTGATTTCGTGCGCATAGGGCATTTCAGTCAGACCACGATCGGATGGAGGGGGAGCTGGCCAGACCTGCCTCCCTTGCGCGACGTGCACATTGGAATGGTGCAGGTCACCGACATGGTCCCAGCCGCGGGGATTTCGATCGCGAGCGAATCGCCAACGGGTGACGAAAACCCGGACTCGATATTCCTCAGCGGCAATGCCGCGCCCGGATGGCAAGTTG
The DNA here is from genome assembly GCA_036554185.1 of Gemmatimonadaceae bacterium. Lineage (GTDB taxonomy): Bacteria > Gemmatimonadota > Gemmatimonadetes > Gemmatimonadales > Gemmatimonadaceae > Fen-1247. The sequence continues at coordinate 6,687 of DATBNQ010000149.1, read as the reverse complement.
AAGTATTCCGCAACGAAATGCTGATCGATGCCGGTCTCACCGATGCTGCCGGAAATTACCGTGTATCTGTTCCAGTTTTTCGCGGCGTCAACCGCCTGACGGTATCGTCATTCGGCCCCCGCGGTGAGCAGCGCGTCAGCAGCCGGTACGTCTCCATCGGCGAGTCGATGATTCGCCGCGGTACGGGTACATACGATCTTGCGGTGGGACGGTGCACGGGCGCCCTGTGCCAGTATGCGGCGCAGCTCACCGCGCGATACGCGCCATTTGGGAATGTCACGGTCGGTGGTGGCCTGGTCGACCTGTACACAGCTGGTGAGCATCATGTGGATCCATCCTGGCTTGTCGCCGCGCGACTGCGGGACGATGTGAATGCCAGCATTCACTTCAGTGATCGCGGCATCACCTCTCAGATGCAATATGCGCCAGCCGCCGCGTTCGACGTTACCGCAGCATATCAGACCACTAATCCGCCACCAGAGTCTGCGAATGGCACCCCAGCTCGGCAGACCGCCCGTATTGCCGCCGTGTGGAGACCCGATGGCCTGTCTCCGATAAGCGCCACCTTCGACTATGCGGGCCCGCCCGGCGGCGGTTCGCAGAGGCGGCTGCGAATCGCTTCACCAGTGTCGCTGGGACGCGCGTACATACGCCCGTTCGCAACACTGTCCGCGACCCGGCGATCGCGCTCGACTAAGCTTCGCTTCGGTGCCTACGCGGAATCCACTATCCCATTGCTTGTACCGGGAATCCGCATGAGAGTCATGTTTGATGACCCGTTTTCCGGAGCAAGATCATTGCTCGCCACATTCCCGATCGCACGCCTGGCGCAGCTCGACGCTGGGGTCGCGTGGATACCGGATAGGCGAATGCCGGAACTCACCGCCTCCGTCCACATGATGACTCACGCGATGCGATACGACGCGCAAGCTGTGGCGTCCGGCCCAAGTACCTCAACGACGCAAAGTGTGAGCGGATCCGTCTGGTTGACGAAATCACGGGCGACGTATTCTACTTCGGTCGGGTTGTCAGCCACCCAATCCCGCGGGCGCGCCGAAGTCGTTGGTACGGTCTTCGTGGATGACGACGGGAACGGTCTCCGGGATGAAAGCGAGGAATTGCTTCCGGGCGTCTCCGTAACGATCGGACAGGTCACCGTGGAAACCGATTCAGCCGGAGCGTACCGTGCGTATGACTTGATGCCGTTCGCACCCGTGGTGGTAACCGTCGATCAGGTTACGCTTCCCGATCCGGCCACGCGAGTGGGGGCCTTCCGCGTGATCCCTCTTCCCAACGCCGCTACCCGAGTCGATCTCGCGGTCGAGCGAGATCCCTCAGGCGCGTCGGTGCCCGCCTTCAGCAGCACTGTTGACAGGATCCCGCAACACTCGGAGAGCCGCGACGCGCCGGCCATCCATGGCGACAACCTCGAGTCCCGCGCCGCGGATCCGGACTCGATCGCCCACGCGCGGCAGCCGGCCAAGGCGAGCGAAGACGTAACCACCCAAGGTCGACCAGTCCCCGTCGGGGATGTCGAGGTCATAGTCTGAGCGCGCATCGATAAGCGACAATGTCCCCGCAAGTTCAAGCACGCCGTTCATCTCGAGCGACGTGCGCGCCGCCATGTCGTACTCATCGGTGATATCACCCATCACCTCTTCGACCAGATCTTCGATCGTTATGATGCCAGCAGTGCCACCGTACTCGTCAATCACCACGGCCATGTACGCGCGCGTTCGTCTCAGATCGTCCAGCACGCGCTCCGCAGACCGGCTGTCCGGGACATACAGCGCCTCACGCATCAGCTCCGACAGGACAAAGGGAGATCCAGGGTCCCGGAGCCATAGATCCTTGGCCAGAAACACGCCGACAATGTCGTCCAGCGTTTCTCGATACAACGGGTAACGCGAATATCTCTCGGTCCGCAAAATGTGCAGCACTTCTTCCTGCGTGGAATCAATGTCGATTGCAACCACATCCGTCCTCGGCCGCATCACATCGTGCGCGCGCTTCTGCTTGAAGTCAAATACGCCCGCCAGCATCGCGCGCTCGGACTCGTCCAACTCGCCGTGCGCATGCGAGTGCATCACGAGCGTTCGCAACTCATCAGGCGAGTGAGCCGGAACTTCGTTCTCCACAACGGTGGGCATTCCAACCGCGCGGGCAACCAGATTCGCCACAGCGTTCACCACTATCACAAACGGGGTGAGAATGCGGCCGATCAGTCGAACGACGGGAACCGCGTATTTTCGCGCGAGCGCCGGATGCTCGCGCGCGATTGCCCGGGGCACGAGCTCGCCGACTACTATATGGAGGAGAACTGCCAGCGCGAACCACGCCGCGCCCCCCACCACGCCCAGCCCAACGGCTGCAAGGGAACTACCGATCCGCGCGGCAGTAGTGGGAGCAGCTCGCCCGTCTTCGTCGTCAACCGGCACACTGAGGGCGGCCTCGGCCCCCGCGAAAACCCCGCTCGCCAGAACCAGCGCAACGATCCAGATCAGCCGGGTGGCAATTCCGCCCGCCCAATTTTGTATTGGTAAGTCTGTTGGCATTCCTGCTCTAAATCTACCGAACCGACCGGTCGGGTTATTTGGCGCCGCTCGAACGGATGTTCGAGAGCGATAACTGTTCAGTTATCGGCAGCCTCATGCGCCTCCTGCGCCCGCGATCGCGTGAGAAGGCGCCTCGGTCCGTTGCACGGGGGGCGTCCCCATCGTCAAGCTATTGCAAAATGCAATACCGCACTCCGCAATCCATGCCAGCGTTAGCCGCGGCGCACATCGTTCAGCTTTCGGTTCGCCGAATCCTGTGGTGGCTGTATTTTGCGCGCCTGGGCGTCGCGAGCGCCGTCTTCGTCGCGGCCGTTTATTCCTGGCAGTATGCATCCCGCCAGGATACGCTGCTCGCCTCGCTGCTCTTCGCGGGCGCCATGCTCTTCACGGGCTTGTCGGCGCTCTATACCCATGTCTACAGGCGCTCGATCGCGATCGCTGTCCTCTACGCCCAGGCGATATTCGACGTAACGCTTGTCACTGCGATGGTGCACCTCACCTGGCAGTCGACGTCGTCGCAATTCGCGCCGCTCTACATTCTCGTCATAGCCGTTAGTGCGCTGCTGCTTCCAGCCCGTGGCGTCACCCTGATCTCGGCACTCGCGATCCTCCTGTACGCTGGGGAGATCGTGCTTGTCCGTGGCGACGCGGTTGGAATCGGCATTTTCATACAACTCGCGATCTTCGCGATCGTCGCACTTGGAAGTGGATACATCGCTTCACGGCTTCGGGCCCAGAGTGCCGGCACCGAGGCGATGGCCGAAGAGCTCGCGCGTTTCCGGTTGCATCAAGGCGAGGTGGAGCGGCTGCACCTTCGCGCCGAGCGATTGGAAGCGGTCGCCGAGCTGGGTGCGTCGATGGCGCACGAGATCAAGAATCCGCTCGCGTCCATCCGGAGCGCCGTTGAGCAGTTGTCACTGTCCGCGAAGGCGTCCAGTGACGATCGGCTGCTCACGTCGCTTGTCGTGCGCGAGTCGGACCGACTCGCGCGCTTGCTGACGAGCTTCCTCGATTTCGCGCGGGTCGACGTTCCGTTCACCCGCGAACTGGATCTGCTCAGCGTGGTTCGAAACGCAGCCGATCTCGCGTCAGCGCACCCGTCGCGTCCTGCCGGCTGCCGCGTCGAGTGCGATTTCCCCCGCGGAACGCTGGAAGTGACGGGAGACGAGGACATGCTGCATCGCGCGTTTTTCAATCTCGTTCTCAACGGCCTGCAGGCCTCTCCGCCGGATGGAGTTGTTCGGCTCGAGGCGGCAACGCTTCTACCGCAACAACTCGACTGGCGTGCCGCGGCGTTCGAGAGCGGCGCTATCGCCGTGCGCGTGATCGATTCCGGGCCGGGCATCGCCGAATCGGCTCGCCCACGGTTGTTTCATCCCTTCTTTACCACAAAACCTGGCGGCAGCGGACTGGGGCTCGCCATCGTTCACCGGGCGATAGAAGCCCACCGCGGAGTAGTCGTTGTCGACAGCGACAGTCGCGGTGCCCGGTTCACCGTTCTCTTCCCGCGCTCATGAACTCGCAAGGCACCGGTCCCAGCGTCCTGATCATCGATGATGAACAGGGAATACTCGATGTCATACGTATCCTGCTCACGAACAACGGCTTCACAGCTCACACTGCCCGGGGCGGACGTGTCGGAATCGAGCAGATAGAAGCGATCGGCCCCGACATCATCATCAGCGACATTCGAATGCCGGATGTGAGCGGCGCCGAAGTTCTCTCCGCGGCGCGCGCGGCAAATGCGGAGACGCCTGTCATTCTCATGACTGCGCAGGCAACGCTGCAGTCGGCCATGCACGCAGTGAACGAGGGAGCCTTCTATTACATCCAGAAGCCGTTCCGCAACGACGAGCTGCTTGCGATAGTGCATCGTGCGGCAGAGCATCGCGCACTGCGGGTCGAAAATCGAACGCTTCGCCAGGAGATTCGCAAGCGTGACCGCGAGAACTCGCCGATTGGCCAGAGCGCCAACTGGCTAGCAGTCCTGCAACTCGCCGCGACTGTCGCACCGACTGATTCGACCGTGTTGCTGCAGGGCGAATCGGGCACGGGGAAGGAAGTCGTTGCGCGCTACATCCATGAGATGTCCGGCAGAACCGCCAAGCCATTTCTCTCTGTCAACTGTGGCGCGCTCCCCGAGAGTCTGCTCGAAAGCGAGCTGTTCGGTCACGTGAAGGGATCATTCACAGGTGCGGTCAAGGACAAGACTGGACTCATAGCGGCAGCCATGGGTGGCACGTTCTTTCTCGACGAAGTGGGTGAGATGACGCCGGCCACTCAGGTGAAGTTGCTTCGAACGCTGCAACAGCGAGAGGTCCTTCCAGTGGGTGCAACGGAGGCGATCCCGGTTGATGCACGAGTCATCGCGGCGACCAACCGCGACCTGGAGCGAGACGTGAAGACGGGTCAGTTCAGGAGCGATCTGTACTATCGTCTGAACGTGATCGCGATTCACCTCCCGCCACTGCGCCAGAGAAGGGAAGACATACCGCTTCTGGTAGACACGTTTCTGGCGCGAGCGAAGGATCCGAATAAGACTGTCAGTGCTGAAGCCATGAGTGCAATGTGTGAGTACGACTGGCCGGGCAACGTCCGTGAGCTCGAGAACGCTCTTGAGCGCGCTACCATTGTGACAAGCGGACCTGTGATAATGCCCGACGCGCTTCCGGAGCGCGTTACGAGCAGGTCTGGCGAACATCTCGTTCGCGACGTAGAGCGCCTCGATCCGACGCTCGACATGATCGAGCGTGCCTATATAAAGTGGGTCTTGGAGACAAATGGCGGCAACAAAACGCGCGCTGCCGAGGTACTTGGCATAGATCCCTCAACGCTCCACCGGAAGCTCCAGAAGATGGACGGGCCGACGGCTTGAGGACTGCCAAGCCTGCATGGTAGGTCCCAGAAAGGGCCGTCGCTGTATGGAATCGCACCATTGCGATTCGCCACGGACCTTGCAAAATGCGGCTCGGTTTGACCCTTCCCAACGATTACTCAAGTTTGCAAAGCGTTTGACGATAATGAGTTACGACACCGTCATCGTCTGGCGCGACCGTTGCCAATACGGTGTCCGAGCACTGTACCAGCGGCATCCCACGACCCCTTAGGAGAAGACACTCATGAAGCGCAGCATCAAAGGATTTACCCTGATCGAGCTCTTGATAGTCGTCGTGATCATCGGCATCTTGGCCGCGATCGCGATCCCGAAGTTTGCAGCAACCAAGCAGCGTGCCTACGTCGCTGCGGTCAAGACTGACCTCAAGAACTTGGCGACTGCCGAGGAAGGCTACGCATCGGCGAATAATGGCCAGTATGTGTTTGCCGGAACGATTGGACCGAACTCGACTGATACGCTTGCCGTCGCCGGCTTCTCGTTCGCATCGTCGAAGGGCGTAACGATTACCCTCGGCGGTTCGGCAGCTGGTTGGAGCGCAACCGCGGTTCACTCGTCAGTACCGAGCATGGGCAACTGCGCCATCTTCTACAACATGGCACCGGTCGCACCTGCCACAGCAGAAGGCGTCCCAGCCTGCCCAGCCGGCTTCTAGTAGCGGCTCCTCATCGCCGGGTTGACACAGAATTGTTGACAATGGCCTTGAGCTAGGCAGTATCGATACGAAAAGAAACGGCGACCAACTGGTCGCCGTTTCTTTTTCTTGTCTGGTCGGTTGGTGCATTGTGATTCTCGATTCTGTCGTCAAATGAACCCGGCCGTGCGTAAAGCGAGCGCCCATTCATTTCAGTTGGCCGTAACATGTCATCATGGTCGCCGCTCGCTCGCAGGATCGCGTACACCGTCCTCGCGGATTCATTCTGGCTGAAGCGCTTGTTGCGCTTCTGATCTTCAGCGTTGTCTTCCTTGCTCTCGAAGGATCGCTGACTCTGGTCGTGCGTCGATTGGCGGAGTCGGCGCAAGAGGACACCGCGGCCAGGCGCACCGAAACACTGCGGGAGAGAATGTTCGCCGCTGGATGCGCTACCGCCTCCGGCGTCGATTCGCTCAACGCCGTCGTGATCGACTGGACATCCACACAGGAGGGAGATCTTGTACATGTCACCCAATCAAGTCGCTATCCGCGCCAACTTCTGACGCGGACCGAACAGTATGACGCGCTCAGCCGTTGCCGGTGAC
>DATBNQ010000124.1:0-12810 GCA_036554185.1 Gemmatimonadaceae bacterium | reverse complement strand
CTGCACGTTTGAGACGGGTGGCAGCTGTCGTTCCTGTCAGGTTGAAACGGTCATCACGGCCTATCCGTATGTTGATGGAGCTCGTTCGCTGCGACATGGCGAAATTCGATGGTTGGCCTGTCGCAGGAAGTGGGGTACGCGCGAACGCTGTTATCGGCGGACACGTGGAGTTGGGAGGTCCGACCTATCGTCGATCTACCCTGCGATCGGCCTCAATCCTGGTCCCGACTGGGAAGTGAACCTCGGCGTCAGCATTCCTGTATCAAAAGGTGCGGAAGACTGTCGGGTGATCAAGCTGATTACCGTCCACCTGTTCTGGTTCAGGGCAACGGATCACCGTTGGGGAACACACGCGCCACCCTCGAGAGCATTCCCGCTTTCCCGACCGCGTAGACGCGCACGTCGTTCGGTGAGTGCGCGCCGCGGCCGGCCAGCAGACGAGTGTTCTCCGCACCGGGAATTATCTGTGTCGTCCATCCGCTGTCAGTGCGCGCCTGAACTACCCAGAGCCACGGCTGCTTCTCGCCCGCAGCGGGATCCATATCGATCATCATCTCGCCCGATTGCATGTCGAGGCGCGCAACAGCCTGCGGCTTCCCCGGAGGCACCACTTTCAGCCATGGTGACGCCGGCACCAGCGCGGGCACCGAGTAGCTGTCGCGCGCGATGTGTTCCGCGACGCTATCCGGATCCTGCATGAGGACACCCATGCTGAAAAAAATCTCGCCCCTCGCGCCAGCCTGCGCGCGGGTAAGACGGATCTGGTCCGTCATCTCCGCCGCGCCGGGCCCGCCGGGAGGCGTCCTGTTGGCAAGACTGGCGTTCAGGCCCACGTAGATGTTTCGCTTGAAGTCGTTCTGTGATACCCACCATGCGAGCAGACTCGAGAAGTCCTGTTCCGGCCTGCCGATCGGCCAGTAGAGCTGTGGTGCGAGATAATCCACCCACCCGTTCTGCAACCACTTCCGCGAATCTGCGAAGATTTCCACGTAGGAGTCGAGTCCGCGAACAGAAGCCGGGTGGCCAGGTCGCCAGATTCCGAACGGACTTATTCCAAACCGCACCCACGGCTTTATCGCGTGAATCTCCGCGCCGAGATGCTGAACGAACGTGTTCACGTTGTCGCGTCGCCAGTCGTCCAGTGAGAGTGTTCCGCCGGCCTTGAGGTAAAGCGCATACGTCCGGCTGTCGGGAAACTGGATCGTGCGGCCGCGACGGTCCTCTTCTCGATAAGGGTAGAAATAATCGTCCAGATGCACTGCGTCGATATCGTATCGCCGCGTGACATCGAGTATCACCTTCGTCGCGCGCGCGACAACGATCGGATCACCGGGATCCATCCATAGCTGATCCCCATAACGCCGGATCACCTCGGGATCGGTGCGCGAAACATGCGATGGCGCGACGTTCCCGGGGCTTGAAGGATGCAGTGCGCGGTAGGGATTGAACCAGGCGTGGACCTGGAGGCCGCGCGCGTGCGCCTCGCGAACGACGAACGCGAGCGGATCGTAGAACGGATCGGGGGCGAGTCCCATCGTGCCGGTCAAAAAAGCCGACCACGGCTCGTAATCGGATTGATACAGAGCGTCCGCCTCCGGACGGACCTGAAAGATTACCGCGTTCAGGTGCATCGCGACGGCTCGATCGAGCAGAGCGATCATTTCCTGCTTCTGTTGCCGGGTGCTCAGCCCCGGGCGCGACGGCCAATCCAGATTCGTGACGGTCGCAATCCAGGCTGCACGGAACTCGCGCGCGATTGGCGGGGGAGCGGTATCTACTGGTGTGACAGCCGGTTGTGCTGATGCCGACGTGACGACGGTGAGCACTGCTACAAGGCTCGCCGTTCTGGCAAGGAACGATGAAAGACTGCAACGCATCACATCGCCAACTCGCTCAGCAGGATGTCGTGCCCCCACTGATCAGTGAATCCCGCCGACCGCAGCGTCGTAGCGACCTGAGCCCAGTGGCGCATGCCGTGAATGAAGATGTTGGATGCGATCTTGCGCTTCGATGCTGTGAGCGTCCCCGCGGTGAGCGTGCTGAACGTGAGTACGACGGCGGCGTCGGCCTCGGTCATCGTCGCCAGGTAACCGCGCAGCTCCGAGCGCGCGCGATCACCAAGCGCAAATATCTCCTCCAGCGAGTCGGCATGGATGTCGTCGTACGGCGTTGCTTCGCGTCCGCACAGCCGATCCGTGTACCGCAGCTCGACGGAGAAGATGTGAAGCACGAGCCCGCGAATAGTCGCGAGCCGTCCTTCCGCGAATGGAAGGTCCAGCGCACCGGGGTTTCGCGTGAACCATTCGCGCCACCGGACGGTCTCGGCGTCCGAATAGCTGATCAGCTCGGCGTAGGTGTAGGCGCATGTGACAGACATGTCGGTTCTCCAGGCGAATGGTCCGCTTCGAATGCGTCGCGACGAACGCGACGGATTCGAAAATACATCAATAAAATTTGATCTGGTGCAAGCTGCGTCCCGTCTTGCTACTCGATATAACTGCGAAGCCGCTCCAGCATCGACCTGTCGGTCGCTTCGGCATCGTTTCCCTTAGGTGTCTCTATGACCTTTGCAACCTTCTCGAGTCGCGGATCGTTCATCACACGACGGAACGGCTCCTCGCCAAGTTCGCCCTCCGCGATCAACGCGTGCCGATCCTTGCGGGTGCCGAGTCCATGCTTGGAGTCGTTCAGGTGCATCATGCGCAATCTGGATAACCCGATGGTATCGTCGAAACGGCGCATCACGCCATCGTAGTCCTTGACGATGTCATATCCGGCGGCGTAGATGTGGCAGGTATCCATGCACACGCCAACGCGCCCGCGAACTTCCGGCGCGATCCGATCGATTATCGCGTACAACTCATCGAATGTCGCACCGAGCGCCGTACCGCTTCCGGCGGTCGTCTCGAGAAGAAGGAGCGTCGTTCCCGGGGCTGCGGCGAGGCCTGCGCTTATGGAATCGGCATTGCGCACAATCCCGGAATCGCGATCATCCATGTAATTCCCAGGATGCGACACGAGATAATCCAGCCCGAGCGCATCGCAGCGGCGGAGCTCCGTTGTGAACGACTGCAGGGATCGCGCGCGGAGGTCATCCTTGGGTGACGCGAGATTTATGAGGTAGCTGTCGTGCGCACTTATCGCACGAACCAGCGAGTCGGCGATGCCTTCCCTGAATGCCGCGCATTCCTCGGCTTCGCATTCCCGCTCGCGCCACTGGTTCGCCATCTTTGTGAAGATCTGCATCGCCGTGGCCCCCACGGCCTTCGCGCGACCCGGCGCCGCCGGTACGCCGCCGGCCGTCGAGATGTGTGCACCCAGTAGAACGGTGTCAATGGTCAAGCTCTGCTCCGCTGCAGGGGTGAGTCGCGCGAGATTAGTGCGCGCGGAGCCAGGTGGTTGGATCGACCGCTGGCCCGCCATGCCTGATCTCGAAATGGAGGTGGGGTGGAAGATCCGGGTCGGATGTACCAACCTCTCCGATTATCTCTCCCTTTCCCACGTGCGCTCCCTTGGACACCCTGATGCGGCTCAATGATCCGTAGACGGAGTAGTCACCACCACCGTGCTCCACGATCACGGTCTGGCCGTATGTGCCGAGTTGGCCGGCGAGCACAACGTCACCCGCAGCGACCGAGCGCACCGCCGTTCCTGCGGATGCCGCGATCCCGATTCCATTCCAGCGCAACGTCGTGTTGTCGGGGCGGACGACACGGCCGAAATTGTAGAGAATGTTTCCATCCACCGGCCAATCCAGTTTTCCGTAATCCGATGTTCTGATCGAGCTGTTGCCACGTGCAACCGCGCTCACCTTGCTGCTGCCGCGACGTCGCTCTGCTTCGATATTCGCGATGATGTTGTTAAGCTTCGATTCGCTCTGCTTCACGCGCGCAAGCCGCTGCTGGGTCTTTCTGGAATCAGCCTGCACTCGTACGAGGCTCTGTTTTCGCTGCTGCTCCAGCGCCTGCAGCCGAGCGTCCTCCTGCGCCTTTTCCAGCCGGTTCTGCTGAACGTCATTCTGGAGTGTGACCAGGTCTCGCCGGCGTCCACGGATCGTGGCGCGAAGGTCGTCCATTCGCTTGACCAGCGCCCGGTCGTGCACCGCGATCTCGTGAAGATACTTGTACCGCGCGATCAGCTCGCCGAATGAATCGGCGGAGAGAAGAACCTGGAAGTCGAACAACGGTCCGCGCTTGTAGATCTCGATCAACCGGTGGTTGAGAATGGCGCGTTTGGTGGCAGCTTCGTCTTCTGCGCGAACCAGGCTGGCGCCGGCCCCCTTTACTTCGTCGGAGATGTAGCCCAGCTGCTTGTCGAGCGACGTTACCGCGCGCTGCGTCACATCGTGCTGCCGATTGATGTTCTGCAGCTCGTCGTTCAGCGAGTGGGCGCTGGACTGCAGCTTGTTCATGGTCTTCTGCAGGTCGGCGCGCTCGCGCCTGATCCGCTCCAGCTCCTGTCGATTCTTCTCGAGCTGAGCCTCGGTGTTCTGCGCGCGGACCGCCATCGGGACCAGCAGTATCGCGCTCAGCGCGATTATGCGGAACTTCACAGCCGGCGTAGTTGCCGTCCCACGGCGAACGTGCTGCCGAGAAGGCCGATGAGTGCACCTCCAACAACACCGAGTGTCGCGAGTGTTGGATCGAAGAACGCCGTTCGCATGAACGAATGACTGATCGCTGTACTCGTCGCCCAGGTCAGGCCGAGCGCAAGTAATCCACCCATCACGCCCTGAATGAAGCCCTCGAGCACGAATGGCAGTCGAATGAATCCGTTGGTTGCGCCAACAAGTCGCATTATTGCGATCTCATTGGCGCGCGCCATCACCATTATCCTGATCGTGGCACCAATGATTATGACGGCTACCGCGGCAAACGCGAGGCCGAGGCCGGTCCCGACGAGCGTGGCGATCGTGCGCAAGCGGTAAAGCTTCGCGACCCAGTCCTCACCATACCGAACGTCGTCCACGAAGTCGTACGACTTGACGCGGTTTGCAACAGCGAGGACAGTGGTTGGATCGCGATAGCCCGGCTTCAGCTTGATATCCAGTGACGCTGGCAGAACGCCGGCTTCGAATACGTCGCTGAATTCCCCCAACTCCTTCCGCGCGCGAATGAGCGCGTCATCCTGCGACACGTAAGTAACCGAAAGCACTTCCGGAAACGCGTGGATGTCACCCATCGCCGCGCTGGACGCTTCGACGGGGGTGCCGTCGGCAATAAAGGCGCGTATCTCCACACGGTTTTCGATGGATCGGAGCGCATCACGGATGTTCACAGCGACCAGACCAAAAAGTCCGAAGGCAAACAACGAGAACGCGATCGTAATCACGCCCAGTGCGCTGAGCAGCGGAGCGCGCCGGAAGGCGGAGAATGCTTCTCTGATCGCCATCATATCGGATTCTCGTCGTGGTGGCTCGGCGCGGGGGTGGCTGGCTGTTTCTCCGGCACCGGAGCTTCCGCGCTGTCGAACACGAGACGTCCGTGGTTCAACTCGATCGTGCGATACTCCGTTCGGCGGATGAGATCGAGGTCATGCGTCGCCATGATCACGGCCGTTCCGGCGGTGTTGATGTCGCGCAGTAACTGGAAGATCCCACGCGTGGCGCGCTCGTCCAGGTTGCCAGTCGGTTCGTCAGCGATGAGCACGTACGGGTCGTTCACCAGTGCCCGCGCGATCGCGACGCGCTGCTGCTCGCCACCGGACAACTCGCGCGGAAGCGACGTTCCCTTGGACGCAAGGCCTACCTGCGTCAGCACCCGCGCGACGCGCGGTCGGATCATGTCTTTTGGCGTGCCTGTCACCTCGAGCGCAAATGCGATATTTGCCTCGGCGGTGCGATCTTCCAGCAGACGGAAGTCCTGGAAGACGATCCCAAGATGACGGCGCACCATCGAGACCTCGTTCCGTGACGCTTCGCGTGCGCTGACGCCGCTGACCCACACATCACCGGCAGTTGGCCGCTCTTCCATGTAGATGAGCTTCAGGATCGTGGACTTGCCAGATCCGCTCGGTCCTGTGAGGAAGGCGAACTCACCCTTGTGCAGTTGAAATGAAGCATGGCTGAGGGCCACGCCGCCGCGCTGATATTCCTTCGCGACATTCAGAAACCGGACTAGACTCAACCGTCAGTTACCTCAATGCCTGCTCAAAATCCGCGATCAGGTCGCCCACGTCCTCGATCCCGACGCTGAAGCGCAGAAAGCCGTCGGGAATCCCGATCTCCGCACGCGCCTCCGGCGTCATCGCCGCATGTGATGTGTACCGTGGCTCACTCACGAGCGTGTCGACGCCGCCGAGACTCGGCGCGTGTGTAACCAGCTCGAGCTGGGCGAGGAATCGTTCCGCCGCGTCTCCTCCGCCGGCAACCACTAGCGCCATCATTCCGCCAAATCCGTCGAGACACTGCTGCGCGATGTCGTGATCCGGATGAGACTTGAGCCCGGGATAGAGTACGCTGGCAAACTCCGGTCGCGTCTCGCACCACTCCGCGAGCCTGAGCGCGTTCTCATTCTGACGCCGCACGCGGACGTCGAGCGTCTTCATGCCACGCTCAAGCAGCCAGACGGCGAACGGATCCGGAGCCTGGCCCCATACGATCATCTTCCGCCGTACCTCCTCGACATAGGACGACGTTCCGATCACCGCCCCTCCAAGTACGTCGTGATGCCCGTTGAGGTACTTGGTGGTGGAGTGGATTACGACGTCCGCGCCATGCTCGAGCGGGCGGAAGTTGATCGGGCTCGCAAACGTGGAATCCACCACGAGTGCTACACCTTCGGCCTTGGCAAGATTCGCGAGCGAACTCAGATCGAGCACCCGACACGTCGGATTCACCGGTGACTCGACAAATATCGCGCGCGTCGTCTGGCGAAGAGCCTTCCGCCACATCCTCGGTGCGAGTGGATCGATGAGTGTGACTTCGATCCCCATGCCTCTCAGCTCTTCGGTAAACAGCTTGTGCGTTCCGCCGTATATCCACGAGCTGGAGAGCAGGTGGTCACCGGGCCGCAACAACGCGAGCATCGCGCACGCCGTGGCGCCCATTCCGCTCGAGAGTGCGACAGCGGCCTCGCCACCGTCGAGTAACGCAAGGCGCCGCTCAACCAGCTCGACATTCGGAGTGTTGCCGTAACGCGCGTATTTCAGTCCCTCACCGGTACCAAGCGCCTGAACGAAGCTTACCGACTGCGTAATGGGAGTTACGACTGGAGATCCAGCCGGCGCGTGCGGTGCGCCGCCGTGGATCGGAATGGTGGACTTTCTCATGCGTTCGTTCTGTTGGTAGTGTCGAGGTCGGGCTTGACCACACGTACGGACTCCGCGGCAAGTATCCCTGGAATGTCGCGCAAGCCACAGGCGTGTTGCGGAATCGCGTCGTCGATGACCACCTCGGCGAGTGCCTGCCCGCGTGCCCCGCGAACCCAGGCGAGCTCCCCGTCAGCCAGCAGCCGAAACCGGGCATCCACCCCTGAAAGTCTAACCTGCGGACCGCGCTCCGTGTCACCCTTCCGTGTGGCGACGTACTTGATGACGCGCAGCTCCGGCTGGAAGACGCTGTCGGACGGGGTGGGTGACGATCCGAAAAACTTCATCAGTGCGTGACGGCTATGTACGAGTTGGAGTCCGCTTCGTGCGACACGAGCGACATGCCGTGCCGTTCAAGTACCACATCGATTGCCTCGATGTGCGACTCGCTGAGACCGCTGAAGACAAAGGTCGGAGTTCTGTTCTCGTGCTGCATTACAAGCTTGGCTACTATTTCGTCGGCACATGAAAAGTCCATCATGCCAACGCGAGAGAAGTCGATCACCGTGACGACGCAGTCGCTGGCAGCCTGGATCTGGGCTTCTATATACACGCGAACCGCGACTCCGGTCGGTCGGGTGACGAGGTTCGAGTAACTCTCCGAAACAGCGCGGCGAAGGACATTGCTGACGTCGATGTGATTCTTCATCATCTGTCGACGCGCTCTGGAATCGTGATCTGCACCTGTGATCCTGGAAATGCCGGGAGATTCTCCTGCAAGGGAACGTCTTCATCCCATGTCGGAATTATGGCGAGACGGGCCGTTCCGCTGCGCACGGAGAACTTGCCGTCCCATTTTCCGATGAACCGGCGCACACCGGCGAGCCCCTGTCCGCGACCTGTATCGCGAAACCGGCTGACGCCGCGCATCACCGCCTCCTCCAGAGCCATACCATCGTCCCACCTGTCAGAGCGGGGACGCCCTGGCGCCGACTCCAGAGATCTCCGGAAACCGACTCCCGCATCACACACCGCTATTACGAGCACGCGACGACCGCCCAACCGTTTCTGCCAACGGTAACTGTTTACCGCGACCCATCCACCGCTCTCTGCGTGCTCGACGATGTTCTGGCACGTCTCCGACAGCGCCATGGTGAATCGCATGGTCGCCGTCTTGTCCAGCTTCAGCTCGTTGACGAGTATCTGCTGCGCTCGCTGCTGCACCTTGTCGACGACCGTGTGGACGTCCTCGCTCGCGTTGACGGGGGTCACTTCGAGCAGCACGCCGGGATCGTTCTGGCGACCGCGCGGAACGCTGCCGATGACTTCGTACAGGTCGGAGGCATACCGGAAGAATCCGGCCCGCGCCCAGTACAACGCCGTTTCTTCCAGCTCCGGTACGGCGAGACTCGGCCGTTCCCGGCGCGTCTGCGCGAGCGTGAGAAGCGCGGTGAGCCCATAAGGCGATGCCCAGCGCGCATGCCGCGCATCGATCAGGACCTTGTCGTCGGGCTGGAGCCGCGACAACGGCTCCAGTATCTGCTCGAACGTGGCGTCATCCAATGAAGGTGGAACGGTGATGACGTTCGTCACGTTAGCGAGAGTTCTCCGCGAAGGTAGCTCGCGAGGCTGGTCGCCCCGCGGTGGGTAAGGTTGCGCGACCCGGCCCGCATCGCTGCGTCGATCGCGTCGCCTAACTTATCACCTGCGAGCAGGCGCGCGAAATAGGTTGCCCCCCAAACATCGCCACATCCGGTTGGATCGAGCGTTCCACTAGCCTCCGGCGCAACGGCCGGCACTCTCGAAGTGCGGATTGCGCCATCCAGTGCCCCAGAAACCGGCAACTGGACGCGTCGTATGTCGGACAGCTGTTCGAATTTCGGCGCGGCGAAGTAGATCGCACCGCGTGGGCCCAGTGTCACATTTATGACCGACACTCCGGCAGCCATCGCCGTCGCCGCAAGCGCCAGCCCGTCTGGTGCGAGCAACGCCAGCTCGTCTTCATTCACCTGCAGGATGTCGAAGCACTGCATCCACGACCGCACGTTCGGCACTATCTGCGGTACGCGGTACCCCTCGGCATCCACCGCAAGCAGCAACGAGTGCATGTCGCAGTAGACGACGCCCGAAAAATGCTGCCGTATGAGCTGCGCCGTTTCGAGATTCAGTTCCCAGCCACTGATCAGGTTGATATACAACGCATCAAGTCCCGCTAGGAGCGGCTTGAGACCGAGCCATTGCCAGCCAGGAATGCCACCAGTGAGCTTCTCCGTTCTCCGCTCGCTGCTTTCGTAGCGCAGCGTAACGCGATTGTTGGGATACGGTACTTCGATGATGCTCGCGTCCGGGGCCATGTGCCGCAGCGTGGCGAGGTGCTCGCGTGCGCGCTGCGCCAGATCGCTCCCAACCTTGATGAGCGGGACGATCTCCCATTCATCGTTCAGAGCGGCGTCGAGTCCGGCCAGCGCGTAGGTGATGCCCCCCCATTCCTGGATCGGGGCCTGAACCGGATCACGACCATGGATCTCATCCCAGACAAAAGTGCCGATGACGCCGAGCCGGCGCCGCGCGCGCATCAGAGCGAGCCCAGTACCCGTTCTTTGAAGGTCGCTACGGCGCCCACGACTCCAGCGGACATCGGAAGCGAGCCGAGCACGATCTTGCATGCGTCAACGGACACCTTGAATGCGCGTCGTTTCACTTCGGCCTGGAGCGGGAGCATGAGCGCTTCACCGGCTTGCGTCACTCCACCGGCGAGCACGACGGTATCGGGATTGAAAATGTTGATGAGATTCGAAAGCCCGGTACCAAGGAAGCGCGCCGTATCGCGCACGACTTCGCGCGCGACGACGTCGCCGCGCCGCGCGGCCTCGTACACGACGTGCGCCGTCAGTCGCGACATGTCGCCGTCGACAAGGGCATCGATCGTCGGACTCGGATCGCCCTCGAGTGCTTCCCGCGCACGCTCCGCTATCGCGGGTCCGGAGCAGTATGCTTCGAGACAGCCGTAGTTCCCGCACTTGCAGCGACGTCCATTCGTTTCGATTGAAGTGTGTCCAATCTCGCCTGCGGCGTCCGATACACCGTGATACAGTCTCCCGTCGAGCACGAGTCCGCCGCCGATTCCGGTTCCGAGCGTCATGCCGATCACGTCGCGTCCGCCTCGTGCCGCGCCGCGCCAGAACTCGCCGAACGTCGCGCAGTTGGCGTCGTTGTCGAGGGTCGCGCGCATATTGACGCGGTTCGAGATCTCGTCGCGCAACGGATAATCGCGCCAGCCAAGATTTGGCGTGAAGATCACGACGCCACGTTCGCGGTCCAGTGGACCGGGCGATCCGATGCCGACGCCGAGTATGTCGTCGCGGCTCGCACCCGCCTCTCGGTTGAGATCGATCACAACACTTTCGATCATCGCGGCAATGCGATCCGAAACGGCGTTGGCGCCGAGATCGGCCCGTGTCGGCAGCGTACGCAAGCCGATCTCGCGACTGCCATCGACTGGCATCGCGCCGACGGAGAGATTGGTCCCGCCAAGATCGACACCAATGATGTATTGCTCTCGGCTCATCGGACTGTTTCCTCCAGAATCATGGTTCGAACCGCGCTGGCGACCTCGTCAGCAGTAATTTCGTTCATGCAACGCCAGTGTCCCAGCGGGCATACTCGCGGACCATGGCGATCGCACGGCCGGCAGTCGAGCAGGTGGTTCCCAACGGTGCGAGACCCAGGTGCGAGCGGGCCAAAGCCGAACTCCGGTACTGTTGGACCGAAGATCGTCACCGTCGGTGTCGCAACAGCAGACGCGAGATGCTGCGGTGAAGAGTCGTTCGTTGCCAGTGCGACGCTGCGGCGGATCAGTTCGGCGGAGCCCAACAGAGACAACTTACCAGTCGCGTCGATGATCCGCTCGGGCGGGACGCGCGACGTGATCTCGGCGGCGGCGGAAAGATCGTCCGCGCTGCCGACTACCGCGATGTCGAATTCATCGGCGAGTAGCGCGGCAAGCTCACCGTAGCCTGCCCAGCGCTTGGTCTGCCATGCGCTGCCTGGAGCCAGTGCGACGACAGGTCGCGAGTGGTGCTCGATCAGGCGATCGACCGCACTCCGGTCCGCGGAGGTCGGGTACAGAGTCGGCTTGATCGCAGCGCTAACTGGATCACTCGCTGTGGTCGCGAGCGCAGAATCGCCGAGCGATAGCAGCCGGCGTGCGTGGTGCCAGTCTTCGCGGTACTCAACGCGCCGCGTGTAGGTCCAGCGACCGTCGGACGTGTTGAATCCGATGCGTTCGCTGCAGCGCGCGGCGAACGCCAGTGCGCCGCTGCGTGTCGAACCCTGACAGAGAAACGCGCGGCTGGATCCACGCGCCAGTCTCGCAGTTCGCAGCAAGCCGCTGAAGCCCCTGTCTGCGACTCGCTTGTCGTAAACAAGAAGTCTCGACACAGCGGGATGTGTTGCGAGCAGTGTTGCGCCGGCCGGAGTTGTTATCACGTCGACGTCTCCAGCTTCTGCAAGGCGGGCGATCAGCGGTGTCGTCAGGACGACGTCGCCGATGAAGCTCGTCTGCACAACGAGCGATCGCAAAGGTCAGTCTACCTGCAGAACTGCGAGGAACGCCTCCTGCGGGATCTCGACTGAGCCGACCTGTTTCATGCGCTTCTTTCCTTCCTTCTGTTTCTCGAGAAGCTTGCGCTTGCGCGAAATATCGCCGCCGTAGCACTTGGCGAGTACGTCCTTCCGCAGCGCCTTGACCGTTGTGCGTGCGATGATCTTGCCGCCCAGCGCCGCCTGAATTGCAACTTCGAAAAGTTGTCGTGGAATCAGATCCTTGAGCTTGTCCGAGATCTTGCGGCCCCATTCGTACGCCTTGTCTCGATGGATGATCACCGAGAACGCATCGACAGGATCGCCGTTGATCAGCATGTCGAGTTTGACGAGGTCGCTCTTCCGGTATTCGAGCATCTCGTAATCGAGCGACGCATATCCGCGGCTAATCGTCTTGAGCTTGTCGAAGAAATCAAGGATGATCTCGCCGAGCGGGAACTCGAAATCGAATTCGACGCGCGAAGCGTCGATGTACGACATGTTCTTGTACACGCCGCGCCGCTCGGTGCCCAGCGTCATGATCGGCCCGATGTAGTCGCTCGGTGACACGATGCGCGCCTTGACGTAGGGCTCCTCGACGTGCTCGATCACGGCCGCAAGCGGCATCAACGATGGATTCTCGATCAGCTGCATCGTTCCGTCGGTAAGAAAGACGCGATACTCGACGCTCGGGACAGTGGTTACGAGATCGAGGTTGAACTCTCGCTCGAGGCGTTCCTGCACGATCTCCATGTGCAGAAGGCCGAGGAATCCGCAGCGGAACCCGAACCCGAGCGCGGTGGACGTTTCCGGCTGGTAATTGAGCGACGCGTCGTTGAGCTGAAGCTTGTCCAGAGCATCTCTCAGATTTTCGTATTGCGTGGTATCCGTCGGGTAGATGCCGGCGAACACCATCGAGTGTACGTCCTGATAGCCCGGCAGTGGCTCCACTTCA
Organism: Gemmatimonadaceae bacterium; assembly: GCA_036554185.1. GTDB lineage: Bacteria > Gemmatimonadota > Gemmatimonadetes > Gemmatimonadales > Gemmatimonadaceae > Fen-1247. The sequence goes on along the minus strand of DATBNQ010000124.1, from coordinate 26 downwards.
TCGCGCGTTGCATCGAGCACCGTGTC
>DATBNQ010000062.1:0-25041 GCA_036554185.1 Gemmatimonadaceae bacterium | reverse complement strand
CTCAACAAGACCGATTATTCCATTCTGCGTAGCCGCGTCGGACTGTACTATGCCTACGCGCAGAGCAACACTCTGGAAAACGCCGCGGGAGTAATCTCAGCCCCCGAGCTAGCGGTGCTGAATGCGCACAAATCGGACGTTCTGCAACTGATGCAGCCGTAGCGGGTGCGGCGGAGGGCGATTCACATGCGGTCTGATTGACGAGCGGACAAGTCGATCAGACCGCGACCGCTCGCGCACCGAGTCGCCCGAGCGCCTCGGGACTCAACCGCACTGACACTATCATCTCGTTTCCCTCGGTGCGCTGCGCGAGCACGTCGCCGTTACGGTGAAGTTCAGCCATGAGCCGGCCATCCGACAACGGCACGCGCAATTCAACCACACGCCGCTCCGCACGCAACCTGCGCAGCAGTGCGCGCTTCAGCGCATCCAGTCCGTTCTCGGTTTCCGTACTCGCAAAGACGGCGTCGGGAATGAGGTTCGAAATTCGATCCTGGACAGCTTCCAGTTCGTGCGGCGGAAGCAGGTCGGATTTATTGAATACGTTTATCACCGGCGTGTGATTCGCCCCAAGCTCGGTGAGTACCTCGACGACCACCGCACGATGCTCTTCCCAGAGTGGATCCGAGATATCGATTACATGCAGCAGGACATTGGCTTCCAGCACCTCTTCCAGCGTTGCGCGAAAGCTCGCGACGAGTTGGTGCGGTAGTTTCCGCACGAACCCTACGGTGTCGGTCAGCAGAACGTTCTCACCATCGGCGAGTTCCACTTCGCGCGTCAGCGGATCCAGAGTCGCGAATAGCCGGTTCTCCACGAAAATGCTGTTGTCACTCGCCAGAGAACGAAGGATCGATGACTTGCCTGCGTTGGTATATCCGACGAGGCTCGCCTGGAACTCGCCGCGACGCGAACCGCGCTGGACTTCGCGCGACTTCTGCACCTCCGTCAATCGCTGGCCCAGCACCTTGATGCGGTGATTGATCAGGCGTCTGTCCGTTTCAAGCTGCGTTTCGCCGGGTCCACGTACGCCTATTCCACCGCGGAACTTCTCGAGGTGCGCCCACATCCGCGTCAATCGCGGAAGCATGTACTGAAGCTGCGCCAGCTCCACCTGCATCTTCGCTTCCGAACTCCGCGCTCGTGTCGCGAAGATGTCCAGGATCAACTCGGCGCGATCCATTACCCGCTTGCCGGTCAGATCCTCGATGTTCTTTCCCTGGCTCGGGCTGAGCTCGTCGTCGAATAGCAGGAGCGTCGCGTCCTTGTCTGCAATCGTCTGGGTCAGTTCTACGACCTTTCCCTTCCCGAGATACGTCGCTGGATTGGGTCGCTCGATCTGCTGCACCACTTCACCGACGACAACGGCGCCGGCGGTGTCCGCGAGCCGTGCCAGCTCTTCCAGGTGTTCGGCGGTACGATGCTTCGCGTTGCGCCCCTTGCGCGGCGCTCCGATGAGGAGCGCCCGCTCGGTTGGCGCGGTAAGGTCAATCAGTTCTCGTGGCAATATCTAGTGCGTCATCCCCGACAAGGTTGAGAACCGTCCGGTCCGGTCGTACGGCTTCGTGAAATTACCCACCGGAGTCCCGACAGTCACGTCACCAATCACCCGGTAGTTGACGGAGCCCTTCTCCTTGAGTTGCTTTGCGGCGGCCGCCAGACCGCTGTAACTGAGGTTCACCGGCAAGCGGACGATCGCGGAATCTCCACTCTGCACCGCGAAATGCGTGTTGTAAACTCCATCTCCCACCGCAGTCGTATCAACCAGCAGTCGATACGTGAGCTGCGTGGCATCGAGGCGGTACCCATTCGGATTGTATACGCTCAATACCACATCCACCGTGCCACCCTTGGTGCCGATACCTTCAACCTGTAGGTCGTTGAAGTTCACGATGGGCTCTTTGAAGCCGCCGACGCCAAGGGATGCACACCCTCCAAGCGCGGCCACCGCCAATATCACAAATGTTTTATTCATGGTTCATTTCTCCCCTGCACGGAAAGTGCCGCCGGTTGGACATTGCCTTCGTCATGCCTAGCTTTACCCCTCATAATGCCATCTGATCACATGAAAGTTCTGGTCGTTGCGGGCGCCCGCCCCAACTTCATGAAGGTTGCCCCCATTCTCCGCGCACTGGAAGCCGCGGGCCACGAGACTGTCCTCGTCCATACCGGGCAGCACTACGATACCGCGATGTCCGACACCTTCTTCGAGGAGCTGGGGATCAAGACCCCGGACTACCACCTTGGAGTCGGGACGGCCACGCACGCCGTTCAGACTGCCAGAATCATGGAGGCGTTCGAGCCCATCCTGATGAAGGTGCATCCCCAGTGGGTCGTCGTCGTCGGTGATGTCAATTCCACGATGGCAACTACTCTCGTCGCTTCCAAGCTCCGCACCGAAACTCACGCGCACATCGCACACGTCGAGGCTGGTCTCCGAAGCTACGACTGGCGCATGCCGGAAGAAATCAATCGTGTCATCACTGATCGTCTGGCCGATCTGCTGCTCACGCCATCGGAAGATGCAGCCGCGAATCTTGCCGCCGAGGGAATTCCCGCGGACAAGGTCACCTTCGTCGGCAACGTAATGATCGACACGCTCATGTTGCAACTGCCCGTCGCGCGCGCAACCGACACGCTCGAGCGCCTCGGGCTCCGGCGAAGACACTACGTCGCCGCAACGCTGCATCGTCCATCCAACGTCGATGATCCTGCTGCGCTTGCAGCCGTACTCGATGGCCTCGCACTCGTCGCAGAATCGCTTCCCGTGGTGCTTCCGTTACATCCGCGCACGCTCAAGAATATCGAGCGCTTCCATCTCGGCCCGATGCTCACGCCACTTACCGTACTCGAGCCGCTCGGGTATACGCAGATGCTCGCGCTCACAGATGGAGCGCAGTGCGTGTTGACGGATTCGGGTGGTATCCAGGAGGAGACAACGGCGCTCGGGATCCCTTGCGTCACGCTCCGCGAGCAGACCGAGAGGCCGATCACGATTACGCAGGGCACCAATCACATGGCGCCGTGGCCCCTCACACCGCGGGGCATCCTCGGCGCTTACGCCGATTCCGTCGCCGCCGTCGCGCATGCAACACCGCCGCGACCCGTCGGATGGGATGGGCACGCATCCGAGCGCATAGTGAAGGCGCTGGAAACACATCGCCCTGTCAGGAACTACTCGGCGTCCTGAGCCTTTTTCTTTATTTCGTCCCACCAGGCGAGACGTTTCGCGATGTCTCGCTCAAAACCGAACGGCCCTGGCTTGTAGAACACCGAGCCGCGCAGCTTCTCCGGTAAGTATTCCTGCGGAATGTATGCGTCCTCGCTGTCATGCGCGTACTTGTAACCTTCGTGGTATCCAAGTTCCTTCATCAGCCTGGTCGGCGCATTCCGGATATTCATCGGCGGCCCTTCACCCGGCGTTTCGCGCGCAGCCTCAAACGCCGCTCCAAGCGCGCGATACGAGGAATTGGACTTGGGCGCGGTCGCCAGATATACGAGCATCTCGGCAAGCGGCAGATAGCCCTCGGGCGGTCCGAGAATGTGGTACGCCGTCCGCGCAGCAACGGCGAGTTGGAGCGCCTGTGGATCGGCGACGCCGATATCCTCCGCGGCCATCGCGATGGATCGACGGAAGATCGTCATCGGATCCTCACCACCCTCGATCATACGCGCGGCCCAGTAGAGCGCCGCGTTCGGATCGCTGCCTCGCAGACTCTTGTGAAGCGCGGACAGGAGATTGAAGTGAGCTTCTCCGCTCTTGTCGTGCAGCGCGAACCGCTTCTGCAGGGCGTCTCGCACAGTGTCGACAGTGATCTCGCCCCCATCACCAACATCCGTGGCCGACGCTTCAAGCGCCGTCAGGGCGCGCCGCGCATCGCCATCACTTTCGCGCGCGAGAACCGCGCGTGCTTCATCGCCGATCGTTATCCCGCGTGCGCCGAGGCCGCGTTCCACGTCGGCCAGCGCGCGGTCAATTACGGCGACGAGATCGCCTTCAGTCAGTGACTCGAGAACGAAGACGCGCATGCGTGACAACAAGGCGCCATTCACCTCAAAGGACGGATTCTCCGTAGTCGCGCCGATCAGGGTGATCGTTCCCTGCTCGACGTGCGGGAGGAACGCGTCCTGTTGCGCGCGATTGAAGCGGTGTATCTCATCCACAAACAGAATTGTCGCGCGGCCCAACTCCAGTCGCTCCTCCGCCTCGGCGACGATCTCGCGCACCCGCGGCACACCCTCCGTCACGGCCGAGAATGGGACGAACTCGGAATCGGTGTACTGCGCTATCAATCTCCCCAGCGTCGTCTTGCCCGTACCGGGAGGGCCCCAGAAGATCATCGAACCGATGGTGCCGCGTTCAATCGCAGTGCGCAGCGCCTTCCCAGGTGCGAGCAGATGCTCCTGGCCGATGAATTCCTCAAGCGACAAGGGCCGCATGCGCGCAGCGAGCGGCTGCGCCGATGCAGGCGCCGCAAAAAGTGATGGCTCGACCTTCCGGCGATGCGGCTTGGGCATTTTCATGGCGAACAGGATTCAGCTACACGAACGCGAGTATGGCATGTCCCGCGCCGAACGCCACACATCCGCCAAAAAACGCTATGGGATAACGCCAGTCGTGTTTGTGCTGGATCTCAGGGACGAGGTTCGACGCCGCCACGTAGACCGTCACCCCACCTGACAGCGCAAGGCCGTATTCCGCGAGGGGAGCGAAGGTTACGGTCAACAGCGCACCGATGACTGTTGCAAGCCCCAGCAACGAGGCAGCGCCGAGGGCGTTGCGCCGACTGAATCCCGCGGCAAGAAAGAGACTCGACACAGTCGACCCCTCCGGCAACTTGTGCAGTATGATTGCTGCGACCACGAGCGTACCGACTCTGGTGCCCGCTCCAAAACCGCTCGCTATCGCGACACCGTCCATCAGCATGTGCACCATGAGGCCTATAAGCGCCGATATGCCGACGGCACGCGTTACATGGTGCGTCTCCTCGCCAAAGTGGAAATGCGGCACGAGGTTGTGCTGGGTGAGATGCACCGCGAGGTAGCCCGCGAGTACCATCCAGCCCGCGGTTGCTCCATGCGCGGCCACCGCGTCTGGGATCATGTCGACCACAGCGACGGAGATCATGAACCCGCCCGAGAATGCGATCATGATATCGAGATCGCGCGCGCTCCAGATACGGCGCCCGGTCACGAGCGCGGCACCAGCAACGTTTGCCAGCGCGGCAGCAATCGCCGCCAGTAGCGCAGCCAGCGTCATTCTACTTCGGCGAGCGAAAGCCTATCTGCTGTCGCAGCGATCGCGGTGCTCAACACCATCGCAGGCGACCGATCCCATGGCTGTCCGCGCCACGCTTTCTCCGCGACTGCACCGTACTGTTCCAGCCCGCGCGCCTGCAACAGATACAGCCATCTGTCGCTGCGACCGATAGCGTAGAGGTCGAGCTCAGCGGTGAGGGAGAGCTGATCATCCGCTGTATAAATGGTGATGTCCACCCCCGCGTACGTCGCGAGCGGAATCTTCAGACGCGCGATCGCGTCGCGCACATCAGGGAGCGCAACGTCGGTTCCAATCCACGACGCCTGCGTCCTCCGATCCGTCAGCGCCACATCGACCGCTGGCGGGAGATGTTCGCTCAGCACATACATCAGATCCACTGCGCGTTCCGCATTCGCGGCTACGTGCGCCTCGAAGAATCCTTCGACAGTCTCTTCAAATGTGAAGCCGTCGTGGCCCGATCGAAATCGGCGCCATACCGTGACTTGTTGAGGCCGGCCACGAAAGATCATGAACGCTGCTCCGCGTATTGCAACAGCGCTTCCCGCGTGTTGCGCGTTGGATCGTCCAGAACATACTGCAACAGAGTCCGAAGTGTCTCGCCAAGTCGCTTGCCGCTGATGCCGACCTTCAGGAGGTCGTCCCCGTTCACCGCGAGATCGGAAACTTCGACCGGATCACGATATGCTATTCGAACCGCTCGACGATACACCGACTCCATGCGCGACCGCGATGGCGCCGGTTTTCCGCTTTCGCGTTCCGCCCACCAGAGTGCGTCCGCAATACGAAGGACTGGCGACAGCCGCGTACGCCCTGCGCGTCCGGCCCACGTCCGTAACGTTGCATCCGTCGGTGGCTCGGGTCGCATCATCTCGTCCTTCATTCCCCGCCCCATGTCGTGCCAGCGATCAACCAGGCCCCCGATCCAGGAGACATCCGCGTTGGAGAACCGTAGTCCCTTCAGCGTAGCGACCACCGTGCCACGGCGCGCCGCAGAGAAAAGACCGGCAAGTCGCGTCTGGAGCCGCTGCGGACGTCCCGCGAGGAATGGAAGTCGAAGATGATCGAGCGATCGCAACTCCACGTCCGTGATGCCAGCGAGCGTTGGGATGAGCTCGCTCAGCGCACCGCTTTCGCGCCACATCCCGAATGCAATGCCAGGCAGCGCGACCTGGCTCATCGTCTTCACGATTTCCTGCTGAACCCGTTCAGGCGATAGCCGCTGCAGGTATGGCGCACTCACGACGATCGCCTGCCACGTTGCCGGATCCATCTCAAATCCGAATCGCGCCGCAAACCGCATTGCGCGCAGTGCACGGAGCCGATCTTCCCGCATGCGCTCCTTTGCGACCCCGACGGCCCTCAGCGTGCGGGACGCGAGGTCCTTCTGTCCACCAAACGGATCGCATAGCTCGTCGCGTGACGGCGAATACGCTATCGCGTTGACCGTGAAATCACGGCGTGCAAGGTCCTCTTCCAGCGAATCGCCGAACTTCACCACGGCATGTCGACCGTCGGTCTCCACATCGGAACGAAACGTCGTGACTTCGTGCATGACGTTGGTATCATCGAGGACGCCGACGGTTCCGAACTCGATCCCGACGGGAACCGTTCGCTTGAAGAGCCGTCGCACCTGCTGCGGTTTGGCGCTCGTCGTGAGATCCCAATCGAGATTCGGGATTCCCAGCAGCGCATCGCGCACGGCCCCGCCGACGCACCATGCCTCATATCCCGCGTGCTCCAGCACTCTCGTAATCTCGATTACCGCATCCGGCGGCTGCATCAGAGGCATGCCGAGTCCGCTCGACAATCAGTTCGAGAAAAGCGCGCGCAGTTCGCCATCCGACGCGCCAGCGCCGAGTGCCAGCATGAGATCGATGCGAGCCTGCTGCGGGCGGCGCGAGCCGGCCAGAATCGCGCCCATGTCTTCGAGCGTGCGGCCGCCCCCCGGATACGCGTACGTGTGACCGACGCGTCCACCCCCTGTGCGCGATGTGATCACCACCGGCTTCCCATCGGCGATGTATCTGCCGATCCCGGGAACCATCTCAGGTGGAACGTTCCCGCGACCCATCGCCGCGATCACCGCTCCGCGCGATTCCTCGCGCACGGCATCGAGGAGCCTCGAATCGCAGCCAGCGGACGCAAAGAACACGTCAACCGGTGTCGCAGGCTCGACGGGAATGATCTGCGGAATGGTCGGCGGCAGCTCGCGCCGGAAGATCACCTCACCCTCGTCCAGATAACCAATTGGCCCCAGTCCCGGACTCTCGAACGCGTCGAGAAGCTGGGTGTTGGATTTGGTGACATCTATCGCCGTGAATATCTGGCCACTCAACACAACCATGACGCCCTGCCCGACCGAAGCGGGGCTCGCAGCAACATGGACCGCCTCGAACAGATTGGCCGGTCCATCCCAGCCGAGATCGCTCTGCGTCCGCATGGCGCCAGTGAAGACGACCGGCTTGGCAGACACTAGTGATCGCGCTGCGACGTATGCAGACTCTTCAAGTGTGTCCGTGCCATGTGTGACGACCACGCCCGCGACTTCCTCACGCAAGAGATGCTCGGCGATCCGATTCCGCAGTGCCCACATCCGGGGAATGTTCATGTGCGGGCCCGGGAAGTGTCCCCAATCCTCTGTCTCGACTGCGCTGGTGTTGTCGATTCCCGTCGTCGCCTTCACGATGTCCGCGCCGGTGAGCGCGAGCGTGTTGCCGCGGGCCGATGAATCGTTGCGCATTGCGATTGTACCGCCGGTAAACAGAATTACAATCACGTCGCAGACTCGGCTTCCGGCAACGTGCCAGCGATCGAGTCAAGGATTGCAATCATACCGTGGTCGATTCCGGCGCCGCTCACTGCGAGCAGCTCGCAGGCATACGTGACAAGCGCGTCCACGGTCAGGAGACCCGCGGCAGCGCGGCGCGTTTCACAGCCACGTTCGAGCAGGGAGCGCAGCTCTGACGCGGCGACGTCCGTCAGAATCGCCGAGCCTCGCTCCAGATCCGCGTCGCGCCAGTTGGACGGAAGGGCGGTGCGAATGCGCACGGCCAGCTCCGGTGGCGCCTTTGCCAGTTCCTCATCGAGCCACTCGCCGAGCCGGCCGGTAGTACCGCTCATCCGACCTGCTCTGCGACAATCGCTGCCGCGCGTGCAAGCAGCTGGGGAAAGACTTCGGCAGTCGGAACACCGCCCTGCGCCAGCGCCGGCTTGCCGCCGCCACGGCCGCCAAACTCCTGCGCAAGAGTTTTGACAATCGCGTCCGCCCGCGCGCCACGTTCGCGCGCCGCATCACCCGCAGCAACGATGACCGCGTTCTTGCCGCCTTCCATGGCGCTCACCAGCACGAGCACGGCGTCAGTTGCCGACTCACGCGCAGCCTCCGCAAGCTCCTGCAGCGATTTCGCGTCAACGATCGACACCTGCTTCGCCACCAGGCGCAGCCCGTTGAGCGATGTTGCACCGTCGAGTAACTCCTGCACCGGACCGCTCGCCCCGCCTGTTCCACCGCGCATGAGCTCCGCCACGCGCTTCTCCAGCGTACGACGGTCGTCGGCAAGCGACTGGACTCGCCGAAACAAGGTCGCCGGTGTCGCCTTCACGATATCGGCGAGGCTTCGCAGGAGCTGCTCTCGCTCACGCTCCGCCTCGTACGCGCGCGGTCCCGTGATCGCCTCGATGCGGCGTACACCCGCGGCGATCCCGGATTCGCTGACGATGCTGAAACGACCGATCTCGGCCGTGTTGCGAACGTGCGTACCACCGCACAGCTCGGTCGAGAGTGAAGGAATGTCGACAACGCGCACGACATCACCGTATTTCTCGCCGAAGAGTGCCATTGCACCAGACGCGACCGCTTCCTGATACGATCTCTCGGTCGTGGTTACCGGCGTCGCCGAAAGCACGCCGCGGTTCACGATGTCCTCGACGCGAACGATCTGTTCGTGCGTGAGCGGTCCCGTGTGGGTGAAGTCAAAGCGCAACCGATCGGGCGTAACGAGGGAGCCAGCCTGGTGGACGTGCTCTCCAAGCGTTTGACGCAGCGCAGCGTGCAGCAGATGCGTCGCCGTGTGATTCCTTTCAGTGTCGAGTCTGGTATCGTGCGGCACGCTGGCACGCGCGACACCGCGCGCGACATCGCCCTGCGCCTTGCCGATGGCGACGGGCTTGCCATCGAGCTTTCGCACATCGTCGACAACGACGCGCCAGCCTTCACCGACAATCTCGCCGCCGTCGGAAATCTGTCCACCCGACTCGGCGTAGAATGGCGACTCGCGCAGAAGGACCGCGACGCGGCCATCGCTCAGCGATCTCACTGCGAGTGCATCGGTGTCGGCGGTACGTGTCGCATAACCAACGAAACGAGTGGTCGCGAGCGCGTCCGCCAGTGAGCCAGCGACGTCTGTCCACGCGGACGCGTCGCCAAGATCGTCGGCAGCGACGCCAAGCTTGCGTGAGCGACGTTCCTGCTGCGACTGTGTGCGCTGCGCAGCGAGAGAACGTTCGAAGCCGGGAATATCAACCGTGTAATGCCGCTCGCGCGCCATCAGTTCGGTGAGATCTATGGGAAAACCGTACGTGTCGTAGAGCTTGAACGCATCCTCACCCGAGATGCTCCGCTCTTGCGTCGTCTGCGTTGGCGCAAGCTCGTCGAAGCGCTGCATGCCGCCATTGATCGTCGCGAGAAACCGCTCTTCCTCGGCGCGAGTAGTGTCGATGATGTGTTGCCGCCGCGTCTGAAGCTCCGGATATACATCATGCATCGTGTCGATCACGACCTCAACGACGCGCGTGAGTGTAGGTTCGCGCCGTCCGAGCAACCAGGCGTAGCGCACCCCGCGGCGGAGAATCCGGCGCAGCACGTAACCGCGTCCATCATTCGAGGGATACACACCGTCGGCAAGCAGAAACGCGATGGAGCGCGCGTGGTCCGAAATCACGCGCATCGCCGCGGTGCGCTGGTCCGCGTCAGTGATTGCGCCGGCGCCGACCTGCGCTTCGACCGCGGCAATGAGCGGCGCAAACAGATCCGTATCGAAGTTATTCGCGACACCCTGCATTACCGCCGCAATCCGCTCGAGTCCGGCTCCGGTATCGACAGACGGCTTTGGCAAGGGCGAGAGCATTCCATCCGGCTGACGGTCGTACTGCATGAACACGAGATTCCAGATCTCGACGAATCGGCCCGCTTCTGCAGCTTCGACGAACGTCTCGGTGTCGAAGTCGACGATGCTGGGGTCGGTCCACGCCCCCGTCGATCCCTCCGGCGCCTTCCAGTCACCGGCCACGTGCGCGAGGTCAACATAGATCTCCGTGCATGGCCCGCACGGGCCTGTGTCGGCCATCTGCCAGAAGTTGTCCTTCTCGCCCAAGCCGTAGACGCGGTTGTCGGGAAGGCGTGCGATCTCCTTCCAGAGATCACGTGCCTCTGTGTCGTCGCGATACACAGTGACGCGAAGATTCTCGGGCTTCAATCCGAGTTCAGCGGTCACAAACTTCCACGCGAATCCGATGGCCTCGCTCTTGAAGTAATCGCCGAACGAGAAGTTCCCCAGCATCTCGAAGAACGTGTGATGCCGCGCTGTGTGACCAACCTGCTCGAGATCGTTATGTTTTCCACCCGCACGCACACATTTCTGCGCCGTGGTGGCGCGCCGGGTTGGCGTCGGTGGCTCCTCGTTACCGAGGAATACGCGCTTGAACTGGACCATCCCAGCATTGGTGAAGAGGAGCGTGGGATCGTCGGACGGAACGAGAGAGGAGCTGGGAAGGATTCTGTGGCCTTCGCGCTCGAAGAATTTGAGGAATCGGGTGCGGATTTCGGACGATTGCATATAGCCTTGAAATATAGGCGGGGATGAACCTCAGTAATCCTGGCGAAACCGCAGCGTCTGTCGTCCTGGGGAGAGCGCAGCGTCAGTCATGCTCGCGATACCGCAGCGCGAGTCATCCTCGCGAAAGCGAGGATCCATGTTCGCTTGAGTGTGGCCTGCAATGGATTCCCGCTTTCGCGGGAATGACGGGGGGGGCCAGGGCAATTAGCTGTCATCCTCGCGAAAGCGAGGATCCATGTTCGCTTTGATTCCGGCTTACAATGGACTCCCGCTTTCGCGGGAATGACGACCGGGGCCGGTCTCCTACTCTTTCCCCACCCGCCCGACTACGTCTCGTATCTCATCCAACTCATAGCCTTTCCGCGCCAGAAACGCGAACAATCTCCGTCTTACCACCACCGGCTCCAGATCGCCCATCGATGCGATCTTCTTTCTTGCGACTCGCTCGATCACCGCCTTCGTATCCACTTCTTCTTCATCCACGACCTGCGCGATCGCCTGCCTGCTGAGTTCTGCGTTGACACCCTTTCGCGCCAGATCCTGACTGATTCGGCGCGCCGATGCGCCCTGGTTGACCAACTTGGACCGCGCGTACGCGAGCGCGTAGCGTTCGTCGTCCAGTAGCCCCGCACCGAGGAGCCGAGCGATCACGGCTTCGGCTTCTTCAGCCGGTACCTCCTTCTGGATCAACTTCCGCCTTAACTGCCGCACGGTGTACGGCCTGGCCGACAGCAGGTCGAGCGCCCGATTGTATGGTGTCTGCGCCACAGATGTTACGCTAAAACGACAGTCGCCGAGCCAGCACGATTCGCATTAGGCGGGGAGTCCGGGCCCCATCTACTACAAACCGCACCAACTCGGCGACAAACATTCGTTTCAGTCCGGGGGAATTAAACCTCTTCCACCGCCTCCGGCTCTGGAGCGGTCACGCCATTGGCTGTGATCCCCAGCAAAGCCTTCACCTTCACCTCTACCTCGGCCATCAGGGCAGCGTTGTCCTTGAGGTAGAGCTTGGCGTTCTCACGACCCTGCCCGATCCTCTGACTGCCATAACTGTACCACGCCCCCGACTTGTCGATTATCCCGTTTTCGGCGGCGATATCCAGCACCAGCGACGCATGCGAAATCCCCTCTGCGTACATGATGTCGAACTCGGCCTGCTTGAACGGTGGCGCAACCTTGTTCTTCACGACCTTAACCCGAACGTGCGAACCAACCACGTCCTCCTTGTCCTTGACCGGCCCGATGCGGCGAATGTCGAGACGAACCGACGCATAGAACTTGAGGGCCTTTCCACCAGTCGTCGTCTCGGGGTTTCCGAACATCACACCGATCTTCTCACGCAGCTGATTGATGAAGATCACCGAAGTATTCGACCGCGCGATCGCACCGGTCAGCTTGCGCAACGCCTGACTCATCAGACGCGCCTGCAACCCGACGTGCGAGTCACCCATGTCACCCTCGATCTCAGCCTTCGGCACGAGCGCGGCAACCGAGTCGATCACCACCACATCCACCGCGCCAGAGCGCACGAGTATCTCACATATCTCGAGCGCCTGCTCGCCGGTGTCCGGCTGTGACACGAGGAGATTGTCCACGTCCACGCCAAGCTTGCCTGCGTATTCGGTATCGAGTGCGTGCTCTGCATCTATGTAAGCCGCGACGCCACCGTTCTTCTGGGCGTTGGCGACCACGTGCAGACACAACGTAGTCTTGCCGCTCGACTCGGGCCCGTAGATCTCGGTTACACGACCGCGCGGAATTCCACCGATTCCAATCGCTGCATCGAGATTGATTGCGCCTGTCGAAATCGCGTCGACCTTCACACCAGCAGTGCCGGTGCCCATCCGCATGATGGAACCCTTGCCGCAGTTCTTCTCGATCTGCGCCACCGCGAGGTTCAACGCCTTCTTCTTGTCTTCCTGCATGGTGGAGATGCCCATTGATCCTTTTCCTTTTCGCTGATGTAAGATAACCCCGGACTTCCGGTTGCGGATTCGTGTTTCCAGGCAAAATTGGCCGGATTCTCACGATTCCTCGACCTCGACTCATCCCCCGAACAAAATACGAAGTCACCACCCGAAAATCAACCGAACTGTCGCAACCAGAAGGCATCGGGGACGTATTGGATCTTCACCGACCCATGCCCGAGAATCACACCTACCACATCGAATCGATAGATGTCTCCCGAACGCCTGTTCGAAGCGATCCAGGCCCGTGCCGACCTGGCCAGCTCACGCTGTTTCTTCCAGCCGACCGTCTCTGCCGGTGTCCCGAAATCGGTGGAATATCGGGTCCGGACTTCGACGAATGCCACCAGCCGGCCGGCGCTCCCAGCCTCGATTTTGCAGGCGACCAGATCGAGATCGCGATGGCCATCACGAAAGCGTCGATCGAGAATCGCCCAGCCGCGGCTCCTGAGCCAGCGCTCCGCGATCGATTCGCCCTTGATCCCGAGTTCCTGACGGTTGGTCAGCACGGGAACACTGTACCAGCGTTTGCGCGAGCGCGAGGAAGCGATGACCGGCGCGATTGATGAAATCATTGCGCGGGAGCAGCACCCGCATTCAATCCGGGGCGCGGTAACACGCCGCCTCCACTAGCTTTTGGGGATGAACACCATGGTAGTAGGCGACCACGTCCGCATAACGAGCGTTCCCGGCAAGCCACTTGGCCGAATCACGAAGAGCTTCGCGAAGATGGCCGACGACAGGAGCGCGCGCGCAGGCGATCCTTACGTGTACGACGTGTGGGTCGAAGCGCAGCAGAAGGAATACCACGGGCTGCGGGCGAGCGATCTGATGAAGCCGCGGGGGGATTAGGGAATCGTCCTGCGGGAATCGCTGGCGGGTGACGGCGTCGTATGATACGCGGCGCCGTGATGCGCTTCAACGCTTCGGTTTCGCGGTGGTTACACTCCCGCACCGATGCCGACCATCAAACGAATTCCCGGACCGTACCGGCTCTTCTTCTACAGCGCCGACTGCAGCGAGCGGACGCACGTACACGCTCAGCGAGATCGATCCGTCTGCAAGTTCTGGCTGGCCCCTCTGTCGCTGGCCGAGAACTACGGCATTTCGGCGCACGACATGAGAGTCATCCGACGCATTATCTTTGAATATCGGCCCCTCATCTTGGAGGCGTGGTATGAGCACTGCGGCGAGACCGAGTAGCGACCCCCGGGTCAGCTCTGTCGAGATTACCGGCGAGCTGATAACGGCTTACTTGGATGACGGTCGCATCATCAGCATTCCCCTGTCCTGGTCGTGGCGGCTATCCGATGCTACCACAGAGCAGCGCGCGCACTACAAGATCATTGGCCAGGGCAGCGGGATTCGCTGGCCAGCGATTGACGAGGATCTTAGTGTGCGCGGGATGCTGAATGGTGTTCCTGCGCGGAGACCGGCCACGAGATAAGGCGGCGGGATGCCGCACCCTCTCTCGCAGGGAGCGAAGTCATCAACTCGATGCGGGCCCGCGGGCAATCGCAACCCTGCAAGAGTTCTTCGCCTACGGACGCCCGCTGGGACACGGACCGACCATGAACGTGGCAGCACGTTTCTTAAACGTGGCGCTGTCCGCAGCATTCCCAATTGTCGCCAGCAGCGCGGTATCGCGTTGAGCCGTGGTTGCATTCCACCTGCGGTGTCGCTCGCCGCAGGTGCGCAATGAGTCCACGCCCCGCTGTTCTCGCTCGGACTTCGCGATGATTCCCCGCGCTCTCGCGTCATTCTCCGGACTCAGCCTGATACCAGCGAAGAGTTCTTTATAAATGTTCTGACGAATGAGTGACGAATCCGCGAGAGTCGCTCGCACAGACTGAGCACCTGCAACTGGAGCGACAATCGCGAGCATCGTGATAAGGCTGAGAGTAGTTTTCAAGGCTAAGCTCTCCGGTTGAGTGGATTGGTCGCTAGCAAACAGCTCCGAACAAGTCTCAGCGAGCTCACTCGCTAAGACTCACTGTGGCATCAGTGGTTTACGTAGCTCATTCCGCAACCACTCCGGCGTATAGTCCACCCAGGTCTGCCCCTTGCTACGGAGCCACGCGATCTGCTCCGGCCGCAGCACTTTTCTGAGCTCGAGTGCGGTCGCGTAATTCTGCCGGATAGCGGTTGCGATAGCATCGTGCCAGTACGTCCGAGTCTGCCTGTCGCGGAATGAACTGCCGTGCGCGGAAAGGTACGCACCAAGCGCGGTGTAAACGGAGTCGTGCGCCGCAGTATAGCGGCCCACAATGCGCGCTATCGTATCCGTCTGCGCGGAGTCCAGACCGATCTCATCCGCACTATATGAGAGAATTTCGAAATCGGCGCTCCCGTAGAGACGCGTCATGCCGCGAAGGTCCTTCGCGATGACATTTGCCGGTGGCGGTGTGAGGCCGGTGGCTTCGTTGGCTCTGCGCATCTCCACGTCGATAGCCTCGGTCTCACGGTTGGGGCCTATATCAATGCGCACGTCGAGCGTGATTCTGAATGGCGCGTGGATCGCCGTCGCGTGGCTGCCGAAGAGCGGGTTGACTGTGTACTGGAAGCGATTGGATGAAGCGTCGAACCCGCGCACGGTGAGCAGTCGCGGGTCAGGCAATGCAGGCGTACCCCAACCGCGCAGGTGCGCATCGTCGTGCAGCAGGCGGTCCAGACCGCCAAGCGGGTTGTTGATGTACATGCTCACGGAGCCGCGGTTGCCGAAACCGAGCCTGTATGGATCGAAGTTGAGTGCGATGGCGGTAACCGTCGCGCTCCACGGACCGGTGCAGCTCCCGCTGGCAGCGATGCGACCGATCTGCGTGCGAAGACAATCACGCGCCCGCGACGGTGCGTTCGCGAGCAACGTCGACATTCCGGCGCCGAGCGTCGCATCCGGCGCCGTGTTCGGATCAAACACGAATGCGCGATCGTTGGAGTAACCGTCACCGTTGATGTCGCCTGACACAATTGGCGTGTACGAAAAGCCAGAGTACAGCTGGCCAAACGTGCTGATGGAAAACCAGTCCTTCACGTTCCCGGTGAACAACAACTTGAATGTGTTCCGCGGGAAAGCGAACGGCCCCCAGGTCACCTCGCGCGGATCTCCGCTGGTAGTGCCGCTGAAACCACTTGCCTGGGCGCGCCCCTCGGCATACGTGTAGCTCGCCCGCAGCTCCCCCGTGAATCGCGGTGCCTTCGGCGACATCGCCCACATGAGGTTGTTTCGGCCGAATGTGTATTCCAGTCGGCCCGTGATTTGGCGCTGCCACGATCTCAACCCTGACCTGAGTTCCGTTACGTGGCCGAAGGCTGATGATACTCGCGACTGTACTGTGGTTAGCGAGCCACTCGTCGGCGCAATACTCGCCGGAGCCACAAACACCGGACGATCGGCCTCGTCCGTGAGCATAAAGCGTGTCGTCGGATTCAGATTCAGATCGTACGGCTCGACGCCGCCCAGGTTGACTGCGTACGTCGCGCCGAGTTTCCCGTCGATTTGCGCCGACAGCATGCGCGTCCAGTTCAGCTCGCCTCGCCAGCTGCGCGAGCTTGCAAAATTACGTGCGTAAAGGAGTACCGGCGCACCTTCCTCGACCAGCGGTGAATCCTCGCCGCCGCTGGTACACTCCGTCGGGACATACGCCGCTGACTCCATATACGCGGGCCAGTCGGCGTATGGTGCCGCGTCGCCGACACAGATCAGCTGGCGGTCGGAGTTGGGCATTCCAGTGCTGCGCGCGACGTTGTCGATATCATCAGGCGACACGATGCCACGGTACTCACGAACGCCGCCGTCGATTACGTTGCGCGAGCCGAACCTGGTGCCGTTTCCTACCTGTGAAGTGTAGAATCCGCTGTTCCACGTGAATCCAACCATCGGCGATATCGCGATACCGTTCGGAACGTGATCGTTGCGCGTGTTGAACACAGAGTCCAGGACTGCGTTGTACGCCGGTCGCTCTCCAAACCGATCGAGATCCACACGAATACCGTACTGAAGCCGCAGGCCGTCGCCCTGTCTGGCGAAGATGTTGTCTGTTGCATGCGCGAGCGGGCCGGCAAGATAGGTATCGCTGAACGACAGCGCGCCACGCAAAGTCGTCCCTGCGCTGTTTGACCCAGAGAAGTCTCTGCTGAACGCGGATGCCCGGCCGGCGGCGAAGTCCGCGAGCGAATTGAAACTGAAGCTGCCCAACGCATTCCCGCGAGCATCCCTAGCCAGGTGCAGCAGCTCTGCGTCGCCGTACAAATCGAATGTGTGAGTTCGGTCGAACGACATCCATGACCATTCATTGCTGGCTTCAGCCTGCCAGCGGCGGACGCGCTGCATGTTGCCATTACCGCCGAGCGCAACGGTTGCGACTCCCGCCGTTGCAGTGTCCGCACCATTTTGCAGACGCGAATCGAGAAGCACCGATGCGCTCGGCAGCGCGAGATCAGCGCTCGTCCGATCATCCCGCATGGACAGGGTCAGCTTGGTCTCGTTCAGCGCACGGAACACGTACGGCGCATAGTCAAGTTGAATCATGGCGTCGCTATGCGTGTTGCGGGTGGCGCGAGACGGCAATGCCGTGAGTCCAACCCCCCCGCCTCCCGAATTGCGGACTGCACCTGAGACGAGCAGGTACAACTGAGGGTCGGGCTCGCCCGTGATGAATGGCTCCGCTGCTGGTGTGAAGTCGATGCGAGCCATGGCCGAAGCACCGGTACTTACCTGCGACGATGGCGTGCGCGGTGTCCTCAGAGGAATGCCGAGTGCCGTAGCCGTTGACAGGAGCCGATCCACCGAATCGCGCGCAATGCCCTGGGTGTTCAGCACCGACGCGCTCGCATTCTGGAGCGTGTTGAGATCACTCATGGTGCGGTCAAGCTGAAACCCGGTGCTGTACAGCGTCTTGCCGGGCCTGATCGGCCCGGCGAGAGCACCGCTAAGGATCTGGTTCTGGTATTCGCCAGGCAGTGCGCCAGCGCCACCGGTGGGCCACTGCAGCAGCGGGCCGTCGACAGTGCCATGCAGGCTTCGCGACCGGTAGTCGGTGCCGCTCGGCAGAAGCGTGCTGATTTGAGCGCCGCTGAAACGACCGATCTTCGGGTCGTATGTCGCAAGTCGGACCGATCGTCGAGGACCGTCGCGTGGGATGGTCGTACCACCGCCATCGGCGCCATTGAGCGTTGCGCCGTTCTGATCCGATCCCATCCCGAACGCCGAAAGTCCGAGCCCCGAGCCACCGAGCGTTGGCAACACCCCGTCGATCATGGCGAGCGCGGCGTTGATATCACCGGTGACGTCGCCGCTCACGCCGCTTGAGGCGTCGAGCATTGCACTGCGCGAACCGGGCGGACGATCGAAGTTGACCTCAGAGTGCACCAGGATTGGCCGTTTCGCCTTGACAGATACCGACGCAAGTGATTGCGCGACCGCCGTGAGCCGAAAATCCGCTATGATGTCGGCGGATGGAGGTGCCGGGCGCTTGAACTCACGGCGCTGGGCGGCGTATCCGAGCGCGCGCACGGAGATCGATGCGGTCGTGTCCGCATGCGCTAAGACAATGTGGTAGTTGCCGCCAGAGTCACTACGCGTCGAATTCGAAACGCGATCACGGCCGGAAGTGACGGTGACGACCGCGCCGAATACCGGTGCGTCGTTGACGCCGGTGATGTGACCGCGAACGTTGACCGAAGCGGGCTCCGCCTGCGCCGAGAGCGACGCTGAGGCACCGCTGCCCAAGAGGAGCGCAACGACGGCTGCCAGAAGGCTCCGAAGCATCGTACTACGGGTGATCTGGCGGACAGGCGTCCATGATGTACGTCGCAGCGCGCGCCGCAAACTTCGCACTGTCGGTCGCGTTTGTTAGCATCGCTAGAAGTGTGGAGTCACGCGTCTTCGTGTAGCCGTTGTTCCACTCGCGCATCTGCGCGCACGTCGTGTAGTGCTGGGGCGCCCAGCTCTTCCGTTCCGCGTCTGAGATTACGAGTTGCGCTCGTGCGCGTTGGTCCGGAGTCAACGTGATCGTAGCGAAAAGCGTTTTATAGATGTTGTGCCGGACCAACAAAGAATCGGCTTGCGTAGCTCGGCGCGACGCGCTCTGCGGCGACGCGATGGGCGCCGCGATTAGAAGTGATACGAGGATTGTGAGGACCTTTTTCACTCGACATCCCTCCGAAGCGCAAACGCGCTCATCTGTGCTGGCGCGAGACCACGGTAGCCCGTCGGCCGCTGCTAGTTCGATCGACCGCCGATGGTAACGTCGTGCAAGCTGTCGAGCGCGTTAAGAATATCGTGACGGTCGTCCGGGGCGCTTGACGAGCAAAGCCACCACCAGCAGTCGGCGACGCGGTACGCTAATGGACTTTGCATGGTCCCATGAGAAACGTTGCCGCATGTTTGGAGAACATTGCACTATCGTGTGCCGTGTTCATCATTGACAGCAGCAACGAGTCACGCTGCGCCTGGATGTCGAGCAGCTTTTGACGCTCGTCGCAGCTATGCCACGGTGGTTCGACCGGTGACATTTTCTTCTCCGCCATAGCGATGATTGCTTGAGCCTTCGCACGCTGTTCGGACGACTGCGTTATGCCACCGAATAGCTCGCGGTAGATATTCTGTTCGATCAACTTGGAACTGCCGGGCGTAGCTGCAGCGACACTTTGTGCGGCTGCGCTCGTAGCCGCTACCGCAACTGCTATGATTAACGCGGGAATTGCATTCACGGTTATGCACCTCCGATAGGAGCTCGCGTCAGCCAGCCAACGCGCGCGCGGTCGACACGTATATCTACTCACTTTGCCGTCGTATCAAAAGGAGCAGCGCCTTTAGCTAGCGCTTCTACCGCGTCAGAGAGTTCCTGCTCCGTTGGCGGGCTTGGGAAACGCCAGCCATTCACAATGACGGTTGGCGTTCCCAAGATATGAATCTTCGCACCAAACGCAAGCCCAGCTTCGATTCTATCAACGGGCGACGGGTCAGTCGCACACCGCGTGATGGCTGCGGAATCAGGGATTCCGGCCTCCAGTGCATATGAGCCCCATGACTTGAGGCCCAATGAGTCTTGCTTGTCATACATCAGTTGCACCCACTCGCGAAACTTCCCGTACTTGACCGCGCACTCGGCTCCTCGCGCAGCGGGAAGCGCAAAGCGATGCATGGACAACGGATTGCTCACATAAACGATCGAGACGTCGCGTGGGTGCGCCTGCACAACATTAAGGAGAGTGGACTGAAATCCACGGCATGCCGGACATTCAAGGTCAGTCAACTCAACAATTTTCACCGGCGCTGCGCTGTCGCCGATCGAAATGCCTATGGGTAGCGCGTCTTTCCACGCTGGGAGGAACTGTGGTCTCGTCAACGACAATGCCTCAACGGTTTGCGATTGCGGAAAGAAAGAACGACGTACAACGCTAGCCGCAATTGCAATTGCGGCTAGCGCAAGCAACGCCGAAATGACGCCTTCAACACGGTTTCTCATCAAATCACCTTGACGAAAGAGTGAAAGCCAGCGGGAGAGCATGACGCCTTGAACACATTACATTACGCCGGGGCGGTTGAGAAACCATCAGCGTGATCGCCACAGCGGGTATACTCATTCACAACGCGACCAGCATGCCTGACCGCACACACGCAGCGATCAGGCATGCTCACGGGTTGGTCAGGGACCAGCAGTCACCAGCACTCCTGGGCTCAACACTCGCATGACCACACGACGCCAGATCGTCACGTTTGGTTGATGCAGGTAACTGAGTAGTCGTAGTGCCGACCGTTCGCACCGAGACACCCGCTGCTGCTACAGGTGCCGCCCGCATGGCCACACGGCTCGCAGAATGCAAATAGGTCCGATGGGCAACTGCTATCGCACCAACCGCTTAAACAGGTATACGCCGCAGCCGTCGCGGCGCTGGCCTGCGGAGTAGTGACTTGCGCGACCCCGCCCATAGCTACAACTGCGAATGCCTGAATCAAGAGCTTGTGTTTCGTCATACCGTCCCCCGTTAAAGAGTTTGGTGAATCGCCACACAATCACCGCGCAGATTATGACATGACAGGGGTCCGTGACAACGTCAAGACAATGCGATTTCGGGCAATTTGATGCTACGCGTACCCGAACTGCCGGATGTCCGGATCACTTCAACACCCAGGAGCAACATCCGCCAATCCCCGGGCTTCTATTTCCTTACGCGACGCTCCGGCAAGACGGCCGGCGATTCGGTTCAGCGCCCGGGCACCGGCCTCCTGTTGCGGTCTCTGTAAGATGCGATGCACCTTCGAATTCTCGGTGCTAGAAAGCTCGAAGGAGAACCACCCAAGCGACACTGCCATCCAGGCGAGACTTACTGGGATTGCGCATCGCACACTTCCATCCTCGATACGTCATCCCCTGTGTCAGGATAGTTGTCGTACGGCCGGTGTGAACCGGCGTGTATAACAACAAAGGGGGCGAGGTGGAAAGACACCGGTGGAGCAGTACAGTGAGGCATTCCGTTCCCGGATGGTGGCACGAATGGTCGGTCCGAGAGCCGTGAGCGCCAATGCTGTCAACGGCGGCTGAAATTGGGGTCTGCGCGGATTTTGGTGAAGGCATCTCATCCGAGAGCTGAGTGGCGCCTTCACGCGGCAAGGACTCGTCGTCGGAGCAGAGCGAAGCCCGCTCGCCCGTACATCGTGCGCTTGATGAGTTTGAGCCGGTTCACCTGGCCTTCGACCTGGCCGTTACTCCAGCGGAAGAGGATCGCCGCCAGCACAGCATCCTTGTCACGCCGGAGTCCAGCGGCAAGGGACCCCAGCTCGCTGCTTTCGGCTGAACCGAGCCACGGCACGAGTGCGTTCGGGTCATGCATATCGAGCATTCGGCGAAACTCCATCGCGAGGCTGTGCACGGCGGCCAGTTCCGACGACGCAGCACACACCGCCTCGACGTAGCGCAGTTCCGGCAGCTTGAGTCGCTCCGACGGGGCGGTCAGGAGCCACGCAGCACGATGCGCCGACGGACGCGCCGTCGCTGGGCGCGATGTAGATGCACAAGATGCTACGGGTATCGTCGCTCCATGTGGCGGCTCACGCAGATGGAAGCGAGCCCATTCTAGTACAGTAGTGAGACCACCATGGAAGCCACGTTCGTTGTGCAGCTCGCGCCAGAGCTGAGTAACGTTATGACACCCACCTTGCCACCGTTCATTGAGGTACTCAGCATGCGGTGTAAGGGATGTTTGCCATCCGACCGAGGGCTGCCGCTCGGGGAATGCGCCTGCTCTCATCCAGCGCATGATGGTCTTTCGGCTGAGTCCGAGGGAGCGATGTATCTCCGCGACTGATGCACCGCCGACGCGAAGTGCGATCATCTCGTCGTAACGCGACCGTCGCCGAGCACGTCGCGCGAGCTTGCGCTGTTCAGCGACCGGCAGGTCGGGCGACTCCGTGTCTCCCCTGCGTGACACCGGACCGCCACGTTTCGCCAGGGCTGATACAGGTCTCTGTACATCCAGATCGACGGAGCGCACTTCTGCGTGATGTCGTTCGAGCGCCTGCTGAGCGGCATCTGTCAGATTCCGCAGTAGATGGAAACGATCAGCAATCTGAATTGCCTCTGGCGCTCCCCGCCTCGCAGCATCGGCGTAACCACCGGCGCGGTCACGACTAATGAACTCGGCACCCCGGTGCGCGCACAGCCATGCGACGAGCGTGTCGGGCTCGCGATCCGGCAGCAGATCTATGACCTGATGCTGCTCGAGGTCGACCAAGATCGTGCCGTACCGCTGGCCCTTGCGCCACGCCCAGTCGTCTACGCCCAAAACCCGTAGGGCAGCTTTAGCGCGATCGTCAATGCCGTCACGACCCTCGGCACGACGTTCGTCACTTTCGTCTGCGGCGGCATGAGTGGCGGATAGGATCGAGAGGATCTCCGATGGAGCACCGGCGAGCCCGAGCGCCTCGGCGAGCCGGGCTCCAGCACGACCGCCGAGAGCAAGACCGATGGCTTCCAGCGCCGACGCTGCCCGGGCAGTACGTCGGGCATAGGACGCGGCGGTATTCGGGAGTCGCTCGGTGAAGATCCGCCGATTGCAGCCGGGCACATCGCAGAAGAAGCGCCGCACATGGACGTCGAGCCGCACCCGGAGTCCGTGCCACGGTAGATCACTGAGCGTCCGGCTGTATCTGCTGTGAATTCGCGTGCTGGCGTGGCCACACTTGGGACAGGCGACCACACGCCGGCGGGCAGTAGCGGTGACAATCAATTCCGGCGCAGCAAAGTGGATTTCATCCAGCTGTAGCTCAAGCGGCGCCTGGCATAACGGGCTTGCGGTCAAGGCGTCCATCTTGTTCCTACACGAAGAAATGGACCTTAAAGACTAACCCCTGACTCCGTCTTCACCAAAATCCGCGCCGACCCAATTTTACTCCGCCGCTAACACAGTTGCAGAGGGAGAGCAACATTCGAACATCGCGCGGCGGACCGGTGGTGTGAGTACGTTCACCGCGAATCAACTGCGATTCTGATTAAAGAGGCTGGAACGTACCGACGCCGTGAGTCGCCGAGACCGCTGACGCCCTGCTTTCTCCCGTTCGCTACCGACGGTGGCCCCGTCAATCTGCGATGAATCCCCAAGCATCACGAACCACGTTACGGTAAGCCGAGTCTTCGGGCAACGACAAAACCCTGCGATACCCGGCAATTCAGCTAATCCCTCGCGGTGAGCAGGCGGCGCTCAAGATCGTCCGCACAGCGCCTCGCCAGAGCGCCAAACCCGATTTCGTCGATTTCGTGCAACGTCAGGCCGGACACCCTAACGGACATTCGACTCAAAGTCCGCGGATCCACACGCACACCGTAAGCCGCCAGGTGCCACGCGCCTTCGCGGCTTTTCCGCTGTGCCGCTCGCATCAGAACGATCCATGCCAGAAAATCCTCCATTCGGAAGGTACTGTTGCCGTCTATTGCGGCCCTCCAGTGCCTTCCCAGCGTGTCTGGACGCTTGCCGACAAGATGCGCAAGGGCGGTGACTTTGAGGATAGGCATGGGTTGCCGAACCGCTCGGGCGAGTGCAGTTCGAAGCAAGGGTGCTACACGATCACACGCTCCAATCCGGTACGCTAACGCGTTGAAGAACTCAGCGGAACACGCATGTCCGATTGCGCCCGCCAGCCCCCCCCCCCGGAGTTCGGAACTCCAAACCATTTGGTCAATGCCGTACGACGCGAGGCGGCGGGCGGTATCGGCATCGCGCTCGGTAACCACGACAAGAGGCGTGGTTGAGAAGCACTGCCGAAACATCGCGATCTCTCGTAGGTCGTTTGCGCCAGGCCTGAGAACGACGACAACAAGTGGTTCGCCATTGACACCTAATGAGAATATGTCCTCCCACAATCGGTATTCGTGGCTAACCTTCCACGGCTGCAACGCAGCCCTGATTTCCGCTCGCATTGCTACCGCCGCACAATACACAACGACGGTCCCGGCGCGGCCCGGCACTTGCCCATTTCCTGATACGGACGTGCCTGGAACGTGGTCTGGCGACACAGAGACACTCCTGTTCGGGTGGCCGCTCGGTCATCGGCCAAAACCGGTGGCGAGGAACGATCCGCGTATTGAACGGCTTCGCGCGTAGCTTCTTGCCGCACTAGCGTATCGCGCATGCTGCCGCCTGTCAATCAGAGAAGCACGTCCGCCGCCTACCGCGGCGCGATCCGCTCCAGATCCTCCAATCCCACCAGCACATCCCGCCCTCTCGGTCCATCCGAAGGCCCGAGCACGCCCGCGAGCTGCAACTGATCCATGATGCGCGCCGCACGTCCATATCCAATCTTCAATCTGCGCTGCAACAGCGACGTCGACCCGCTCTGGTTCTGAATCACTATCTCCGCAGCTTCGCGGAACAGCTTGTCGCGATCGCCGTCGTCGCCGTTCTCACCATCATCGCCGCCGTTCGCGCGCTCGGCTTCGAGTCTGCGAACCGCTTCCAG
>DATBNQ010000029.1:0-7637 GCA_036554185.1 Gemmatimonadaceae bacterium | reverse complement strand
TCGTAGTCAGGGATCGCTACCGACCGGCTAATCCGACGTGTGATCCCGCTCCAATGCGATGCTCGCGCGTCGTGCTCCAGAAACACGAAGTCCCGGCCAGTTGCGCCGGGACTTCGTGTTTCTGCATGCGGCTTATGTGTCAATCCGCACGAACATTGCGGCGCTACTTCTCGCCGCCACCATAAATCCCGTTGAACAGGAAACGGAACGTGCCGTGTGGCTGGCCGCGAAATGTTATCTCCGGTCCGAACAGGAACAGGTGCCCCTGCCCAATCCTTGCCTCCGCCATCGCTACTGTTCCGTCAAGGTATCCCTGACCCCACGCCCACCCACTGCGGAGCGAATGATCGTTGTCGAACCATGCGACCGGAAGCACACCCTTCAGCGCGGCGTCCGGCTCCAGATGAAATACTGGACTGTTATCGAAAAAGACATCGAGACTGTCCGGCGCACCAGCCGCAATGCCGAGCTTGTTGTTCACAGCGACGCGCATTATCGAACCAGGTATGTAGAACTTCTCCGGAGGCAGTGGCCTTTCGACTCCCGCTGCCGTGCGTTCCGTCAGCGGATTCGTAACCGGCAGGTCCAGCATCGATGCGAGCGACGTGGAGCCACCGATCGTAACGACAGTACCGCCCTGTTCGATGAAATGCTTGAGGGCCGGAACGCTCTTCGCCTCGCTTAGCCGGCCGGTCATGTGCTGGTACTCTTTCGGTATGTCAGTCTCACGAGCTCCGCCGAAGCCGCGCGCGGGCCCGCTGCTGATCGCGCCAGTTGGAAGGATCAGCACATCGTACTTACCCTGTAATCCCGCATCGATGTCCTGCGGATAGACCACCGTATATGGAAACTCGAACTGTTCGAGCAGCCACCGGATATGTCCCGACGGCATTGAGCCGCCATACATGTCCCACAGCGCTATTCGCTCGCGTTTCAGCTTTATGGCATCCGCCCCCGCGCGGCCCGCTGTGCCCTGAAAATCAACGCCAAGTTCACTTGCAGCCTTGCGTATGACATCGTTCGCCGCTGATCCGGCGGCGACATAGAAGGTGCCAGCGGGATACGTCCTTCCGTGTGTCGTTACAGGACTCTTGAGCCAGTACACATCTGCACGCGTCGCGAGCAGGCGATTTACAACCGTGAATGCATCGTTCTCAGCATGCGAGAATAGAAAACCCGCTGCCCCGCTCGCATCGGCTACCGTTCCCTTTGGCGGAGTCGCCATTCCGGCAACATTCTCGAACGGACCGTTGAATCCATTCAGGATCCGGTCGAACTGAACACCCATCTGATATGCAAGCGTGTAGCCGGTATTGTCATACGGGCGGATCGGGGGCCCGCCAGGATATGCAAAATCATTCGGATAATCCTGCGGCTCGAACATGTCGAGTACATACGGACGGAATGCCTGCGCGGTCTTCACGACAAAGGAGCCGGCGGGATAACTCTTTCCGTCTACCGCAAACGCCGCGGTCGCACGCTGCACTGTGATTCCCGCATATCGCAGCGTGTTGACGAACTTGGTGGCCGTGAGGAAATCCGGCTGGTTCGCCGGAATGATGTACCCGCGTGGATCGCGCATCGCGGGATCGTGAAGGATGCTGCTGAAGTACTTGTCGTCAACAGCCCCGCGACGCGCATTCGACCGTGCGTCGGTCTTGTTCGCCGCGGCGGCGGAATCAACCGCCGCGATTCGCTTGCCCGAAATGGTCCACGCGTCATGACTTCCCTTCTCGATCGAGTTGCGGCCCATCTCGTAGATGTCGTAAAGAAATTCATCCTTCTGACGCGACGCCAGATCCAGAACCGCGTAATTCGCCGTGACTTCGTAGTCGATCGACTGCTTGAAGTGCCACTCCTGCGGCGCGATCGGATATGGTACGTCGCCACGCGGAAGCTGCATGTCCGGCACGAACGGTATCTTCTCCGGCGTCGGATTCCCGATCGCCTCTGTCAGGAGCCCGATCATGTTGTGGAAGTACGGTGCAGTGCGCATCCCGCCGTTCCACCAGGTCGAGTAGGAGGCCGCAGACCGGGATACCACGCCGGGCTTGTGCTCGCGAATAAATCTGTCGTGCATCGCTGCGCCGATCAGGTCGATGTCGATCACGACCTGTGGATCGAAGTTGTAGTTGAACGGGTCCCTGAATGGTGGTGAGAACATCACCGCGCCAGCCGGACCGGTCTGGTGATGGTCGTACACGATCTGCGGGAACCATTCCGAGTAGAGAACGCGATTGATGTTTCGCGTTTCGGCCTGGTTCGACATGTAGAAATCACGGTTGTCATCGTGGCCGATGTACTTCTGCCACAACCGCGGAACGTTGGTGTTGCGCTTGAGAGTGTCGGGATTCTGCATGTACCAGCTCGACACCAGCTGCATGCCGTCGGGATTGGCGTGCACCATGAGGATGATGCAGTCGTTCAGAATCCGTTTCGTCTCCGGATCGTTGCGGCTCAGCAGATCGTACGAAGTCTGAATGAGTTGATGTGCACCGAGTACTTCACTTGCGTGGAGGCCTCCGTCAATCCACACTACCGCCTTGCCTTCGGCCGCCAGCGAGTGCGCCTGCTCGTCGGTGAGGCCCTCTGCGTGCGCCAGCCGCTGCGCAATATCCTTGTACCGGGCCAGATCCTTGATGTTCTGAGGCGATGATATGATAGCCATCAACTGCGACCGGCCCTCTGCTGTCTTGCCGATGTCGACCAGCTTCATCCGGTCAGACTCGCCGGCCAGCTTGTGCCAGTACGCGGAAAACTGATCGTACGTCGCCAACCAGTAGTCGTCTCCGATGTCGTGGCCGAACTGCTGCTTGGGTGTAGTGATCGATGCTGTCGCGGATTGCTGCGCAGCCAGCGACGTTGGTTGCATCAGCACTGCAACCGGCACAAGCGTTAGAGAGGCGCCGAGGACGAGTCGGCGGAGTTTGCGAACAGTTTGACCTGGCATCGGCATCACGGGCAGGAGGGCTGGCTCGGCGCGCTGGCGCCACAGCAAGATTACGTAAAGTCGAAGCCGACCGCTGGAATGAACATGCTGACGGGCGGATCATTCGCCCGTTGCGTGACCGTCAGTGGGTGTGACGGAATCCCTGGCAGAGCACCGCCGACGCCCCTTCAGCCTGGCAGTGGCTCGACGAGACCGCGTCCGATTCGCCGTACGGCGAAGCCCGCAGCCCCGCGCTTGCATAGAGCGGCCGGTTGACAGTGCCCCACCGTGCGCGCGTACCACGTACATCGATGTGCGCAAATGGGCCACTTGGTCCCATCTCACGGTACAGCCCCAGCCCGCCGGCGAGCTCCGGATGCGCCCGCTCCACCCTGTCGACCGCTGCCTCGATCACGCGCACATCGGCGGCATCCACGCGACCGTCGTGGTTGAGGTCATCCATCCGACCGTCGTTGTCGGCGTCGACGATCAGGTCCACCGCATCGCCGTACTGGTGCCTGCTCTCTCGCGCGCGGCCACTCGCGTCACCCAGCGCGAAATTGTATGTCGGAGTCCGGAAGCCGGAAAGAACCTCCACGTGTTCGGTGGACACGCCGTTCATCTCGAGATCCTGAAGCACCAGCTCGATCTTGTCGAGCAGCGCTTCGCGAAGCACGATGTACTTTGGAAATGACGCGCCGTCGTGGGTCACGAAATCGCCGAGTGTGAGGTGATCCGAAACGTGGACGCCAACATTTTCCGCTGTGACCTCGACGAAGCCGGCGGGATTGTCGTAGGCCTCCGAGTGCACAGCGTGCAGTTCTGCCGGCCAGAAGCCAAGGTGGTACGCACCGATGAACTCACCCCGTTTTGCGTTAAACGGAACCACTCCAATGAATGCGAACGCGTGACCGGCAACACCACGGGGCACCTGATAGACTCCCGCGGGTGCGCTCCCGGGTGCAAGCAGGTGGACACGAACGCCTCCGCTCACTCCAGTGCTCGTATCACCCCGCTCAGCAGCCGGAACCAGATCGAGAGCACCGACTTCCGGCGTTGCGCGGGCTGGCGCAACCGGCACGACGTGCGGAGTCGACGACTTCATTGCGTGCTTCGCGCCGTGCGACGTTGCGTCGCGCGCGAACGCCGGTATCGCAGCCGCGCCGAATAACAGACACAACGCGGCGGCCCCGATGGGGTCGATCCGGGGGATGACAGGCATCCTCCGAGTATCGGCACCGGAATACGGTATACGAATAGATCACAAACATGCTCGCTGATTGCCAGACAATCACCGGTTACCATGGCGTCAGCTCGGAGCCAGATTATTGCGTCCTGGAACGACTTGATCTGAACCTCGATCGAAGCAGATGCCGGCACTTGGATTGGTACATCTCCAGTGGATCGACTACGCCCTCATGGGTGTGTATTTCGCGTTTGTGCTCGGCATCGGCTGGTGGCTCCGGCGATCCGCGCGCACCAGCAACGACTTCTTTCTATCGGGTCGTTCGCTCCCAGCGTGGGTAACCGGCATCGCCTTCCTGTCCGCGAACCTCGGAGCACAGGAAGTCATTGGAATGGGGGCGTCGGGCGCGAAGTACGGTATCGCGACGAGCCACTTCTACTGGATCGGCGCGATCCCGGCGATGGTATTTGTCGGACTCTTCATGATGCCGTTCTACTACGGCTCGCGTGCGCGGTCCGTCCCCGAGTATCTGCGGCTCAGATTCGACGAGAAGACGCGCACGTTCAACGCCGCGTCGTTCGCGGTCATGACGATCTTCTCGTCCGGGATATCGATGTACGCGATGGGCAAGCTCTTCAATCTGCTGCTCGGCTGGAGCTTCAACTTCAGCGTCCTCGTCTCGGCTGTGATCGTGTTGTGCTACGTGTTGTTCGGAGGATTGCGGAGCGCTATTTACAACGAGGTACTTCAGTTCTTCCTGATCGTGTTTGGCTTCATGCCTCTCGTCTATCTGGGAATGCGTGCTGTGGGAGGGTGGCATGGACTCCAGGCGCGGCTCGACGTCGCCGCAAAAGCACATGGGTTCGCAGCGGGTGCGTACACGCATGCCTGGACTACGATGGGAAGCGCGTCGCACAATCCGATCGGGGTGGAATGGTTCGGGCTCGTCATGGGACTCGGCTTTGTCCTTTCATTCGGCTACTGGTGCACCGACTTCCTCGTCGTTCAGCGCGCCATGGCTGCAAAATCGATGAATGCGGCGCGCCGTACTCCGCTCGTCGCTGCAGTTCCGAAGATGCTCTTTCCATTCCTTGTCATCATCCCTGGAATGATCGCGCTCGTGCTCACGAGCACTCACGGCGGCGCGGCTTCATTCGCGCATGGAATGGGCGAAGGATTGATCCCCGCGAAGCTCAGCGCCTCGGGCGCGCCGCTCATGGACTCGAGTGGCCGCATGATCCTCGATTACGACCTTGCAACACCGATGATGCTGATCCATCTATTCCCGGCTGGAATGCTCGGCCTTGGACTGACTGCGCTTCTCGCATCGTTCATGTCGGGGATGGCCGGTAATGTCACCGCGTTCAACACTGTCTGGACCTACGACATCTACCAGAGCCACATCCGGCCAAACGCGTCCGATGCGCATTACGTGTGGATGGGCCGAGTGGCGACTGTCGGCGGCATCGCACTGTCGATCGCCGCAGCGTATGTCGCAGCGTCGTTCAACAATATCATGGATCTGCTTCAGCTCGTATTCGCCTTTGTGAATGCACCTCTTTTTGCGACGTTCGCGTTGGGGATGTTCTGGAAGCGCACGACGGGCCACGGCGCTTTTGTGGGCCTGTTGAGCGGGACAGCCGCGGCAGCGATCCACCACGGACTGTCGCTGCCAGCCGGCGCGGTTATCGGTGTCAAGGGTGGCTACCTCGGTGTCCTCGTAACCTATCCAAGCGAGCTGGCACAGACGTTCTGGACCGCCATCATCGCCTGGGTCACTTGTTGTGTGGTTACGGTGATCATAAGCCTGCTGACGACACCGCGCCCGGAAGCGGAGTTGCACGGGCTCGTGTACGCGCTCACCCCCAAGCCGACGGACAATGCCGCGACGTGGCTACAGCGTCCTGCGGTTCTTGCCTGCGTTATACTTGCACTGACGCTTGCACTTAACCTCGTGTTCTTCTGAGCCACCGATGAATGCTGCGGAGAATCTCGACATTCGGTACCCGATAGGCGGATTGTTCCTGGTACTGGGCGCGCTTCTAGTGCCCTACGGGTGGTTCGTCCAGAGCGCGTTCACGCCGATCAGCTCGAACATCGATCTATGGTGGGGCGTGGTCATGCTCGTATTCAGCGCGCTCCTGCTCG
This sequence comes from Gemmatimonadaceae bacterium, assembly GCA_036554185.1. Classification (GTDB taxonomy): domain Bacteria; phylum Gemmatimonadota; class Gemmatimonadetes; order Gemmatimonadales; family Gemmatimonadaceae; genus Fen-1247. Next base: position 1,374 of record DATBNQ010000029.1, on the reverse strand, counting down.
CACTTGCGCATGCCGCGCGCCTGCGAGATGCTCGCACCATTCACAGTTCTGAAACTTTCGACAAGGAATCCTGACATGCCAGCACGGCTCACCTCGTTTACCGTACGTAATCATACCCGCGCCATCGCGCTTGTTGCGATCGTACTCGCACTTTCCGGCGCGCGTGCTCCGCGACCGATGCTCGACAATGGACTCGCGCTTACACCACCAATGGGGTGGAATAGCTGGAATCATTTCGGGTGCAACGTCAGCGAATCTCTGATTCGGGAGACAGCAGACTCGATTGCATCGAGCGGCATGCGCGACGCGGGCTACAAATACGTCGTGATCGATGATTGCTGGCAGGTCAGCCGCGGGGCCGACGGAGTCATCGTCGCCGATCCCGTTCGCTTCCCGCACGGAATTCGCGCGCTCGCGGACTACGTCCACAGCAAGGGACTCAAGTTCGGCATCTACACCGACGCGGGCACCAAGACGTGCCAGGGCCGACCCGGCACGTATGGTCATGAAGAGCAGGACGCACGCACCTACGCCGACTGGCACGTCGACTACGTCAAGGAGGACTGGTGCAATGCGACCGGACTCGACGCACCAACCCAGTACGCAAAGTTCCGTGACGCGCTCGCGCACGTCGGTCGCCCCATCGTACTCAGTATCTGCGAGTGGGGTCACAACCAACCGTGGGACTGGGCGCCGGCTGCTGGAAATCTCTGGCGCACCACGGAAGACATCGAAGACAAGTGGCCGTCGATGCTCACCAACCTGGACATATCGGCGCAGCACTCGAAGATCGCACATCCTGGTGCGTGGAACGATCCGGACATGCTCGAAGTCGGCAACGGCGGAATGACCGATGCAGAATATCGTGCGCACTTCAGCATGTGGGCGATCATGGCCGCTCCGCTCATCGCAGGGAACGACGTGCGTACCATGTCAGCCGCAACGAAGGAAATTCTCACGAACCCGGAAGTGATAGCGGTGGATCAGGATTCGCTTGGCGCGCAGGGTGTGATCGTGTGGGAGCCGACGCCGGATCTTCAGGTCTGGTCCAAGAAAATGCGCGACGGGTCGATCGCCGTTGCGATGCTGAATCGCTCGACCGCACCCGCGAAGATCGCCGCGAACTTCTGGCGTGCGGGGCTTCATGTGGGATCTGCGAAAGTGCGCGATTTATGGCAGCACGCGGACCTTGGAACCTTCAAGAGTGAATACGCCACCACGGTACCGGCGCACGGAGTCGTAATGGTGCGCGTGACGCCGGCAACGTGAATGGTGTTACTACGACATCAGTCGGAAGTCGTCCTCGACGCGGCGGATGATGCTCGTCGGTGAATTGGAGTGTGGAAAGAGGAGCGCATCGCTCACGGAGGTGAG
>DATBNQ010000027.1:0-23546 GCA_036554185.1 Gemmatimonadaceae bacterium | reverse complement strand
GTGAACATAGGGACGATCACGGGCGGCACGGAGGCGAACATCATCCCGGGGAGCGCGGAGTCTGAAGTCATGCTTCGTCTCGTGAGCGATGTCGGCCCGATCAAGGAGATGATCGCCGAGTGGGCGCGGGCCGGCGGCGCTGAAGTTGAGTTCGGTTCCACCATTCCTGCGCAACGATTCCACGTCATCGATGGCTACGACGTCGCGCCCGTCTCATACACCTCGGATATTCCGCTCCTCGGACGCTGGGGAACGCCGCTTCTGTTCGGGCCCGGGTCGATCCACGTCGCGCACACGCCGGACGAATACGTTGACATCGATGAGCTGCGCGCGAGCGTCGACACGTACGCGTCTCTCGTGAAGCAGTTGCTGAGTTCATGATCTCCAACACGCCACCTAGCGACCGGATTCCGGTCGCCGTACTCGGCGCAACTGGCGCCGTCGGTCAGACGTTCATCAGACTGCTGCAGAACCACCCATGGCTTCGCGTCGCCGAGGTCGCTGCATCCGAGAGATCCGCCGGCAAGAGCTACTCCGAAGCGACGCACTGGCTGGAAGGGGCCATGCCGTCCGCTGTTGCATCGATGCGCGTGCTGGCGTGCGACCCGGCCGTGATTACGTCGCCGCTCGTGTTTTCGGCACTCGACTCGGGCGTAGCGGGAGACATCGAGCTCGCTTTCGCGCGCGCGGGCAGGATCGTCTGCAGCAACGCAAAGAATCACCGGATGGACCCGGACGTTCCGCTCCTCATTCCCGAAATCAACGCGCACCACATCGGTGTAATCGGCGCGCAGCGGAAGCGGTGTGGCTGGAGCGGCGCGATCGTCACGAACGCGAACTGCGCTTCCACGGTCGCCGCGCTCGCGCTCGCGCCCATTCATGAGAGGTTTGGGGTCAGCAAGATATTTCTGGCCACGATGCAGGCGGTATCGGGTGCGGGCTATCCCGGCGTTGCCTCGCTCGACATCCTTGGTAACGTGATTCCGTTCATCGCGGACGAGGAGCCGAAGGTGCAATCGGAAATCGCCAAACTTCTCGGCACTGTGAGTGACGCCTCGATCACATCCGCCCGGTTCCGGGTTACCGCGCACACCAATCGAGTTCCAGTGGAGCACGGTCACACCGTGTGCATGTCGATCGGGCTGGACGCTGCGGCGACGCCGGAGGCGGTAACGGAGGCGATCGAGAGCTGGATTGGACGCGAGGAGGCAATTGGCTTGCCCTCGAGGCCCGAGCATCCCGTGCTCGTCACGTCGCAACGCGATCGTCCTCAGCCGCGCCGCGATGTCGGACTCGGAGCGGGAATGACGGTGAGTGTCGGACGAATCCGGCCGGACGAATTGCTCGACATAAAGCTCGTCGCGATGGGCAGCAACACGATTCGTGGCGCGGCAGGTGGCGCAATATTGAATGCGGAGTTGCTGGTAACTCAGGGTTACGTCACGGCCACGTGATAGTCGTCAAGTTTGGTGGCACTTCGGTTGGCGATGCAGACGCAATCCGCCGCGCGACCGATGTCGTCGCGAGCCGCGCACGGAGATCTCCGGTCGTCGTCGTTTCAGCGGCGAGTGGAACCACCACTGAATTGCTCGCCCTCGCCGAACAGGCTGCCCGCGGTCAACTCATCGGCGCGTTGCGGTCTGTCGAGCACATTCGCGAGCGGCATCTGCAGATGTGTGACTCGCTTCTCAAGAATGTTGTGACCGGCGCTGATACGACTGCCGAGATCGCTGCAATGTGCGACGAGATCGCGAGCCTCGCCGAGGCGCTCAATACCCTCGGTCACATCACCCCACGGAGTCTCGATGCTGTCGCAGCGTTCGGCGAACAGATGTCGTCTCTACTCGTCACGGAAGCATTCCGCGCTCGCGGCATACCCGCGGAACACGTCGATGCGCGCGAGATCATGATCACGAGCGAACATTTCAATTCCGCGGAACCGAGACCGGACGCAATCTCGGAACGGGCGCGCGATCGGATCGCGCCGCTCGTGAGAGCGGGCAAGGTGCCTGTGCTCGGTGGCTATATCGGAGCGACCTCGTCGGGGATCACCACGACGCTGGGCCGTGGCGGATCGGACTACACTGCATCGCTTCTTGGAGCTGCCCTCGCCGCGGAGGACATCGAGATCTGGACCGACGTCGACGGTATGCTCACCGCTGATCCCAGAGTTGTGAGTGATGCGAGATTGATTCCGCAGATTCGCTTCGACGAAGCGTCCGAGCTCGCCTCCTTCGGTGCAAAGGTGCTCCATCCGAATACGATCGCACCGGCGGTCAGGCTCGGAATCCCGGTCTTCATCTACAATACTCGCAATCCCCGGCAATCCGGGACGCGCATCACCTTCGACGCTCCACGTCGCGCTGTCACGGCGATCGCGGCGAAGGGCGACGTCACGATGGTCAAGGTAAGTGCGCCGAGGATGTTGCTTGCGCAGGGCTTCCTTCGCGGCGTATTCGAGATCTTCGAGCGGCATCGAACATCGGTTGACGTCGTGTCGACCTCCGAAGTCTCCGTGTCTGTCACGCTCGACGATGCCACTCATCTTGACGAACTGGTGGTCGACCTGCGCATGCTAGGCGACGTCTCGCTGGAGCGAGATCGGGCGATCGTTGCCATCGTTGGCTCGGGGATCGGCGACCGTAGTGACTGCATGGGCCGCGCGCTGACCGCGCTCGGCGACATGCACGTTTACATGGTCTCACTGAGCGCGACCGGGATCAACCTCACCGTCGTCGTGGATGGCGCCAACATGCACGCCGCGATGACTGCGCTCCACACGGAATTCTTCTCGTCGGGGAGCGCGACATGAAAGATCTCCGGATCGCGATTATTGGGCCCGGCAAGATGGGATCGGCCGTTGGCGAGCTCGCTGCAGCAACCGGGATCGAGGTCGTCGCGACGATCGCCGACGGCATGCCGATTTCGGCGGAGTCGCTGCGGGGCGCGGATGTCGCGATCGAGTTTACGGATCCGCACGCCGCCCCCGCGAACGTGACCGCGTGCGTGCTTGCCGGCTGTCCGGTTGTCGTTGGAACAACCGGCTGGTACGAACAGCTCCCGGCGATTACGAAGCTCGTGGACGCCCGGGGTGGAGCGCTGTTGTGGGCCGCAAACTTTTCGCTGGGCGTCCATGCGCTGTCCCGGATTGTGAGACGCGCCGGCGAAGTGTTCGGGCGAATTCCAGGCTTCGATGCCCATTTGGTCGAGACGCACCACTCGACGAAGAAAGATGCTCCGTCCGGGACCGCGCGCATGCTGCAGAAGGACTTTGCGTTGGGATGGGGAAGGGAAGTTCCGATCACAAGCATTCGTGTGGGCTCCGTTCCTGGAACCCACGCGCTCGTTATCGACGGCGCATTTGAGCAGGTGTCCATCACGCACGAGGCGCGCGATCGTCGCGTATTTGCCGAAGGCGCGCTCGTCGCTGCGAGGTGGCTGGTCGGCCGTCATGGTGTCTTCACGCTCGATGATGTGTTATCTGAAGAGGAGGTTCGATGAGAACACCGGTTCCAGTTCTTTCCGGCGCGGGCACAGCGATCGTCACGCCGTTCACGGCATCCGGCGAGATCGATGAAGCAGCTCTGCGCAGATTCGTCGCATGGCAGGTTGAGGAGGGCATCGATTACCTCGTTCCGTGCGGGTCGACCGGCGAGGCCGCAACGATGACAGCCGACGAGCAGCGCCGCGTGGTCGAGATCACCGTCGAAGAGGTCGCTGGTCGCATTCCAGTAATCGCCGGTGCGGGATCCAACGATACGGCACGTGCAATCGTCACTTCTCACATGATGCGTGACGCGGGCGCCACACATCTGTTGCATGTCTCGCCGGCATACAACAAGCCGCCGCAACGCGGCATCGTAGCGCACTTCAGCGCGATCGCCGACGCAGTTGATATCCCGATTGTGCTCTACAATGTTCCCGGTCGGACCGGTAGCAATGTTGCCGCAGAGACCACGCTCGAGTTGGCGGAGCACGAGAATATCGTTGCGGTAAAGGAGGCCTCTGGAAATCTTGTGCAGATCACCGAAATCATCCGACACCGGCCACATAACTTTGCCGTGCTTTCTGGTGACGATACGTTGACACTTGCGGTGATGGCGGCTGGAGGCGATGGTGTCACCTCGGTAACGTCCAATGCAACGCCAGCGTTGGTCGCCCAACTCTGCGCAGCTGCGCATCGCGGCGATTACGACGACGCGCGCGCGATCGACAGCCGGTTGGCTGCGTGGACCCACGCAGCCTTCATCGAATCCAACCCGATCCCGGCCAAGGCCGCGATGTCGATGATGGGAATGATGGGCAACAATCTGAGGCTTCCGCTGGTCCCGCTCGCGCCGCGCCATGAGACAATGGTGCGCGCGGCACTCGTTGCCGCCGGAGCTATCGCGGAATGACGGCTGAAGCCAAGCCGCACGAGTCTCTCGAGCGACGGATCGACGAGATGTTCGGCCAAGCGTCGCCCGACACAAACGCCGCCAGGAAGGCTGTCGACGAGCTGCTCGGATTGCTGGAGAGCGGCGCCGTGCGTGCTGCAGAGCGCGACGCAGTCGGAGATTGGCACGCGGTCACGTGGGTCAAGCGCGGAATCCTGCTCGGCTTTCGAGCCGGCCGGATCGTTGACATGTCGCTCTCGTCGTCCGTTGTCGGGGCCGCGCACTTTTCGTTTTTCGACAAGGATACGTATCCCGCGCGTGTATTCGACCTCGGCGACGGCGTCCGCATCGTCCCTGGCGGCACTTCAATTCGTCGCGGCGCATTCGTGGCGCGCGGTGCTGTGTGCATGCCGCCCAGCTATATCAACATCGGCGCGTATGTCGGCCCTGGTAGCATGATCGATTCCCACGCGCTTGTCGGCTCCTGTGCGCAGGTTGGCGCGCGCGTGCACATCAGCGCCGCGGCGCAGCTCGGCGGTGTGCTCGAGCCGGTAAACGCGTCGCCCGTCGTGATCGAGGACGACGTAGTCGTTGGCGGGAATTGCGGTGTCTATGAAGGAACCGTGGTCCGGAACAGGGCGGTGCTCGGCTCTGGCGTGATCCTGACCCGTGGAACGCCCGTGTACGATCTCGTGCACGAGACGATCCATCGCGCATCCGCCGATCGACCTCTCGTCATTCCGGCAGGCGCCGTCGTCGTTCCGGGATCGCGGCCTGCATCCACTGGCTGGGCCCGAGAGCTGAACCTCGCGATCGCCACTCCGCTCATCGTCAAGTACCGCGACGACCGCACCGACGCCGCCACCGCACTCGAAGATTCGTTGCGATGAGAGACAGTGACTCCATCCGCGACACCGTGCGAGTTCCCGGCGACAAGTCGATCTCACACCGCAGTCTGATCTTCGCCGCGCTCTCGGATGGCACCAGCCGCATCACCGGCCTTCTGCGTTCTGCTGATGTCGACAGTACCGCGTCCGTGCTTTCCGCGCTCGGGGTATCGATCGAGTCTGACGGTGACCTGGTAATGGTGCACGGTCGCGGTTTGCGCGGGCTTCTGCCACCGGTGCGCCCCCTCGATTGTGGAAACAGCGGTACAACGGCACGACTAATGACAGGAGTTCTCGCTGCGCATCCCTTCGACAGCACGCTCACCGGCGACGCGAGTCTGAGTCGCCGGCCAATGCGCCGCGCGACAGAACCACTCGAAAAAATGGGCGCCCACTTTACCTTCGAGAACGGCACCGACGGGCTCCCATTGACCATTCACGGCGGGACGCTCGCGAGCATCGGGTGGAACAGCACGACCGCAAGTGCCCAGATCAAGAGTGCCATCCTCCTTGCCGCGCTCAATGCGCAGGTCAGCTCGAACGTCACCGAGCCGCAAAAATCGCGCGATCACACGGAGCGAATGCTCGCTGCGCGAGGCGTTCCGATAGTTGTCGACGGTGACTCCATATCGATCGGCGTCGCTCGCTCCATGCCTGCCATGGATTCACACGTTCCCGGTGATCCATCGTCAGCCGCATTCTTCATCGCGCTCGCAGCGCTGTCTCCCGGGCGAAGCGTGTATCTCCCTGACGTCTGCATCAACCCGACGCGCACCGGCTTTCTCAATGTCGTTCAGCGCATGGGAGCGCTCATTGACACTGACGCGCTGAACGACTCCGGTGGCGAGCCCGTCGCCACAGTCCGAGCCATGGGGACCGATGCGCTCCGTGGCGTCAGCGTCGGCGCTGCGGAACTGCCGTCAATGATAGATGAGGTTCCGATGCTCGCCTGTCTTGCCGCTCGCGCACACGGCGAAACGGTTATCAGTGGCGCCAGCGAGCTGCGTCACAAGGAGAGCGATCGGATCGCGGTCGTCGTTCGGAATCTGCTCGCAATAGGTGTCGAGGCCGAAGAGCGTCCAGACGGGATGGTGATTCGCGGCACCCGCGCGGCGCTTTCCGGTCGAGTCGAAACCCACGGTGACCATCGGCTCGCAATGGCGTTTGGCGTCCTCGGCGCCGTTCCGGGTAACGACATCGCCATCGAGGCTCCCGATTGCGTGAGCGTATCGTATCCAGCCTTCTGGAGCGATCTCCGACGTGCCTCGCAGTAGGATGGTCATCGCGATCGACGGGCCGGCAGCGTCCGGGAAGTCGTCTACCGCCGCATGGGTCGCACGTGAACTCGGGTTCCGTCACCTGGATTCCGGAATGCTCTATCGGGCCGAGACTGCGCGCCGCCTCGGCATCGAAGATCTTCGCTCGCCGGAAGTGACCGCCAGGGTCTCTGAGATCGCGCAGCTTCCTGCCGTGCGGGCCGAAGTGAACGCGGAGCTGCGCAGAATCGCGGAAACGGAGGATGTGGTTGTGGATGGCCGCGACATCGGCAGCGTGGTATTCCCGGACGCCCAGCTGAAGGTATTTCTCGTCGCCGATCCCTGGGAGCGCGCGCGGCGGCGCCTGCACCAGCGACTTGGCCGCACGGCCGCCGACGGCGAGATAGCCGAGGAGACCCGCCGTCTCGTCGAGCGCGACGCGAGTGACGCGACGAACACTCTTCAGGCCCGCGACGCGGTCCTGATAGACACGACATATCTGACGCAGGAAGACCAGGTCCAGCGCATAGTTGCCCTGGCCCGAAGGACGTAGGCGGTCCGCCGAAGGCCCGTCGTCATTTCCGCGACCGTCGTCATTTCCGCGACCGACGTCATTCCCGCGAAAGCGGGAATCCATCTACTGCCAGCAGCGTCTCCCTGCCAGTGACTCGGAGACGAGCCCGATCCCGCCATTCGCGTGCTCGCCGATTACTCCCGTCGACCTCGCTCTCACAGAGTTGCTTTCTCCCATTATATGAGTAGATTCCCTGCACGCCCCGCTATTTGGAGGCGTTTTCAATGTGGGGTGGTCCCCCGCATTTTTTTATTCATAGAGGTCAGTCAGAAATCACATGAACCCAGCCTTGCAAGACGTTGTGGCACAAGCGATTGCACCTCTTGGGTTTGATGTTTTTGGTGTCCAGCAGCGCGGTACCCGAAGTCGCTCGGTGCTCGAGGTGAGAATCACTCGGCGCGACGGCGAGGGGATCACTGCAGGTGATTGCGCTCTTGCGTCGCGCGCCATCGAGGAACGCCTCGATGCCGACAAGTCGCTCGGCGAGTTCTATACGCTCGAAGTGTCGTCGCCAGGAATCCGCGATGACGCGGAAATCAACTGGAAGAGGTAGGTACCATGGCAGGTGAATCTGGGAACATCCTGACAGCGATCCGCGAGCTGACGAACTCCAAATCAATGGATAGTTCGGAGCTGCGCGATCTTCTGCAGGACGGGATCCTCGCCGCGCTCGCAAAAAAGCACGGTGGCCCGGTGCAGGCGGAAGTGGATATCGACGAAGATCGCGGCACGATCCGCATTGTCCTCCTCAAGACCGTCGTGGAGAAGGTCGAGGACGCCGCGCGCGAGATTTCACTTGAGGAAGCAAGATTCGAGGATCCGGAATTCCAGGTCGGTGACGTTATGGAAATTCCGACCGATTTTGCGGAGTTCGGTCGCTCCGCCGTGCAGGCTGCAAAGCAGCGTATCCTCCAGCGCGTGCGCGAAGGCGAGCGCTCCAAGATTCGTGACGAGTTCACGTCGCGGGTTGGCGAACTGTTGAGTGGCGAGGTGCAGCAGATCGAGCGCGGCAAGCTCGTGATAATGCTCAACCGGTTCCGTGAAGCCGAAGCAGTCATGCCATACCGCGAGCAGAATCACCGTGAGCACTACCATCAAGGTGAGCCGGTCCGTGCCGTGCTGAAAAAGGTCGAGGAAACACCCAAAGGCCCGCGGCTGGTATTGAGCCGCGCCGACGGCCTGTTCGTGCAGGCATTGTTCAAGCTCGAGGTACCGGAGATTCAGGCCGGTACGGTCGAGATTCGTTCGGTCGCGCGCGAAGTCGGCAGCCGAACCAAGATCGCGGTCTTTTCCCGTGACGAGGCTGTCGATCCGGTTGGCGCATGCGTCGGCGTGAAGGGCGCCCGTGTACAGGCCGTCGTCAATGAGCTCAGTGGCGAGCGCATCGACATCGTCCCGTGGTCAGGCGATCCGGAGCGATTTGCGCGACTCGCGCTCGCGCCCGCCAAGGTCGCACGCGTATTCAGCGACGCGACCACCCGAACGATTCAGGCGATCGTCGACGAGGATCAGCTCTCGCTGGCGATCGGCAAGAACGGACAGAATGTGCGGCTCGCATCCGAGCTTACCGAGTGGAAAATCGATCTGTATTCAAGCAGAGAGTGGATGGAGCGCGCTGCAGAGACGCTGCCGTTCGCGCCACTCGAAGATCAGGTCGATACGACCAATCCGAAACTGGCTGACATCGAAGGACTGCCGCCGGCAACGGTGGCGATTCTTGAAAATGCAGGCTACCGCCGACTGGATGACATCCTCGATCTCGAGCGCGAGGATTTCCTCAAGCTCGCAGGAATAATGAAGGACGACGCCGATCGGCTGATGGCGATTATCGACGAGCTGACCACCGACGCTCCCGACGAGGATGCGCCGGCCACTTCAGCCGCAGCTTCGACCGAAGAAGTCGCGGCAGCAGACGTGGAGCCACCGTCGGAGGCATGACGGACTCGAGTACGGCAGTGCTCCGTCTCATCGGACTTGGCGTGCGCGGCCGGCTCGTTTCAGTCGGTGTGGACAGGACGAGGGAGGCGGCTTTCAAGGGAACGCTTCGGCTGGCAGTAGTCGCCTCCGATTCGTCTCCGAACAGCCGTGACAAGATCGTTCCGCTCCTTTCGGGGCGCGGTATTACTATGATTGAAACGGCCTCTGCTGACGAGCTCGGCAGGTCCGTTGGGCGCGCGGCGACGGCTGTCGTCGGCGTGCTGGATGCGAAGTTAGCGCGCGGTGTAAGAGCCGCGCACAGGGGACAGGGAGAAACTGGGTGAGTAAGCTGCGTGTAACGGACATGGCCGGTGAATTCGGAATTCCCGCTGACGAGGTGATAAACCTGCTTCGTCAGATGGATATTCCGGTGCGCAGTCACGTGAGTCCGCTAACCGACGATCAGGTCGCGCGAGTTCGCGCGCGCTGGGAGCGTGAGAAACGCGCCCGCTCCGCCGCGCCTGCACCTGCGGCCGGAACGCGTCGTCGTCGCGGAGCTGCCGCTCCAGCGGCCGCGCCTGTGGCCGAGCCGGAACCTGCACCCACCGTACGCCGCCGCCGCGCAGCCGAAGTCGCGCACGAGCCTGAAGAGGTAGCTGCGCCACCAGCGCCAGTCGTTGAAGCCGCGCCGGTGCCAGTGGAGGCGCCGACGCCTTCGCGTCCGCGAACACCGGCTCCTGTCGCCGAGCCGGTAGCCGAGGCGAAGGCTGCGCCTGCGCCGGAGATGGAAGTCGAGAAGCCGGCGAAGAAGCCAAAGCCGGTCCCGGTGAGTCCTGCGGCTCCAGAGCCGCCGGCCGCAGCTCGTGCCGAGCCCGAGCCGCAGCCTGAGCCTGCCAGACAGGCGCCTGCGCCTGTTCAGCCGCCGACTCTGCCGGCTCCGCCGGCGCCGCGCCCTGAGCTCCAGACTGCCCATTCCGCGCCGACGCCGGCGACTCAGCGCCCGCAATCTGCGCGCCCGGATCGCCCGCGCCCGACGCCGTTACCGCCGCTCCAGCCGCGTGCCAGCGCCACGCCACCGCGTCCGCTGACGCCAGGCGGACCGCGTCCGCGGCCCGGCAGCTCCAGCAATCAGCGCCAGGGTGGCGGTGGTGGCGGAGGATCTTCGTCCAACACGCGCCCAACTGCCTCCGCAGCATCTACCGTGGTACCAGGCACACCGTCGCGTGAAAGCCGTCCACGTCCCACCGGTGACCGCGCTCCAGCTCGCCAGGATGATCGTTCACGCGGCCGCGGTCGCGGACGTCGCGTAGATCAGGAAGCCGTATCGGCGAACATCTTCAAGACGATGACGTCCATGCGCGGAAGCTCGCGCAAGGGAGCGCCTCGTCGCGACGAGCCCGTGTCTCGCGAGGAAGTCGAGGCGCAGCGCAAGGCGGCAGTCGAGAAGGAACGCAAAACGGTTCGCGTCAACGAGTTCGTCACAGTCGCCGAGCTCGCTCAGCAACTCAAGGTTCCGGGCACGCAGATCGTCGCGTTCGCTTTCAAGAACCTCGGGCTCATGGTCTCCATCAATCAGCGGCTCGACTTCGGTCAGATCGAGCTGATCGCTGGGGAGTTTGGATTTCAAGCGGTGCTCGAGGACGAGTACGCCGCAGATACGGAATCACTTCTCGAGAAGGACGCTGCCGAGGATCTCACACCTCGCCCGCCGGTCATCACGATCATGGGTCACGTCGACCATGGTAAGACATCGCTGCTCGACTACATCCGGAAGGCGCACGTCGTCGCCGGTGAATCGGGTGGAATCACGCAGCACATCGGCGCGTATCACGTGTCGCTCCCGGGCGGACGCGCGATAACCTTCCTCGATACGCCAGGTCACCAGGCATTTACAGCCATGCGTGCTCGCGGCGCGCAGGTTACGGATATTGTAATTCTCGTCGTCGCGGCTGACGATCAGGTGATGCCGCAGACGATCGAGGCAATCTCGCACGCCAAGAATGCAGGCGTGCCAATGATCGTCGCGATCAACAAGATCGACCTGCCCGGCGCCAATCCGATGAAAGTCAAGCAGGACCTGCTTCAGCACGGCGTCGTGCTCGAAGAGTTCGGTGGAACGACGCTAGCGAGCGAGATCTCCGCGAAGACTGGACAGAACGTCCCCGCGCTTCTCGATCAATTGATTCTGCAGGCGGAAATCCTCGATCTCAAGGCAAACCCGGATCGTCGTGCCGTCGGCTCCGTCGTCGAAGCGCAGCTCGATCCCGGCAAGGGACCGGTTGCAACCGTGCTTGTTCAGAACGGAACGCTGCACGTTGGAGATGACTTCATCTGCGGCATGTATTCTGGTCGCGTTCGCGCGCTCCTCGACGAGCGCGGTCGCAACCAGAAGAGCGCGGGCCCCGCTATTCCGGTACAGGTGCTTGGTATCGGCGGGGTGCCGATGGCCGGCGATCAGTTCCTCGCGGTCGAGGATGCGACGGCGTCGCGCGAGATCGCGCAACGTCGCCAGCGGCTGGATCGCGAGGCACGCAGTCGTCGCACCATGAAGGGAAGCGTATCACTCGAGGATTTCATGTCGCAGACAGCGCCGGGTCAGGCGCGCGCGCTGCGCATCGTCATCAAGGCGGACCAGGGCGGTCCGGCGGAGGCTCTCGCCGATGCGCTCGGTCAGCTCTCGACTTCCGAGGTGACGGTCGAGGTGATTCACCGCGGCGTCGGTGCGATTACCGAGAGCGACATCCTGCTCGCGCGCGCATCAGGCGCCATCATCATCGGCTTCCACGTTCGACCGGACAACAACGCGCGCAATGCGGCCGAACGCGAAGGCGTCGAGATCAAGCTCTACAAGATCATCTACGAAGCAGTCGAGGATGTGAAGCTCGCGCTCGAAGGCATGCTTCGTCCTGAAGAGCGCGAGGTCGTACTCGGCGACGCGCAGGTTCGCGACATCTTCAAGGTCTCACGAGTCGGCGTCATCGCAGGCTGCAGCGTTCGTAACGGGATCATCAACCGCACCGGCCGGATTCGCGTCATCCGCGATGGCATCGAGATATACGATGGGATCATCGGCTCGCTTCGTCGCTTCAAGGACGACGTGAAGGAGGTCCGCGAAGGCTTCGAGTGCGGTATCGGCGTCGAGAATTTCAACGACATCAAGATCGGTGACATTCTCGAGTGCTACACCAAGGAACAAGTCGCGCGCACGCTTGCGTCCAGCGCGGCCGCATCGTGAGGTCACGCGATGCCTCGCGACAATCGCCGCGCTGAGCGAGTCTCAGCTGCCATTCGTGAGGAGATTGCATCCTACCTCACGAGCGGCTCGCGCGACTCGCGGATAAACGGCATGGTCACCGTCACCGGTGTCGATGTCACATCGGACCTGCGTCGCGCACGTGTCTACGTAAGTGTCATGGACGCCGACGGCACCGATCCCGTTGCAGTACTCAATCAGGTTGGGCATCGCCTGCGCGGCGAGATCGGCCGTGCGCTCAGATTGAGGCTCGCCCCTGAACTCGATTTTCAGATCGACGAGACCGCCGCACGGGCCTCACGCATCGAGTCACTTCTCGCGCAGATCAAGGCGGAAGACTCAAACCGTGAAAGCTGACGGCAGTAGCACCTCCGGTCTGCTGCTCGTAGACAAACCAGCCGGAATCACTTCGCACGACGTGGTCGACATTGCGCGGCGCGCCTATGGCGAGCGAAGCATCGGGCACCTCGGCACCCTCGACCCGTTTGCCACCGGTCTTCTCGTACTTCTGCTTGGACGTGCTACGCGGCTCGCCACCTTCATCGATAACGAACCGAAGGTCTACGATGCGACGATCACCTTCGGAGCTGAGACCGACACCGGCGATCCAACTGGCGACGTGATTCGCATCGCCCCTCTGCCGTCGAGGCAGTCCGTCCTCGATGCGATTCACAAGTTGACCGGTCACATCCACCAGGTTCCTCCCGACTTCTCCGCGAAGAAGGTCTTCGGCGCGCCAGCATACCGCGCGGCCCGCGCGGGCGAGCCGGTTGTCCTCGCTCCCGCGCCGGTCATGGTCCACGAGTGGTGCGTTCAGTCGTTGACCGACGACGAACTCACGGCGTCGATCATCTGCGGCGGCGGTACTTACATCCGCGCGCTCGCGCGCGACCTCGGGCGCGAATGCGATAGCGCCGCGCACCTGACGGCCCTCCGGCGCACCCGCAGCGGTGATTTCGATGTGGGCGATGCCGCGACAATCGATGACCTCCGCTCCACTTCGCTTCCACGCGTGCGACAGCTCAGGGTAGTGGCCGAATGAGCGCAGCGCGCGTCATCCGTGACGGAGCGCATCTCCCGCCGGAAGTGCAGGGAGCAGCCGTCACCGTCGGGACATTCGACGGCGTGCATCGCGGACACCTCGATCTGATCGCGCGGCTCGTCGCCGCCGCGGGCGAGCGGGGTCTGCACAGCGTCGCCATCACCTTCGAGCCGCATCCGCTCGATGTCGTCAATCCGAGCGCGGCGCCACCACTTCTTACGGTCGGTGAGGAAAAGCTGGACGTGCTCCGAGAAACGGGGCTTGATCACGTCGTGGTCCTCGAGTTTACGCACGCGCTTGCAGCGCTCAGCGCTACGGAGTTCGTCGATCAGGTGCTGCGCGACAACTTCCGCATGCAACATCTTCTCATCGGACATGATCACGGCTTCGGACGTGAACGTGCAGGAAACGCCGCGGTGCTTCAAATACTCGGCGCGACTCGCGGATTCAGCGTTGGCGTCGTCGAGCCCGTAGCCGCTGAAGACGGGCGATGGATTTCGTCTACCGCCATCCGTCGTGCAGTTGCGGGCGGCGACCTTCCGAGAGCAGCCGAGCTGCTCGGAAGGCCGTACTCGATCGCCGGCACCGTGGTGCCGGGAGCTGCCCGAGGCCGCGCGCTTGGATTCCCGACCCTGAACCTGTCCAAGCCGTCGCCTCGGAAGCTCTTGCCGCCCGACGGGGTGTACGCTGTGCGTGTCAGGACGGATCGCGGTACCTTCGGCGGCATGATGAACCTCGGCCCGCGCCCAACGTTTGGAGAGCACGACCGATCGATCGAGGCGTACCTGTTCGACGTTTCAGGAGACTTCTATGGTCAGACTGTCAGGCTGGACGTTTTGAAGCGTCTGAGGGACACGCGCGCCTTCGAATCACCCGAAGCGCTCGTGCAGCAGATCAAGTTGGATGAGTCGGATGCTCGGTCCGCGTTGACCGTGGCGGCGTCTCAAGGTAACCTTAAGGGCTAAACCAGATATTCATGTCTCTCAAATACCGTATCGCCATCATCCTCGCGTTGATAGCGGCCTCCGCCTGGCTGCTGTTCCCGCGCACCGTCACCGAGCGCGTCAAACGTAACGGCGTCTTCGTCGTCGACACCGTTCGTCGCGTTCCGCTCAAGCGCGGCCTCGACCTCCAGGGCGGAATGCACCTGGCACTCGAGGTCGACGAGTCGAAAGGCGTGGTCGCTGACAAGGCCGACGCTATCGACAGGGCTATCAAGGTGGTCCGCACTCGAATAGACCAGTTCGGCGTTTCCGAGCCGCTCGTCCAGAAGGCCGGTGCTGATCGCATCATCGTCGAACTCCCGGGGATCGACGACCCTCAACGCGCAATGGACGTCGTCCAGAAATCCGCGTTCCTTCAGTTCGAGATCACAGACAAGACCAACGCGCTCGAGAAGGCCCTCCCGCGACTCGATGCCGCTGTGAAGGGGCTCGCATCCACCGGTAAGCTTCCGTCCGGAGCGGCCGCAGCTGGTGCTGCAACAACAGATAGCGCCAAGAACGCATTGCAGGGCCTCTTCTCGAAGGACACCGCCAAAAAAGCCGCTGGCGATACCACAAAAAAGGATACCGCCGCAGTAACGGGTGGCGCATTCTCGAAGCTGGTTCAGCAGGGACAGATGCCGGGCGAATATTACGTCCTGCAGAACGACGTCCCCACACTTCAGCGTTACCTCGCGACGCCGGCAGTGCAGGGAGCCATCCCGCCGGGCAAGGTGATCCGTTGGTCGAGCGACACGACATCGCTCGGAGCGCGTACTTACCGCGCCATGTATGTCCTCGACGCGCGACCCATCATCACCGGCGAGTATCTGACAGACGCGAAGCCGACGCAGACGCCTACCGAGGGAACGGTTGTCGAATTCACGCTCAGTAATGAGGGCGGTCGCCGCTTCCGCAATGAGACTTCCAAGCACATAAACGACTTCATGGCGATCGTGCTCGACAGTCTCGTCATGGGACGACCACCCGTCATTCAGGGCGCCATCGGAACACGCGGCCAGATTACACTCGGCGGACGCGACCTCCAGGCTGCTCAGGATCTGGCACTCGTACTCAGGGCTGGTGCCCTCCCCGTCGCGCTCAAGATCGCCGAAGTCCGCAACATCGGTCCGAGCCTCGGCGCTGATTCGATAACCAAGAGCCTTCATGCTGGTACGATCGCGCTCGCGCTCGTAATCATCATCATGATTGGCTACTATCGTTTCTCGGGCGTGCTGGCAGTGGCCGGACTCGCTGTCTACACCCTTTACACGCTGGCCGCACTCGCGGGGTTCAGCGCCACGCTCACTCTGCCCGGACTCGCAGGCTTCGTTCTGTCGATCGGTATGGCCGTGGACGCCAACGTGCTGATATTCGAGCGAATACGTGAAGAGCTCGATCACGGTAAATCAACGCGCCTCGCCATCGATGAGGGCTTCAAGCACGCACTGCCAGCCATCGTTGACTCGAACGTGTCGGCCGCTCTGACGGCCGCCGTGCTCTACCAGTTTGGAACCGGTCCGGTGCGCGGATTTGCCGTGACGCTACTCGCCGGTATCGCTGCCTCCATGGTGACGGCGATCTTCGTCGTGCGAACGTTCTACATCATCTGGCTCACCCGCAACACCGACCAGAAGGCACTGAGCATCTAAATGCTGCGAATCTTCCATAACACACATTACGATTTCATTCGGTGGTGGCGCGTCGCCGTCGGCCTGACTGTCGCGTTTATCGCGATCGGTATCGGTTCGCTCGCCATCAAGGGCGTGAATTACAGCATCGAGTTCACCGGTGGAACGCTCAAGCAGCTCAGTTTCAAGAATGCGACTGACGCGGGGGTGATTCGAGCCGCAATGGATCGCGCCGGATTTCACGATGCTGAGGTTCAGCAGTTTGGATCACCGCGCGACTACACCCTTCGCTTCCGCGGCGCGCAGGACGTAGCGGCGCAGTCTGGCGGTGCCGAAATCGTCGCCAAGCGAGTCGACAGTGTCCTGTACAGTGCCTTCGGTCAGAACAACGTCACGGTGCAACGCACCGAGGCCATCACCGCGACCGTCGGCGATGAGCTGCGCCGAAATGCCGTCATCGCGATCCTGCTGTCGTTCGCAATAACTCTTGTTTACCTCGCGATTCGGTTCGAATGGCGCTTTGGACTGGCCGCTATCATCGCAACGGGGCATGACATCTTCACGACCCTCGCATTCGTGAAACTGATGCACCTTGAAGTGTCACTGACCGTGGTGGCCGCACTGCTCACCGTTCTGGGCTACTCGCTGAACGACACGATCATCATCTTCGACCGCGTGCGCGAAGATCTGCGGAAGGGACGCAAGGAGTCGCTGTACGACACGCTCAACCGCGGCATCAACGAAACACTCCCGCGCTCGATACTTACGCACGCCACTACCGCCGCCGCAACACTCGCGCTCCTCATATTCGCCGGCGAAGTCATTCGCCCGTTCGCGTGGGTGATGTTGTTCGGTATCGTCACCGGTACCTTCAGCTCCGTATACATCGCGGGTCCAGTATTGCTCTGGATCGAGCGCAAGTATCCTCGCAACACCACGGCCCCTGCATGGAAAGCTTCCTCGACAGCCACGCCCACCTCGCGGACCAAGCCTTCGACGGCGACCGCGACGCCGTAATCGATCGCGCCCGCGAAGCGGGCGCGGAAGGTATCGTCTGCATCGGTGCGTCCATCGAGCAGGCGCACGCTTCGGCCCGGATTGCGGAAACGCATCCGGGCTTCATCGCATTCACGGCCGGAATCCATCCGCACGACGCCGCTTCATTCAACCCGCGTGACGACATATCCGCGCTAGAACGACTGCTGGACTCCGGCGCGGTCGCCGTAGGTGAGTGTGGCCTGGATTACCACTACGACAATGCACCCCGCGACCAGCAGCGCCGCGCTTTCGCCATGCAGCTGGAACTCGCGAAGCGCTACTCGAAGCCCGTCGTAGTCCACACCCGTGACGCAGATGAGGACACTGCTTCAATGGTTCGCGAAGCCGGAAATGAGGGCGTAACAGGAGTACTGCATTGCTACACCGGCGGCATAGACCTCGCGCAAACCGCCCTCGACGCCGGCTGGTACGTCTCCTTCAGCGGGATCGTCACTTTCCGAAACTGGGCCGGCGACGACGTCGTTCGCGCGATCCCCGACGACCGCATTCTGGTCGAATCCGACGCGCCTTACCTCGCCCCAGCGCCTTACCGAGGCAAACGAAACGAATCCGCATGGGTCGCCCTGACGGCGGCCGGCGTGGCCCGCGCGCGGGGTGTCGATGCGGCGACGGTTGGCCGGCATACAGTCCAGAACGCCCGCCGCCTCTTCCGCCTGGCCTGACGGTAGCCACGGGCGATTCGGCTGCGACACTCTGTACGAAATCGTACATAGGTTAGGACCCGGCTCTTCCGCGTATGGTTGCCGCTGTGGCGCCGGCCGTCAAATGCCGATACCACAAGTATGGCCGACCCGACGCACCCACGAGACGCAGTTGAAAACAGCCCGGATGCGCTGCGCCGTGGAATTCCATCTTCCAGTCGCACCGAGCGGCTCGTGCGCGAGACGTGGCGCCACTACTATGTCGCGCGACTGGCCGAGGCCCAGTTCGGACCCGATAGCCTCGAAGCATCGATCGCGCAGTCGCGCGCACTCACGAGCTATCGCGAGCTGAGAGGTTCGCTGCGCGAAATCGATCCCTATTATCGCTCGCCGAGCCATCCCTCCGACATGAAAGTTCCCGCCGCTCGGCACCTCAGGCTTGTCCGCGACGAACCACCCGCGATCGACTCGTCCCCCGAAATCTGATCGTTCACGCGAGGCTGCGTCAGCCGTCTCGCACGTCGTGGATTGGCGCGCTCGTCACCGGTGAATTGGCTCCGCTACACGGTATATTTCCTGTTTCGTGTGTCCGTCGCGCCGCACAGGCGAGATGGATGATCCCGTCCGCACTCTCACGCTCTACAAATGTCGCTCCATCACGTCCACACCGATAACGCACCTGCCGCGATCGGCCCATATTCGCAGGGAGTAACGGTCAACGGTATGCTGTACACGGCTGGCCAGATTGCGCTCGATCCGTCAAGCGGACAGATGTCCACCGGCGATGTTCGCGAGCAGACTGAATTGGTGATGCGCAACCTCACCGCCGTCATAACACAGGCGGGCGCCTCGTGGGCGGATGTCGCGAAGACGACCGTGTATCTGCACGACATGGCTGCATTCCCAATCGTCAACGAGGTGTACGGTCGCTGGCTCGGCGAGGCCCGTCCAGCTCGCTCGACAGTTCAGGTTTCGGCTTTGCCGCGCGGGGCTCTCGTCGAGATCGACGCCATCGTCGCGATCAAGGGCTGACATGCACCACTGCGCGGACCGTCGCGGTGGAGTTCGCGGACTGAGTGCCACATCTCTTCTCCTCACGCTGGTCTTCGCGACGACTCCAGTCCTGGCGCAACGCACGGCACCCGTCGCCGTGCAGCGGAACCCGGTTGCCTCCGATACGATTGCCGATTCGCTCAAGCGGCCGCCGATCGCGCCGCGCCGCGCGATGATCTACTCGATGTTGTTGCCAGGATTCGCCCAGTCGCGTCTCAACCGGCCCACCGCGTCGATCATGTTCGCCGTCGGCGAGGTGCTTTCAATCGGAATGGCACGCAAGTCAGCAATGGATCTCCGCGAGGCGCGCGCAGCACGGAAGGACAGCATTCCGACCGGATTCTCGGCAGACACGGTCACCGGAAAAATCACGCCGACAGGTTACACACAGAATCGTCTCGTTGCCCGCATCGGTGCGCGACGCACACACTACGAGGATTGGTTGGCTGCAATCATCTTCAATCACATAATCTCGGGCGCAGACGCATACGTCGCCGCAAACCTGTGGGACTTCAAGGCGAACGTTGCAGTGATGCCTACAGGTAACGGTGCGGCCGTCGGTGCGTCGCTGAGCTTCTGATGGCCGCAGACGCATCCGCGCCGATTGGCGTATTCGATTCCGGCATTGGTGGGCTCACCGTCGTTCGCGAGCTGATGCGGCAACTGCCGGACGAGGACATCATATACTTCGGTGATACTGCGCGCGTGCCGTATGGTCCGAAGAGTCCCGAGACCGTGACTCGATATTCCCACGAGATAACGTCATTCCTGCAGGATCAGGGAGTGAAGAACGTGGTGGTGGCCTGCAACACAGCCACGGCCCACGCCGTTGAATCGCTCCGCGAACATTTCGATCTCCCCATAACCGGCGTTATCGAGCCGGGCGCTCGTGCTGCACTGCGCGCCTCCGGTGCGCGACGAATCGGAGTCGTCGGCACGCTCGGCACCGTCACGTCAGGCGCATACGAGCGCGCAATCCACGCTCTCGAAGAAGACGTTTACGTCATCGCGCGCGCGTGCCCGCTGTTCGTGCCGTTCGTCGAGGAGGGCTGGCAGGATCACCCCGCAATCGATCTTGTTGCGCGTGAATATCTCACGCCGTTGCGCGACACGGGCATCGATACCCTCGTGCTCGGCTGCACGCATTACCCGCTGCTCAAGAGCGTGATCGCACGTGCGATCGGTCCCGACATTCGAATGATCGACAGTGCGGAGGAAACAGCTGGAGAGGTTGCGCGGGTGCTCGCCGACCGCGGCCTGCGTCATCCTCCGCGCGACGATGCTCCCACACATCGCTTCATCGCATCCGACGTCCCGGAGCAGTTCAGAAATGTCGGGAAGCGGTTCCTCGGGTCAGCGATCGATCACGTTGAGACTGTCACGCTCGGCTGAACCAGTCCATCGCAGCAGCTCGATCGATTCGTCGGTGATTTCGAGGTAGGTTGGCGCGTCGAGCCACGAGCCGGCGTTCGCGAACACCTGGCCCTCCCCAGCACGCTCCAGTGCGGCGACATGAGAGTGCCCCAGTACTACCAGGTTCAACTCCGGCTCTGCCGCAAGCGTCGCGTAGGCGATTGCTCGAAGTCCCGCACCGCCATCGCGCGCCGCATACGTCCTGCTCGCGCTCGAGCTCCCCGATGCGAGCCGCGTGGCCCAGTCGGGATGCAAGGCCCGGAACAACCGGATCGCGGTGGGCGACCGCATGATGGGGCGCACCATTCGGTATCTCCTGTCCTCGGTCTCGCGCAGTCCGTCACCGTGCTCGACACGCACCCGCCACGGGCCGATCGAACCCTCCCACGGACCGATCTTATACTCCACCCCGACGTCCTCTCGAAGCACGTCGCCCCCCCAGCAATCGTGATTACCGGCGATGTACAGAATTTCGGTTCCACTCTCTTTCAGCGTAGCGAGCGCGGCAAGTGTGCGGAATCCGCGCCGCGGAATCACCGTCTTCCACTCGAACCAGAAGTCGAAGAGATCGCCGTTGATTACCAGCGTTTTCACTCTTCCAGCAATGGATGAGAGATACGATTCGAACAAGCGTTCGGTAGCCGGGGTAGCGACGCCCAGATGCAGGTCCGAAACGATATGACACGGAGTCTTCAGCACGCGACAAGCTTAGCGCAGCGGCGGTATCTTAACAAATGCTCCAGGTGACCGAAGTTCGCGTGCGCTACGCGGAAACTGATCAGATGGGCGTGGTTTATCACGCCAACTACCTTGCATGGTGTGACATTGGACGCACCGATCTCATTCGCGCCCTTGGCGGGATGACCTACGCAGAACTCGAGCGCGAGGGAACCGCCCTGGCCGTCGTTGAGGCACATCTCCGGTACGTCAAGCCGGCCCGCTATGATGATCTCATTCGAGTAACCACTCGCGTCACGGAAATCCGGTCGCGAGTCGTCCGCTTCGATTACGACATCAACATCGCGGACGGTGGGCTCATCGCCACCGGTTACACGACCCTCGTCGCGATGACACGCGAGGGGCGTGGCTCCTGCATCCCCGATTACCTCAGGCAACAACTCGAGCGCGTGCGGGTAGACCGCTGACATGCTGCTGACATTTGTTGTTGCGGCCGCGCTTTCCGGCGCAGGCGCTGGCGGGCCGCGTGTACCGGATCGCAAGGTTGCCGATTCTCTTGACGTGGTCCTGTACGCCCGCATTCTCAAATCCGCGGATCAACGAGCTCTGGACAGCGCGCTCATTGCCACCGCACTTGCTTCACCCGATGCAGAGATCCGTCGTGTCGGAGCACGAACGTTGTCGCAGGTTGCATTGCGCCACCGGCGCCGAGCATTACCGATGTTGCGCGCACTCACAGGTGACGCGGATTCGGTTGTCGCTTCCACTGCGCTCTTTGGCCTCGGCCTCGTGCGCGACACTGCCTCCATTTCACGCATCGCCGCAGTCGTGCGCGCTGATGGGCCCGACGCAGCGGCCGCATCCTGGGCGCTCGGCGAGATCGGTAGACCGGCGACCGACACGATCACGCAACTGCTCGGTACTGTACGAGGCAGCGACCGATATTCCGTGGCGACGTCTCGTGAACTCATAATTGCAGCATCCAAGATTCGACCGCTCGATTTCGCGGCGGTCAAGCCCTACCTGACGTCGACAGATGCGGAACTTCGATGGGCCGCGGCATACGCGGTGGCCCGCCAGCGCGCACCGTCCGGGGTGAGCGCACTGCTCGATGCACGAACACCAGACGCGAAATTCCGAGCCGAACTTGCGCGTGTGCTCACCAGAGCGACAGTTGGCGACTCGCTGCGCGACCGGGCTCTTGCGCGTCTGCGCTCGCTCGTGGCCGATCCCGACCCATACGTCCGAATCAGCGCGCTGCACTCGATAGGAACGTTCGGAACGACGGCGCGCTCTCCGATTCTGCTCGCGCTTCACGACCACGACGCGAATGTGCGTGTCGCTGCTGCGCAGAGTTCAGCAACCGCGTTCGACACCGTCGCGACTGCGTGGCGCGATGCGTGGAAGGCAGACACGGCGTACAAGGTGCGCCGATCGTTGCTCGAAGCCGCTGCTACCCGGGGCGTGACTCTGGCCGGCGACGCGGAGTGGCGCGCCTCATCCGATTGGCGGCTGAGAAGTGCGGCTGTTGGAGCGTGGAGCGGGGAGGTAGATACCGCGCGTGCTCGCACTGTCGCGCTGGAGGCGACGCGAGACGCTGATTCGCGTGTACGCGAAGCGGCATATGGCGTTCTGATCGGAAGCGACACCGCCCATCGGGACAGCGTGGTGCAGCAGGCCCTCCGTGCAGCACGATCCGATCCCGATTCGATGGTGCGCAATCTCATTCCCGGCTCGCACGCGCGGATGCTCGACACGGCCGTTGTCGAGCGACCACTGGAGTGGTACGAGAGTGCGGTGCGAAAGATTGTAGTGCCGTCGCTCCGCGGACATCGGCCGCGCGCGCTCATGCGCACGGTGCGCGGCCGAATTACCATCACGTTCGATGGCATCCGGGCGCCGCTCACGGTCCTCAACTTCGCAACGCTTGCGGAATCGCACGCTTACGACAATCTGCGATTCCATCGCGTCGTGCCCGGCTTCGTAGCGCAGGATGGCGACCCGCGTGGCGATGGTGAGGGCGGTCCCGGCTACGAGATCCGGGACGAGCTCACACTCCTTCCTTACGCCCGCGGAGCGGTCGGAATGGCGCTGTCCGGACCCGACACCGGCGGTAGCCAGTATTTTCTCACGCTCACTCCGCAGCCCCACCTTACCGGGCACTACACCGTATTCGGCCTCGTGACGGGCGGCCTCGGCGCGATGGATTCGCTTGTCGAGGGCGACGCCATCAACTCCATTCGTATCCGATGGTGAACGGCGCCCGCTCGATGGCGTCACGCCTTGCCTTGATCTCAGCCACGTTATGCCTTGTGATCGGATGTGCACCGCGGATTCAACCGCTTCCCGGGATTGCGCCAGTCAACCCGGCGCTCCCGGCCTTCGACCTTCCGCCGAACCCGGAGAAGGTGACTTTCAATTGGGAACTCAACGACAACTCGATCGTCGCTCGCGGCGACGGAGTTGCGCGCCTCGGCCCTCCGGATCACGCCCGTGTCGACCTCTTCCTCGCGGGCGGATTTGGTGCTGCGGCGAGCGCAGTCCTCGTCGGTGACAGCCTCCTCGTCCCGCCGGGTGCCAGGGGGCTCGATCTGGTTCCACCCGCACCTCTCCTCTGGGCTGCACTCGGCCGTCTTGCGCTTCCCGCCGTTTCCGATACGATAATTCGAGTCTCCGGCGACACGCTTAGAGCGTCGCTCGGTACACCGGTTCAGTGGCGAATTATGGCAATCGACCGGCAACTCGTCCGCGTCGAGCGCATAGCCTCGGGCCGCATAGTAGAA